>NC_015730.1:3220833-3542916 GCF_000154785.2 Roseobacter litoralis Och 149
CCGCGTGGGGCGAGACGGCTCCCGACGCTGAAATGGCCCGCGCATTGGTGGGGGCGGACACAGCGCAGGTGCTGGTGCAAAGACAAGAAGCACCTCTGCCCCTCTGGCAAGTTCTGGACGCGGGCGACCGCCGCGTGATGGGGCACATCGCATCCACTTGGGAAGTGCTGAAATCCACCGGTTATTCAGGCAAACCGCTGGATATTCTGGTCGCTGTGGACGGTGCAGGTGCCATCACCGGGGCGCGTTTGATTGAACATGCAGAACCTATCCTGACGCTGGGTATATCGGATCAGGACATTGCCGATTATGTGGACGGATTCGCGGGCTTGCGCATGGGCGCGCAGGGCCTTGAGGGCGACGCGCCCGACATCATCAGTCGCGCGACTGTGTCCACGGGGGTGATTCGCGATTCAATTCTGCACACCGCGCGGTTGCTGGCCCATTCGGATCGCGGAGGCATTGACCGTGTGTCTTTTGAACCTGCGAACTGGGCCAGTTTGACCCAGATGGGCGCTTTCGCCACCCAAAGCGTGAGCCTGCGCGATGCGCGCGCCGCCTTGCCCGATGCAAATCCGCCGATCCCCGACAAGGACGGCATATTCCTTGAGACGTGGATCAGCGTGCTGGACCCGGCCACGATCGGGCAGAACCTGTTGGGCGCGCAGGGGTTTCGCCGCGCCATTGCCGCTCTGCCCGCAGATCATGACGCCCTGCTGATCGCCAGCCGGGGTCTGCACTCGCACCGCGGCACCGCGTGGCGCAGGTCCGGGGTTTTCGACCGGGTCATGCTCGAACAGGACGGGCGGCAATTCACGCCGCTGTCATCAGGTTACCAGCGCCTGAACCAGTTCGAACCGGACGACGCGCCAGAGGTGAAAGAGGCCAGCCTCTTTGCCATTCCACGTGACCAGATCAACCTCGCCGAACCTTTCACCGTGACCATTTCGGCCACCCGTGGCGATGTGGTTTTCCCCATCTCGGTGCCGTTTGAGCTGGGTGCAGCCTTCGTGACTCCCGCCGCCGCCATGCCAGTCCCACCGCCTGCATGGCAAGCGGCATGGCAGCAAAAGCAAGGGCCCCTGATCGGGCTTGCGGTGATGCTTGGCACGCTCTTTACGATCCTGTTTTTCCAAGACGCCTTTGTGAAACGCCCGCGCCTCTGGTTGTGGACGCGGATGGGTTTTCTGTCTGTCACATTCGTATGGCTGGGGCTGGTCCTCGGCGCGCAGCTGTCCGTGGTGCAGGTGGTCGCCTTTGTCCATTCGCTGCTGAACGGGTTCAAGTGGGAAGTCTTCCTGATCGAACCGCTGATCTTTGTGCTCTGGGGGTTCACGGCCCTTGGTTTGCTGTTCTGGGGCCGGGGTGTTTTTTGTGGCTGGCTGTGCCCATTTGGAGCGCTGCAGGAGTTGTCAAACCAAGCCGCGCGCCGTCTCGGCATCAAACAGATCGCCGTGCCGCATGCTGTGCATGAACGGCTGTGGATCATCAAATACACGCTGTTTCTGGCGATCCTCGGCCTGTCGTTTTATTCGATGAAAGACGCGTTGATCCTCGCCGAGGCGGAGCCGTTCAAGACCGCGATTTCCCTTCGGTTCGTGCGCAGCTGGCCCTTCCTGCTGTTTGTCGGTGCGATCCTGTTCGTGGGGCTTTTCGTTGAGAGGGCCTATTGCCGCTACCTCTGCCCGCTGGGGGCTGCGCTTGCGATCCCGGCCAAGCTGAAAATCTTTGACTGGCTGCGCCGGCGTCCCCAATGCGGACGCGAATGTCGCCTGTGTGAACAACAATGCACCGTGGGCGCCATCGACCCGCTCGGGCGCATCAATCCAAACGAATGCATCCTCTGTCTTCGCTGTCAGATGATCTTTCACGAGCCGCACACCTGTACGGTTCTCAAACGTCGCAATCGCGCGGCATAATCCTGATCTGAAAGGACAAATACATGTTCCAGAAACTCACAATCGGCCTGCTGGCCCTGACCCTCGCGGCCCCTGCGTTCGCCTCGGGTGATCCAGCCAGCGGCGAAAAAGTCTTTCGCAAATGCAAAGCCTGTCACGCCGTGGGCGAAGACGCCAAAAACAAGGTGGGCCCCACGCTGAACGGCATCATTGGGGCCGCTGCGGGGGCTAATCCTGATTTCAAATATTCGGATGCGCTGATGACGATGGCCGGTGACGGTCTGGTGTGGACCGAAGAGGAAATGGCGGCTTTCCTCAAAAAACCCAAGGAATACATGCCCAAGACCAAGATGAGCTTTGCGGGTCTGCGGAAAGACGACGATATCGCGGACGTCATCGCCTATCTCGCGACCTTCAACTGAGCCCAGCTTGACTTTTGTTAAGGCGGCAACGCGCCGCCTTAACCATCGTGTTTTCATAGGCCTGCTATCAAAAGGAGCAAAGGATGCGTGACGTTCTCACGACTTCCATGGCCCGTAACATATTCTATGGCGGGTCATTATTTTTCATACTCATCTTTGTCGGACTTTCGGTCCATTCACACAGATATATCGTGACCACCTCGACGGATGCAGCCACGCTGACCGAAGGGGTCGAGCACGGCAAAAACCTGTGGGAAATCCACGGCTGTGTGAACTGTCACACCATCCTTGGCGAAGGGGCGTACTTTGCGCCTGAGCTGGGCAACGTGATGACACGCTGGGGCGTCGAAGATGACCCCGAGGCCGCGTTCGAGACCCTCAAGGGGTGGATGGACGCCATGCCCACCGGCATCGAGGGGCGCCGTCAGATGCCAAACTTTGGCCTGAACGACGAAGAGTACCGCGCGTTGAGCGACTTCCTGCTGTGGACCAACACGATCCGCAATCAGGACTGGCCACCGAACGACGCTGGATAAGGAAACACCATGAAGTACCAATCTCAATCCATTGCCCTTGTCTACTTTGCCGTAGCGCTCGGGCTGTTTGCCATTCAGGTTTCGGGGGGTCTGCTGCTGGGCTGGATCTATGTCAGCCCCAACTTCCTGTCCGAAATCCTGCCCTTCAACATCGTGCGCATGCTGCACACAAACTCCCTGATCGTCTGGCTGCTGCTGGGTTTCATGGGGGCGGCATACTTTGTCATCCCCGAGGAGTCAGAGCGTGAAATACACTCGCCCCTGCTGGCCTACATCCAGCTGGCGATCATGGTGCTGGGCACGCTCGGCGTTGTTGTGACCTATCTGTTCAACCTCTTTGAGGGCAACTGGCTGTTGGGAAAAGAGGGACGCGAGTTCCTTGAACAACCCGTCTGGGTCAAAATGGGCATCGTCGTGGCCGCGCTGATCTTCATGTACAACATCACCATGACCGTGTTGCAGGGCCGCAAGACCGCAATCACCAACGTGCTGCTGCTGGGTCTGTGGGGGCTGACGCTGCTGTTCCTCTTTGCTTTCTACAACCCGTCGAACCTCGCGCTGGACAAGATGTACTGGTGGTACGTCGTTCACCTGTGGGTCGAGGGCACGTGGGAGTTGATCATGGCCTCCGTACTGGCATTCCTGATGCTCAAACTGACAGGTGTTGACCGTGAGATCATCGAAAAATGGCTCTATCTGATCGTCGCCACCGCGCTGTTCTCGGGCATTCTCGGCACCGGCCACCACTATTTCTGGATCGGGACACCGGGCTACTGGCAGTGGATCGGATCCGTATTCTCAGCCCTCGAAGTCGTTCCTTTCTTTGGCATGATGGCCTTTGCCTTTGTCATGGTCTGGAAGGGCCGCAAGGATCACCCCAACAAGGCCGCTCTCCTGTGGTCGCTGGGCTGCGCCACGCTGGCGTTCTTCGGGGCCGGTGTCTGGGGCTTTCTGCATACGCTGCACGGGATCAACTACTACACCCACGGCACGCAGATCACCGCAGCGCATGGGCACCTTGCCTTCTTTGGGGCCTATGTATCGCTGAACCTCGCGATCTTCAGCTATGCCTTCCCGATCCTGCGTAAGCGTGATCCCTACAATCAGGTGCTGAACATGGCGTCCTTCTGGCTGATGGCAGGTGGTATGACCTTCATGACCTTTGTGCTGACCTTTGCAGGCACGGTCCAAACCCATGCACAGCGCGTGCAGGGCGACTATTTCATGGATGTTCAGGATGCGATCACCATCTTCTACTGGATGCGGTTCGGCTCCGGCATCGCCGTTGTGCTCGGGGCGCTGCTGTTCATCTACGCCGTGGCAGTCCCCCGCAAGGAGATCATCTCGCCCAGCGACAAACAACCGGTGGCTGCGGAATGAACATGCAATCTCCCACACTTGGCAAGGGGGCGGCTGACGCCCCCTTTTACATGCCACAAGGCTCCGAATGTGAGCTTTTTGAGGCGGCCTATGAAACCAATATGCCGCTTTTGCTTAAAGGGCCGACAGGGTGCGGCAAGACCCGCTTTGTCAGCCATATGGCTGCCCGCCTTGGTCGCCCGCTTTATACCGTGGCCTGTCATGACGATCTATCTGCGGCCGATCTGATCGGGCGCTATTTGCTCAAAGGCGGCGATACGGTTTGGGCCGATGGCCCGCTGACCCGTGCCGTGCGCGAAGGGGCGATCTGTTATCTCGATGAGGTCGTCGAGGCCCGCAAGGACGTCACCGTCGTGCTGCATCCGCTGACCGATGACCGGCGCATCCTGCCGATTGACCGCACTGGTGAAACGTTGGAGGCCGCGCCCGGCTTCATGCTGGTGGCCTCTTATAACCCCGGCTATCAGAATATCCTCAAAACGCTCAAACCCTCGACCCGGCAGCGGTTCTTGTCAGCCACTTTCGATTTCCCCCCGATGGATCAGGAGGTTGCGATTGTCGCGCAGGAAAGCGGGCTGGAGAGCGATCGTTGTCAGAACCTCGTGCGTCTTGCGGGCAAGTATCGCGCGCTCAAGGGTCAGGATATCGAGGAAGGTGTTTCAACCCGGCTGGTGATCTACACCGCAACGCTGATCGCCAAGGGCATGCCGCTCGAACAGGCCATCCACGCGGCGATGATCGAACCGCTGTCCGATGACGAGGACGTGCAGCAAGGCCTGAGCGACATCGTCACAGCAGTCTTTGGCTAACCTATGTCGGACGCGTTGGAACCTTGGGAGCCGGAAGAAACCATCGGCAAGATCTGGCACCGCTGGGCCAGCCATTTCGACGCGCCCGAACCCACACCCCCGCAGGCGGCTGTGCATCTGGAAGATGAAACCGCCCGCCTGTCGGTGCTGTTTCGGGGGTTGGGCGGTGATCCATCCGTCGAAATCCGCCCCGTCATGAACGCGGCCAGCCATCACCGGCTGAGCTGGCGGCGCAAGCTGGGCACCTGGGTCGAGCACGCGCCCCAGGCCAGCTTTGACGGCGGTATCCTGCGCCTGCCGATTACCCTCGATCTGTTTGCTGATAGCGCATTGAACCGCGGCCTTTATACGTGGTTGGCGGTCTGCGCTGCCGGTGTGCGCGCCATCCCTGCGACACCGGATGATCCGCTGGCCGCTGATCTGGCCTATCTGCATGCAGGGCAGGAAATGGCCCTGCGCGCGCTGACGCAATACCCCGGTTTCAAGACACTGTTCGTGGCTCTGAAAGACGCGCATCTGGCCGCCCGCCCCCGCACCGCCCTGCCCCGCGCAGAGGCCAGCGCTGAAATGCTGGCGCGCTATGTTCTGGGTGAGGGCGACGCCCCCGAAGCGCCACCGGGGGCCGCCCCGCGCAAGTATCGCTCCTTGCGCCCCGTGCCGCTATGGCCCCGACTGATGCCCGGTGGTCCCAGTGCTTTTCAGACCATCGATGACATCCCCGAAGACGCCGAAACAGGCACCGAGGAAACGCTGGAAACGACCAAAAAGGGCAAACGCAAAGCCGCCGATCAGACCGAGCGGCGCGACAGCCTGATCCTGCATAAATTCGAAGCGATCCTGAGTTTTACCGATTTCCTGAACCTGAACCGCCGCACCGACGACGATGATCTGGAGGCGGCGAAAAAGGCCATGGATGACCTTGAGGAACTCTCTCTCACCGATATCTCCAAAGCGCCTGCCAGCAAATTCAAGCTGAACCTCGATCTGGCCCCGTCTGATGTGAACCGCGAGGCGATCTCGGGCAAACACACCTATGACGAATGGGATGTGCAAAGCCACAGCTACCTGCCCGATCACTGCCGGGTCTTTGCCTCGGAAACCGAACCCGCCGATGCCCCTGCCCCGCAGGATGCCGCCGCCAAACGCCGCATCCGCAACGTGCGCCGTCAGTTCGAAACCTTTCGCCCGCGCCCCGTCACGTTGAAATCGCAGCCCGATGGGGACACGCTGGATTTGTCCGCCGTGATCCGCGCGCGCGCCGACATTGCCGCGACCGGGTCAGCCCATGATCGGCTCTGGTGTCAGACGCGGCCCTCTTCGCGCAATCTGGCGGTATCCATCCTGATCGACACCTCGCGCAGCACCGAAAGTGCTGTGACCGGCCGTGCTGTGATCGACATCGAACGCGAGGCGCTGACCGCGCTGGCCTGGGGTTTGCATGCCTGCGGTGATCCGCTGGCGATCCACGCGTTTTCGTCATTGCGCCGCAACCGCGTCTATGTGGAGCGGTGCAAGGATTTCACCGAACCGATGAGCCGCGAGGTCGAATGCAAGCTGGCCAGCCTGCGCCCCGGGTTTTACACCCGTCTGGGGGCCGCGATCCGGCATGTATCGGCGGACCTGCAAACCACACCGCAATCGGCCAAGCTGTTGCTGGTGCTGACGGACGGCAAACCCAACGACATCGACCACTACGAAGGGCGTCACGGCATCGAAGACACCCGCATGGCCGTGCGTGAGGCGCGGATGCGGGGCCAGTCCGTCTTTGGCATCACGGTTGATCCAAAAGGGCAAAGCTGGTTTCCCCGGCTTTTCGGGCCGGGCGGTTATGCGGTCATCGCGCAACCCGAACATCTGATCACCACCCTGCCCGCGCTTTACCGCCAACTCGTCGGGGATGGTGGGTGAGCACGCAAGTAAAGGGCCTGCCGGGCGAGGTCATGATGTGGGTACTGATCTTTTCCGAACTCGCGGTCTTCGGTGCGGGGCTTGCGGCCTTCATGGGTGTGCGCCTGACCGACCCGGTGGGATTTGCCAGCGCTCAGAATAGTTTAATGATTGAACTGGCTGGAACGAATACGATCATCCTGATCACTTCGGGCCTGTTCGCAGCCCTTGCCTGTATCGCCACGACGACACGCGCCGCGCGCCTTTGGCTTTTGGCGGCGAGCCTGCTCGGCCTCGGTTTTCTATGGCTCAAGGGGATCGAATATGCCGCGAAATCTGCCGCCGGGATCACGTTTGAAACGCATGGGTTCTACACGTTTTACTACCTGCTTACCGGCTTTCACGCAGCCCATGTCATCGCGGGTATCGTCATTCTGGCACTGGTCGGTTGGAGCGCGCACCCCCGCGTCATCCAGACCGGCGTTGCATTCTGGCATATGGTCGATCTGGTCTGGGTGCTGCTTTTTCCGGTCATCTACCTGCTATGACGCGCAGCACTCTGATCCGTGCATGGCTCGCACTTGCAGCCCTTACCGCCTTGGGCACAGCGCTGCATTTCAGCGCCCTGCCGCCCAAAGTTGCCGGTGGTCTGATCCTGCTGAGCGCATGGCTCAAGGCCCGGCTTGTCTTGCTGGATTATCTGGAACTGCGCGGGGTGCAAGGGTGGTCAGGGGGCATCCTGTTCGGGCTGTTCAGCTTTGTCGCGTTGCTGCTGGTCCTGTTTCTGGCAGCCTAAGGCGTTACGTGACACTTGGTGTTTCAGGTATTTCGTCAGACGCTCTAGGCCGCAGCCTTGACCGCATCCGCCAGAGAATCTGGCAGATCAAACTCTGACAACACACGCACGCGTGCCTCCTGTGACATCTTGCGTGCGGTTTTCGCAACGATGTCCAATACCTTTTCGTCGGGGTGTTTGGCCGCGAAGGGCGCAAAATACCACTTGAGGAAGGTAAAGCAGATCACATCTTCAAGCTGCTGCACTTCGGCGTCGCGTTTGATGCCCTCTTTGCGCAGCAACACACCGACCCGCGCGCAGGAGTTCGCGTCGTAGCCTGCGTCTTGCATAAATCCGGCCAGACGCGCGCCATGCGCTTTGCCCTGATCACGCCGCCACTGCAGATATCCGGCACGGCCCTCGGGATACTCCGCCCGTTTGAGCATCCAGCGTTCGATATGCTGACCGCGTGCGGCGATGCGCAACACATCGCTGGCCTGATCGCCAAACAAACGGTCCAGCTCAGACGTCATGCGCAGCCCGTAAAGATAAGCCTCGGGTTGATCTACGCCTGCGTCATCAGGTTCCTGCACCGGATCGGCGCGATTAGCCGCATCAATTGCTTCCAATACAGCGTTCAGCTTTGCAGTCATGTTTCGCACTCCAGGATTCGGCCGGGTCTTCATCTGCATAATGGGCCAGCCGTTCGACTGACTCGATAATGGCATGATCTTTCTGGATCGTCACGCCATATGCCTTGAGACGCCGAAAGGCGCGGGACAGGGATTCCGGTTTCATGCCGAGCCAGGCGGCAATCAGCACTTTGTCATAAGGCAGGATCACGGTGCAGTTGCCGGTTTTATCCCCACAAAGCGAAATCAGGAAATCAGCGATGCGCTGCCCGCCCGTATGAGATTTCAGTTGTTCGACATGTTCCACCAGACAGCGGTTGCTTTCCATCGCACCAGCCAGAACCGACTGACACAGCACCATATCCCCTGACAGGGCCTGCGTCAGAACCTGTGCATCGATCTGCAAAACGATCCCCGCAGACACGGCTTCAGCCCCCGCGACAAAACTCTGGTTCCCCAGCGCCGCTTCCTCTCCGAAACTGCTGGATTTGGTGAAAATGCCGACCACGGCCTCGTTGCCGCAGGGGGTCATCCGATAGGTTTTCACCCACCCTTCGAGAACCACGTACAGGCTATGCGCCTCTTCGCCTTGCAGATACACCGAGGCGCCACGGTCGAGTTGGCGCACGGAGGATCTTTGCAGTAAACGCTCTAAATCCGCAGGTGGCACGTGCCTAAAGATCGGGGCGCGCCCCGCCATCTCAAACATGGTTCTCATTTCATTTCTTTCTGTTGCTTCCAAGGCGAGGTGGCTAGCGACGCATCGTCTGGCGATTCCCCTGAGAGTAGAAAACCGACCGTGCATAGTAATCTAATCGTTAACGCAGCAGTGTCTTTGAGGAATCTCAAATGCAGGGTGAAAGTGTAAAAGAAAACTGACAGAATTTCGGTGTGCTGCGTTTACGGTCTTGCGCAAAAGTGTAAGATAAAATCAGACCGGACACCTGAGGAACCTCCCCTATGAACATAGCACTTCTGAACGACCTTGACCGTGAAGCGCTCAGAGGTTCTTTACTGTTTTCCACAATGACCGATGTGAATCTGTCCAGTGTTGTCGCGCCCGGTGGCGTCGTCGAATTGAAGCGCTCAGAATACCTGTTCGAACAGGGGGAACGTGCGGAAAATCTCTTTCTGATTCTGAACGGCTGGGCGCAGATTACCCGCGATGAGGTCGATGGATCACACACGCTCGTCGAGGCCTTTCACAAAGGGGATTGCCTGGCTGAAGCCCCTGCGCTGCTCGGCAGAGCGTATCCAGCGTCCTGTCAAGCCATGACCGATCTGCGCGCGCTTGCCGTAAATGGGGCGATGTTGCTCGATTTGATGCAAGATAACCGCTCTGTTCTGACGCATTCACTGGCCACTTTGTTCAAGAAATTGCACGGGCTCGTGGATGACGTCGAATGGCTCAAATCCCGTACGATCCGGGAGCGGTTGGTAAAATTTCTGCTGGAACAGTCTGATCATGTCAAAGACGGACAGGAATTCACCCTACCGTTCAGCAAATCCCTGATCGCTGCGAAAATCGGGACAAGTCCGCAGCAGCTGTCGCGGACGTTTCTGGAACTGAGAGAGCACGGCGTGCGAACACGTGGCCAAACCGCCATGATCAAAGACAGGCTCGTTCTCCGGGCTTTGATCCGCAAGCAGTAATTGACCGCCCTAAACGCGCAGAGCGAGTTCCGCCTCAGGGAAGTGGGCGAACATCGCCTCGGTTTCCGCTACAGAGAGGCAACTGGCGGCGGTTGATAACGCGTCCGCGAGGGCTGCGTTCTCGTGAAACACACTGATCGTATTCCATCGCTGCGAAGACACCCCACTGCGCGCATCGATGATGTGACCCTGCTCGCCTGCCAACACCGTCCCGCGTGGGGAGGATGTCGCAAGAGCCCGGTCGCGCAGGTGGACTTCCCTTAGCACGGCACCTGCTGGGTTCGAAATGCCGACCCGCCATGCGCCTGCGTCCGGACGGCTGCCCATTGCGCGCTGTTCCCCCGCATCCACGATCAGATCGACAAGACCGGCACGGCGCAACAGACCTGCAACGCGGTCCGTTATATAGCCTTGCGCGATCCCGTTGAACGTCAGCGCCATGCCCGGTCGCAGCACGACGGCATCCGTCGAAAACGTCAGATCGCCAAAATCACCGCGGGGTGTCGCGAGGCTCTGGCCCGCTGCGCGCGCAATCCACAGCGGCTGGACGGCAGGATCAAAGGCACCAAAAGACGCCTCCCAGACGCTATGCGACATACTCAAGACTTCAAGCAGTTCCGGGGCCGGTCGATCCAAACGGCCAGTTGCGTTCAATTGAGACAGGGCCGAGTGGTTTTGGTAAAGGCTGAAGATACCCTCAAGCCGTACGATTTCATCACGCACCAGCGCGAACAGGGGGGCGGCTTCGGCGTCGCTTACCCCTGACAAGACGATCTGCGAGGAGGCACCAAGCGCCACCCCCTGCCAGCGCGCTACCGGAGCCGCCGCCATTGCGCCTGTGGACAGCCCGACGAGCGGCAGCGCCGCTGCAAAATTCAGAAACCTGCGTCGCGAAAATCCGTGCTGTGTCATCCGTTTTCCTCCTGCCCGAAAGTCAGCTCAACCGGGGCCAGAAAGGCCTGATCGGGCACCTCATTTTTTTCGTAGATCGCTCCACCATAGCGGCTGGCAAAGGCCAAAGCGCGGGCGGGGTCTGAAAAGGGCACAAGTTCGGGCGCGCCCATACCTCCGGGTTTGTCCGACCCCACGACGTAATGCGCGTTTTGCGCCAACATCCAGTTTTCCGCGCCCGGCGTGTCCCAGGACACCGTGGACATGTCATTGACATAGACGGCGGCGACATAGCCTTCCTGCTCCGCACTGGCGAGATAGGTGAAGGCATCGCGCACCTGCGCAAAAAAGATCGGATCCGGCACGCCACTCAGGAATATCTGCGCCTTGGGGCCAGGGTGTTCGGAGATGTTCATCATGCAGTAATGCGCCACATTCTCGGCGGTCAACGGCATGGGATCCGGCGCCTCGGCCAGCTCTTCTTTGCAGGCAATCAGGAACAGCAAAGACAAAAGCAACAGTTTCTTCATGGAACCCTCCGTCCAAACACGAGGCGCGCCAGCGCCAGACCCAGCAGCGGCCACAGCAACAAAGACACCAAAGCCGCGCCCTGCGGCAGGGCCGCAACCGCAGCCCCCATGCCCGTCACCAGCGCTTGATCGGCAGACGCCGTGACACTGAACAGGCGCAAGGCATCCGCCGGGTTTGCCGCCAGCAGCCACGGAAACACCTGACGGCTGAACAGCCCGCCATCATCCCAGACCACAAGCGCGAGCAGCACCAGATCATAAAGCACCACGAGGACCAGCCAGATGAACCCCGCCCCCCCGGCGGCGGCGGCAACAGACCGGCTGAACCCCGATACGACATAGCCAAGCGCGATGAAGGCCGCCCCCAACAGGACCGCCCCCAGCATCAGCCGCAGCAGCGCCAATCCACTGGACACACCCGCGCCCCCCAGCGCAAAGGCCAGCGCCCCGGCAAGGCCAAAACCAATCCCGACCGCGATGGCGAGGCCCAAAAGATGCGCAAGGAACTTGCCCGCCAGCAACACGCCACGCGACACCGGATAGGTCAGAACCAAGGCCAGCGACCCGCGTTCCGCATCCCCCGCGATGGCCTCGAACGACATCAACAGAGCGACCAACGGCACCAGATAAACCGCCAGTGTGGTCATCGAGGCCACGGAGACGGTCAGCAAATCAACACCCAATGCCCCGGACGTGGTGGCCCCGGATACGGTCAGCGCCAGCGAAAACACCGACAGCAGTGCCGTGGCAATGACCAGCCAGCGATTGCGGCGCAGAATGCGGAATTCGGTGGCGGCGATGGCGAGAAGAGCGCTCATGAAGCCTCCGCAGGTTTTGAATAGTATCGGTAGAGGTCCTCGAGCGAGGGCGGGATAATCTCAACATCCGCGACCTGCGCGCCCATGGCCGTGACATCGGCCAAACGGGCCATCTTTTGATCCGGGGTGACGTTGAACTCCACGCGCGCACCATTGATGCGCTGCCCGCCAAACCGGTCAAACAACACGGTGGCATCGGCCTGCGCGGACAGCCGGAACCGGATCGGCATATTAGCCCGAGCGAACAGCTCTTGCAGCGGCGCATCCGCAACCAGCTGACCCCCGCGCAGAATGGCGATGCGGTCGGTGCGCGCCTCGATTTCCGTCAGCGCGTGGCTTGCGATCATCACGCCGGTGCCCTGCGCGGCCAGCGCGTCGATCAGCGAATAGAGGTCATGGCGCGCGATGGGGTCAAGCCCGCTCGTCGGCTCGTCCAGCAAGGCCAGCGCTGGTTTGCCCAGAAACACCTGCGCCATGCCCAGCCGTTGCCGCATGCCCTTGGAATAGGTGCCGATACGGCGTTCGGCGGCGTGCTCCAGCCCGACACGGGCAAGCAGGTTGTCGGCGTCACGGCGCTCCACGCGGGCGAGTTTTGCAAAGAGCCGCAGCTGTTCGCGCCCCGTCAGGGCCGGGTGAAACGATACCGCTTCGGGCAGATAGGCGACGGCGGCACGCGCGGCCGTACTGCCGACCTCATGCCCTGCGATCAGGGCCGTGCCGCTGTCGATGGGCAGCAGCCCCAAGATACCCTTCATCAACGTCGATTTGCCCGCGCCGTTGTGGCCAAGCAGTGCGACCCGCTCGCCCGCCCTGACGCTCAGCGACACGTCAGACACACCATCCGCGCCCTTGAAGCGGCGCGTTAATCTGCTGACTTCCAGCACGATATTATCCGCCATAGGAATTCCCCCAATCCGGCACGGCGATCTCAACCGGGCGCATCAGCGGGGCGCTGTCCATGACACCGCCCGGCGTTAACGCGGGAAAGGCCGATTGCGCCCATTGCACAAGCTGCACCGCGGGTGATCCCAACAACAAGCGTGCGGCGGGCTGCTGCCAGAGCATCTGGTCAATGCTGTCGTTGGGCCGGTAGGTGCCATCAGCGATCCCGTTGCCATCCAGATCAGTCGCGACGAAATCAGACCAGTAGTTGCCCCGCCCCTCCGCCGCCCAGTCCAGCCACTTGGTCGAGACATATTTGACCTGCGTGCGGTTGCCGACAAAAGCGTTGCCCGTGACGTCATTACGTTCAGACCCGGCGGTAAAATGGATGCCGATGCCGCACCGCTCAAACCGATTGTCCACAATTTCGTTCTTATGCGCGTTATAGACAAAGAGGCACTTCTTGGCCCCGTCCTGCACGTAATTGCCCCGCACCACGGAACGGTTGGTGAAGTTCAGCATCACCCCGTGATCCCGATCCCCGATGGAGACATTATCCAGCACACGCACTTTTTTCGAATACATCACCGCAAAGCCCAGATGGTTGCCCATCGACAGGTTGCCGCTGACCTCGCTGTCATTGGCATACATGTAATGCACCGCAAAGCGCAGATCGCGGAACCGGTTGCCCCGGAACACATTGCGTTTGGAGGTATTGACGAAAATCCCGTCCCGGCCCCAGCGGACATCGTTGCCCTCGACCACCGTGCCGGGCGCGTTCCAGACGTAGATGCCATTGCCACGCTGGTTCATCCGGTGGCCCTGACGGCCTTCGATGACATTGCCCGAAATCACCGCATCGCGCGCGCCATGCACATCGATACCATAAAGGTTGCCCTGTAAAAGGTTGCCCTCAATCACCGCGCCGGTGGCGGCTTTGGTCAGGGTAATGCCTGCATCCTTGGTCTCGTGACTGTCACCGGACCCGGTGAGACGCAGGCCCTCGACCCGCACGCCCTCAGCATCGACCGTGAGGACCGTACTCTGCCCGCCCGCGTCCAGATGCACGCCCGGCACGCCGATCAGGGTCACAGGACGCGAAAGGTGCACCGGGCCAGTGTATTGGCCCGGTGCAAGCCGCAGCACCGCGCCCGGTGCTGTGGCATCAACCAGTGGCTGCAAAGGCGTCCCGCTGGCAAACACAGGGCCTGCCAGTATCATCAGAAGGAACAGGAACGCCTTGAGCAACCGCATGGATCAGGTCGCCCGCGGCTCTACGAACATGCGGCCGCGCATCTCCATATGTAGCGCGTGGCAGAACCAGTTGCAGTAGAACCAATGCACACCGGGTCGATCCGCAGTGAAGGTGATGGACGCAGTCTGCTGCGGCCCCACTTCCATGGCGATACCGTGGTTGGACAGGCAGAAGCCGTGGGTCACATCATCGATGTCATCAAGGTTGGTGACATAGACGGTCACCTCATCCCCCTGCTGCACGGTGAATTTCTCAAGGCTGAATTCCGGCGCGATGGAATACATATAGACCCGCACCTTATTACCATCCCGGATCGGTTCGGGATGCCCGTCCTCAAGATCGACACCATCGGCTGCCGCCTGCTGGCGCGCCGCTTCCCAGCCCGGATCATCGCGGCTGTAGATGTTGACAGGGTTCACCTTGGAGGCATGCACGATGATACTGTCATGCGGTTCGGCAAAGGTCGGCCCGTCATGCACCACCTTCATCTCGCCGCTGGAGATATCGATGAGCTGCTCGTTTTCGGGCTTGAGCGGCCCGGTATTGAGGAACCTGTCTTTCGAAAACTTGTTCATCGAAATCAGCCATTTGCCGTCGGCCTCTGAAGTTTCGCCCATGGAGGTGGAGTTATGCCCCGGCTGGTAATGCACATCGACCTTGGAGACGATCGGATCGACGTCTTCACCGTTATAGGCCGCAATCGCCTTTTCCATGTTCCACTTGGCCACCTGACTGTCGAGGAAGAGCGTGGTGAAACAGTTGCCCTTCCCATCAAACGCGGTGTGTAGCGGGCCAAGGCCCAATTCAGGCTCCGCGACGATGCAGGACCGTGGGTCCGCGCCCTCAAACACCGCATCCACCAGCGTCACGTCAATGACGGACACGGTCGGAGACAGCTTGCCGTTGATGACGATGTGCTGTTTGTCGGGGGCCGCGTTACAGCCATGCGGGCTGTTGGGGATGGGGATATAGCGGGTGTACTGCGAATTGGCCGCCTTGCGCCCGTCGAGCACCCGCACGCCGTTCAGTATCTGGCCTTCACCCGCTTCTACCGCCGCTTCAATGGCCGCGATGTTAAAGACGACGCAGTGATCCGTTTCATTGGCGGTCATCTCGGCAAGGTTCATGCCCATTTCCGAGTTATACGAGGTCGCAAAGGCATATTTGCCCTGATAATCCGCATCGCAGTTATCAAGGTTGCCGCTCACGATCACCTGCCATGCGACTTTCATCTCATCGCCATCAATCGCGGTGAAGATGTTCACATACTGATCTGGTTCATCCAGAATTTGCCCGTCATTGACCAGCGGCACTTCATGTTCGCCATTGGCAAAGACATAGCCCGTGCGCGGGTATTTCTGAGGGCGCATGCCGTGGATGTCCTGCGCGTTAGGGATCTCGATGATCTTGTCGCATTTCATGATGTCGCAGCGTATGCGCGCGACCCGCGTGTTGGCCTTGTCATTGGCAAAGATATAGCGCCCGTCGTAGGTGCCATCGGTGAAGCTCATATGCGGGTGGTGCAAATCGCCGTTGTCATAGGTTTTCATACCGCGCTTGGCGAGCATTTCCTTGGTCTCGGGCAGCAACCCTTCGGTTAGCACCTGAAGGCTCTCGTTGGTCTGGCCCCATCCGGTGGCCGAGCAGCGGTTGAACACCGGGATCCGCATCAGTTCGCGCATGGACGGAAAGCCGAGAATCCGGATTTCACCCGATTGGCCTGACGACCAGAAACCGTAGTATTCGTCCAGCTCTCCGGGGGCGAGATTGAATGCGCCCTCTGCCGCGTTCGCCTTGCCCGCACTGCCCAACAGCCCGGCACCGCCGGCGGCTGCAAATGCAGCGCCCCCTGCGGTTGCTCCCATGAGTTGACGCCGGTTCAGGCGCATTTGCGCTTTGCGTTCTTCTTCAGACATAGTCCATCTCCTTTATTTCAGGTCTTTTCCAAGACCGGTGGTTTTGTGGAAAACGCATCCAGCGCTTCCGTGCCGGCGCTTGCTTTGGCGCGGCGTTTGAGTTGTTTGATGATGACCGGGCATTTTGCGTCAGACTGGTACAGCACCTGACAGTGCAGGCAGTTGACGCATTCGTTGGGGTTGATTTCGCCCGTCGGATGGATCGCCTGCACAGGACATTCATTGGCGCAGGTATGGCAGGGGTTGCCACATTCTCGATACCGTTTGAGCCAGTCAAACATGCGCATCCGCGCCGGGATCGCGAGTGCTGCCCCCAAGGGGCAGACATAACGGCAGTAGAATCGTTCGACGAATAATCCGATGAAAAGCATGCTTAGCGCAAAGACCACGAAGGGCCATTCACGCGCGAACTTCAGGATGATTGCGGTCTTGAACGGCTCGACCTCGGCCAGCGCTTCGGCGCGTGGCAAAGAGGTCAGCGAGACCGCGAACAGCCCCAGAAAGATCATGTACTTGATCGGCCACAAGCGTTCATGCAGCCCCCAAGGCAGCTCAAACTGCGGGACCTTGACCGCCCGCGCAATCTTGTTCGAAAGCTCCTGCAGCGCGCCAAAGGGGCAGAGCCAGCCGCAATAGGCCCCCCGGCCCCAGAACAACAGCGCCGCTGCGATCGCGAACCACTGGATGAACACCAGCGGATCGAGCAGGAACGCATCCCAGCTAAAGCCAGACCGCAGAGCCCCGCCAAGCGCCAGCAGGTTCACGACCGACAGTTGCGCGTTCGTCATCCAGCCCAAAAACACCAGCGTCATCGTCAGAAAACCGATGCGGACCCAATAGAACACCCGCGCGTTTCTGGTGAACTGCTTCTGAAAGAAGAAGATCGCCGACAGGGTGAGCAGCATCGCGATCAGGACGGCGATCTCGACCTGTTTGTCGCGCCAGACGCGTTGCCACAGGGCGGTTTTGGCCGCCGCTTCATCCTCGACCGCCGAATGGACGACCGGGGCCTGTTTGATGAAGCGCTCAGGCAGTTGATAGCCCAGATCGACGGTCACAAAGGCTTTGGTCACGGCACCGGTCGCGCGTTGCACCAGCAGTTGCAACCGCCATGGCTCGGCCGGATCAAACTCGGCATCGACGGGGATTTTAAAGATATCAAGTTCGGTGAAGGCAGGCGCATCCGCAGGGTCCAACCGCCCCAGCCGCTTGTGACCGCTATCAAAAAAGCGCAGCGCGCGGTCGCCCTGAATAAGCTGAATGCGGTCGAAAATTCCGCCCCGGACATAGCCCGATCCTTTGAACGAATATTTGCCGCGCCCGGTGACGAGGATCGCCTCTTCCCCCTCTTCCAGCCAGTCGGTCAGGTTGGCATATTCGGCCTCGCCCAGCAGGCTGCGCCCGATTTCGGGGATGCTGACCAATGCGGCGGTCATTTCAATGAAGGTATCTTCGGGCGCGCCGGGTTCCGGGCGGGCTGCGGCCTTTTCGTCGCCGCCCTGTTCAAACGCGCGGTTCACCTGCCCCACATCCAGCGCCAGCGTGCGCACAGAGCCATCACCAGTCAGCGTCATCCAATCGGCAGTCGCCGTACTGCTGCGGTCGATTTCACGCTTGGGCAACGCGACCTCTACCGACAAACCGCCCAGCGACAGCATGCGCGCAACCTTTATCCCGGCGCGCACGATGCTGTCATCGATCACCATGATCGTGACGGTCGCCCCCGAGATGATATCGAGGTCATGCCCCGCACCACCGGCTTGCACTTCGGCCTTGAGGTCGAGCCCGCGATACCCTTCGGTCACGGCCTTCACCTTACGGTCCGGGATGCCGATCAGGACAATCGGTTCGGAGTGTTTGACCAGATGCGCCGCCATGACGTTGGCATCCTGGTCGATTGCGGCAACCACGTGGATTGGCTTGCCCGAATACCCCGTCGTGCCGACAAAATCCGAAGTGAGGAAAACATATCCCAACGTCTCGCCACCGCGTAGAATCGGGGCCACTTTGGTATCAGGATCAATCACGCCAAAACCATCGGCATCAGCCGCAAAGTCGGTGGCCGCAAGATCGGGCAGGAAACTGGCAAGCGTCTCGGCGGATGCTGTGCGCACAGCACCAGTTACACTTAAAAGAAAAAGTGCACAGATCACGATCAAGGCACGGGCTATTGGCATGTCGACGGCTCCCCGAACGACACTCCGACACTGCGGTGCGGCACACCTTGACTTAAGTCAAGATACGGGACTTTCAGCGCAAATTCACAATCCGGAATATCTCAGGCGGCGCAAGCGTGAAACACCGCAGGACAGGACAGATAAGAGTTGTCACTGGCCGACCCCGGTGCCGCAACATGGCACCCCAGAATAATACCGCGCGCACATCCGATACCATCCATAAAGGCAGCCGGATTTATGTTCACAGGTACCCGTATCAGACCACAGCCATCTCGACCTTTTCCAGTGGCTCGCCCTAAGACATTTGGATTGTTGACCGAATCGCCACAATACGCTCACAATGTTGTCATTTAGTATTGGTTAAAAAAGGATTAACACCATGGCAACTCCCACAGTATGGCTCAATGCATTTCAGGTGAACACTGGCACCGCCGCGACTGGCAGCCAATCGGAACCGAAAATCATCGGATTGAATAACGGACACTTCGTCGTTGCGTGGCAGGAAAACGCGGCAGGGCAGGATGCCCCCGCGGGGGCTGTGGCGACAGCGCGAGGCACGGATATCGTTGCCAAGATTTTTGACGCCGAGGGAAATGTGGTGCGCGATTCGTTCCAGCTGAACTCGGACCGGAATTTCGATGATGAACTGGATTTCGACCTGACAGCCACCCATGATGGCTTCGCGATGACCTACATCGACGATTCGATCAGCAACGTGAACCAGACCACCGTCTACTACGAACGTTTCGAATTCGATGGCGACCGTCAGACCGGCACGGGCACGTCGTTTCAGATCGATAATGAAAACGTCGCAGCAGACTTCCTGCGCAACCCGCAAATTGCAGCCAACCTGATTGCATCCAACGATGACATCTATGTCGCCTACGACGATGATGTCGGCACAAACACCAATATCAACGCACGGATCATCGACGAAGCGAACGTGCTCTCAGCTGAATTCGGATCGGCGCAAAACAGCATTGATTTTGACCGTCTCGGTGACGTGACAGTTTTGAGCAACGGCAACTTTGTTACGGCATACCTCGAAGATGACAACGGTACGACCAGTCTTGAATTTGTCATCCGCGACCAGACGGGCGCTGACGTAGGCCCTGCCCGCGCGCTTGCAAGTGAAGGTGACGAAGTGGACATCGCAGCGCTTGAAGGCGGCGGCTTTGTCGCTGTTTACACGTTGAACAGCGATGTTCTGGTCCGTACCTTCGACAACACAGGCACTCTTCAAGTTGGGCCCCTTGCTGTCGCCTCCGGGACGAACATTCAAAACGAGCCAGTCGTGGTCGGCCTTTCCGATGGCGGTTTCGTTGTAGCGTGGGACGACGATACAACCGGCAACCTGTTCGCCCGCCGATACGAAGCTGACGGGACCACGGACGGCACCACCTTCACGGTTGAAAACACAGGCACCACGCAGATCGATATCGGCACCACAGGTGACGGTCGCATCCTGTTTAGCTGGCTGGCGCAGGGCGGCGAAATTTTTGCCTCTGTCTGGGATCCGCGCCCATCGGTGATCGACCCCGACGATTTTGACGGCCAACGCGCGCATGTGCTGGATTCAGACGTGATCACAACCGGGATTGGTGGCTCGACCGTGCTTGCAGGTGTAGGTTCAAAAACCGTATTCGGCCAGGGTGGAGATGACATCATCAATGCCTCGTCCGGCGGTGGCGAATATTTTGGTGGCGGCGGCAATGACATCATCTTTGCCAGCAATACCGCCTTTGAAACGCTCGACGGCGGTACCGGCATCGATACGCTGAACACCACGCTGTTCAACGGCACCTATGAAATCAACCTCGTCACAGGCGTGACCAACTTTGCGCCCGAATCCTTTGTCAACTTCGAGAACGTCGTCACCGGCAACGGCAATACCACGATCACCGGGACAGTCGGTGCAAATGTCATTACCACCGGCAGTGGCAATGACACGGTGAATGCCGGGGCGGGCAATGACACGATCAACACTGGTGCGGGCAACGACACGGTAGAGGCAAGCTCAGGAAGTGACACGATTTTCCTTGGCGATGGCAATGATACCGCGACGTCTTCGGGGACCGATACGATCTTTGGCGAGGCGGGGGATGACCTGATCTTTGCCGGGCTTGGCTTGCCGGAAACCCTTGATGGGGGCACCGGGGTTGATACGCTGAACACGACTTTGTTCAACGGCTCCTATGTCGTCAATCTTGCGACCGGGCTGACGAATTTCGCGGGCGAGGTCTTTACCAACTTCGAGAATATCATTTCCGGCAGTGGCAATGATGAGTTGCTTGGCACGTCAAGCGCCAATGAGATGGATGGCGGGGCCGGAAATGACCGGATTCTCGGCCTTGGGGGCAATGACGAATTGATCGGTGGCCTTGGCAGCGACATCCTGAACGGCGGTGACGGCAATGACGAGATCGACGGCGGCGATGGCAACGACATCATGTATGGCGGCACTGGCAATGACGACATGGAAGGGGGCGACGGTGACGATCTGCTGATCGGCAACGACGGCAATGACATGATGGAGGGCGGCCTCGGCAACGACGTGTTCCGCGGTGGCACTGGGGTCGATATTATCGACGGCGACGAAGGCGACGACGAAGCCTTTGGCGGCGATGGCAACGACGTCCTGCGCGGTGGCGATGGCAATGACCTGATGGACGGCAGCGCCGGGGACGACTCCATTCAGGGCGGGGATGGCAATGACATCCTTGTAGGTCAGATCGGTAACGACATACTGCAGGGCGACAGCGGGGCGGATGAGTTGCGCGGCGGCGGCGGCGATGATTTGCTGAATGGCGGAACGGGCAACGATACGCTGTTTGGTGGCGCCAATGAGGACACTCTGTTGGGCGGTTCTGGCGATGACTTCCTGCAGGGCAACCAGCAGGATGATGAACTCTTTGGCCAGTCAGGCAATGACCGGTTGTTCGGCGGTGATGGCTTTGACTTCCTCAATGGCGGCATCGGGGATGACCGGCTTGAGGGCAACAACGGGCGCGACACGCTGGTTGGCGGCACGGGCGCGGACATCCTGATCGGCGGGGCCTTGGGCGACACGTTTGTGTTCTCCAGTGTGGCGGATTCCAACCTTGCCAGCAGAGACACGATTGTCGGCATCGATGGCATCGGCGTGGCCAATGGCGACATCATCGACGTCTCCGCCATCGACGCGGACACCACAGTCGGGGGAAATCAGGCCTTTACCTTCCTCGGGCTGCAGACGACCGCATCGGCCCTGTCCTTTGGTGCAGGCGCGCTTTGGGTCGAGAACGCAGGCGGGCCGACACTGCTGTTCGGGAACATCGACAACGACGCCACGATCGAGTTCGCCGTCCAGATCAACGACGGTGCGGGCACCTCGGCGGCAGATTACACCTTGGGTGACTTCATCGTCTGAAGCACGCCCTTGACCTGAAAAACCACCACGCGCCGCTCAACACAGAGCCCGCGTGGTGGGCATGCCCGGCGCTACGGATCGAGGAAAAACAGGCTGATTGACGGTACCAGCGCCAACAGGACCAAGACACAACAGGTCACGATGAAAAAGGGCACCGCCACGCGGAAGACCTTCAGCGGACTGACCCGCGCCACGGAGGCGGCCACGTAAAGACCGATGCCAACCGGAGGCGACAAAAGCCCCAGTATCAGGTTGATCGACACCACAACCCCGAAATGCACCGGATGGATGCCGTAGACTTCGGTCGCGATGGGCAGCAGGATGGGCACCACCATGATCAGCCCGGGTATCCCGTCGATCACCGTACCGACCAGCAGCAGCATGACCAGCACCAGCAACATGAAACCCGCAGGCGACGTGGCCACAGTTTGTATCCACGCCGCTGCCGCCTGTGGCACCTGCCCGAACACCAGCACCCATGAAAACACGCCTGCCGCCGCCACCAGAAAGAGCACCAGCGCCGAATTGATGCCCGTGCGCAGCAGAATCTTGGGCAGGTCCGACAGCTTGAGCGTCCGGGTGATGAAACCCAGCAGCGCCGCACAAAGCGCGCCAAGTGCTGCCGCCTCGGTGGGCGAGCCGAAACCGCCCAGAATGGTGCCGATGATCACCGCGGGGATCGACAGCATCGGCAACGCCTTACGCACTGCCATCCACCGGTCGGGCCAGGTGACCTTTTGCCCCCTCGGATAGCTGTGCCAGATGCCAAGAAAGGCAATCGTGCCAATGAACAGGGCCGTCAGAATCAGACCCGGAAGGATGCCCGCGACCAACATATCGCGCACCGCAACCTGCGCGAGCACCGCATAGACCACGAAGACGATGGACGGCGGGATGATCGGCCCCAGCAAACCTCCAAAGGCGGTGACGGCGGTGGCAAATTCGCGTTTGTAGCCTTCCTTTTCCATTTCCGGCACCATGACCTGCGACATCATCGCGATCTGCGCCGTGGCCGACCCGAGGATCGAGGCCACCATCATATTGGCAATCAGGTTGATATAGGCGAGCCCGCCACGGACCGCGCCAATAAAGGTCGCGGCCAGCCGGACCAGCCGTTGGGTAATACCCGCCCCGTTCATCAACTCGCCGATCAGAATGAACAACGGGATCGCCAAGAGGCCGAAGTTGTTCAGCGCGCTGAACATTTGCAAACCGTAGCTGTTCAAAAGCAGGCCGTTGCCGGTCCATAGGATGAATACGACCGCCGCAAGCGACAACACGATGCCGATGGGCACGCCGATGACCAGCAGGACGAAAAAGGCGGCTCCGGTCACGGGTTACTCCCCGGCCTGCAGGTCAGACAACAGACCTTTGGGGCGCGCGACAAACCCCATGTCTTCAGCAAGGTTCGTGATCGCATGGATGGTGATCGCAAGGGCGAACCACGGCATGATCAGATAGATGTAAAACAGCGGCACGCCCATGACCGGGGTCGTATCCGTATAGGTGAAATTGAACGTGGCCCCTTCAAAGGTCGGAATGTCGAAACCGGCAGCGGCAAGGGCCAGCGGATCAAACCAGAGCCAGCAAAAATAACATAGCAACACGCCAAAGAGCACGGTGGCAAAGGACACTGCGGTTCGCAACGCCCGGATAACCCGCGCAGAGGTCAACTCGTAGACCAGAAGCACAGCCGGGTCGATACGCGCACGCAGCATAAGCGATGCGCCCAGAAACCCGCTGACGATCATCGAATAGACCGCGACTTCATCCGCCCATGCGATGGTGATGCCAAAGACACGCAGAATGACATTCATCAGCACGAAAATGAAAATCATGAGCACCAGCAGCATGAGCAACACCTTTTCGATACTGGCGATAACCGCAGACAGTCTGCTGATGGATCGACTGAGCATGAACGCGCGTCTCTCGTCTTTTCAATGGGCACAGGGCAGCCGCGATGACTGCCGTGTGCTAAAATGAGTTGGATCAGAAATCAGCGACCAGATCACGCATACGCTGGACATAGGGCGTCTGCTCGGCCCATTCCGCGTCCCAGCGCGCAACGATGTCGCCAAAAAACTCAGGGCCCACATTCTCGGTGATGCTCAGGCCCTCAACTTGGCGCAGCTGCTCCAGCTTGGCGTCTTCACCTTCGACAAAACGGTCGATGGTGCGGTCACAGTGGATCTGGATCGCGTCGCGCAGGATCATTTGATCTTCGGGCGAAAGGCCAGCCCAGACGCGACCAGAAACCAGCGCCACCATCCCGAACAGGTGGTGGTTTGTCTCCATCATATATGTCGCATGGTCGTAGTAGCCAAAGTTGATGATCGACTCGTGGTCCATGTCGATCGCGTCGATCTGCCCGTTGGCCAGAGCGTCATAAACCTGTGTCAGCGGCATGGGTGCGGGGGCCGCGCCGAACATCTCAAAAAACGTTCGGATCGGCGGGGCGGGTGTAATGCGGAAACGCAAGCCGTCCAGTTCAGCCGCACTTGCAACCGGGTTCTGGGTCAAAAGCTGGCGCATGCCCGTCATGGCATAGCAGACCCCAACCGTTCCGGTCGCCCGAGGCAGTTCGCCAAGGATTTCGCGGGCCACATCCGAACGTAGCACTTTGGCGGCATCGCCGATGTTATCGACCAGGAACGGCGCATGCAGAGCGCCCATGGCGGGCACGCGGTTGGTAATCTCGGCCGATGTCAGCCACGCCATATCAAGTGCGCCGGTCTGCAATTGTTGCAGCATCGTCGTTTCACTGCCCAACTGACCTGAAGGGAACGCCACGACCGTAAACCTGCCATCCGACATCTCGGACAGCGTATCGCTGAGCGCTGCGACCTCCTGATTCCAGACATGAACCGGCGGCGTGATAAGACCAAGACGGAACTCGCGGTCCTGCGCCGATGCGGAGAATGGCAGCGCCAGCACCGCAAATGCAACAGCCGCGAACGTAGTGAATTTCGACATTTTGTGATCTCCCTGACAGCCATACATTCTGCATGGCCTGAAACTATTCAAATCCGTGTCCTTAGGCCACCGTCGAATTCGGCCGGAGGCCACCCTGAACATCTCATTTGCATACATACATTCGCAGCACAGACGTGCAGGTCAAGTTTTTTCAGCGAAAAACAACGCGCAAGGGTCCGCGTTTTGACCAAACGCGCGAGATTTCACCATGTTTACCCGAGCATTCAGGGAGTGCGCATGAGATGGCAGCGCCACCCTGCGATCAGTCGACGAAGGCGCGTTCCACCACAAAGGTTGCGGGCTTGTTATTCGCCCCTTCAACGAGACCGAAACCTTCAAGCGTTGCCTTCGTGTCGTTCAGCATCGCCATTGATCCGCAGATCATGCCGCGATCGGTCTCGGGCGAGATGGGCGCAACCCCCAGATCCTCGAACAGCTTGCCCGACGCCATCAGATCCGTGATCCGCCCCGTGAACGGGTAGGCTTCGCGCGTGACGCTGGTGTAGTGGCGCAGGCGTCCGGTTGCGAACTCGCCGACCAGCGGGTCCTCAAGGCATTCGGCAACCAGCTGCTGACCGTATTTCAGCTCATTCACCTCGCGGCAGGTATGGGTCAGGATAACCTCATCGAATTTGTCGTAAGTATCGGGATCACGGATCAGCGATGCAAAAGGCGCGATCCCGGTGCCGGTGGAGAACATATAGAGCCGCTTACCCGGCAGTAACGCATCATTCACCAGCGTGCCCGTGGGCTTTTTGCGCATCAGGACCGTATCGCCGGCTTTGATCTTTTGCAGATGGCCGGTCAGCGGCCCGCCCGGCACTTTGATCGAATAGAACTCGATCTCCTCGTCCCAGGACGGGCTGGCAATTGAATAGGCGCGATACACCGGCTTTTCCGCGTTGGGCAGCCCGATCATCACAAATTCACCGGAACGGAAGCGAAAACTCGCGGGCCGGGTGATACGGAACTTGAACAGGCGGTCTGTGAAATGTTCGACGGCGGTGACGGTCTGGGCAAAAACGCCTGCCGGTATCGCGAAGGAGGCAGCGCTGCCCTGCACAATCGGAGTGAATTCGTTCATGATCTGCCTCGATCCTCACTGTTCAGCGCACGGTCCATGGGGTGCGATATGGTTATGAAAGAAACGCCGATTTCTGCGTTACTCGGTCAGGTTAAGCCCCTGCCCTGCCAAAGCCACGTTCAGGTGGGTACGGATACAAAAGCTTCAAATATCATTTGTATACAAACAATAATTCGACCCACTGTGGCTGTCAATATGTATTTGCCGCGTCGGCAGAGCACCCACCGTTTGACACCAAATCGCATTGGATTAAGCCCCGCGCCCACTCTTCGGGCACAGGACTTGTTCAGATTGTATAAAAAAAAGACTGACACGCGCCTTAGACCACAATGTTCAAACGGTGGCGCATACGTCATCGTATCCTTCTTTCGGCATCATCGCGTGTTGGATGTGCCGAATGGTGGTTTAGCGCAGACCGTCTTTGCCTTCCGCCGCGTCGTGGGTCAGCCCACCGACACGTGGCAAAGGTCGCCCGCTGTCTGTCACGGCCACCGCAACAAGGATTTCATTCGGGCGTGGTGCATCATTCAGGCGGACTTCGACCCCGTCGAAATGGGACCTCACATAGGCCGCATCCTTATGACCCAGCGGCACGTCAAGGTCCTGCCCCAAGCCACCGCGTTTTTTCGACGATGGCACCAAAGCCGCGCCCTTTTCCACGGCTTGGCGCAGCGGCGCACCCAACTTGGGATGCAGGATTGCGGCGGCATGCTCCAACTCGCCATTCTCGCCCACCATCGCGGCCTTGCCGTAGCTTTCGATCCTGTCGGGAGTTACGCCCAAAGCCGCCACCGCGCGCGCGCCCAATAGCCCACCAAGATCAGCACCGATATCCATCAGGGGTGTCAAATCCTCAACGTATTGACCCGCGAACGGGTTCTCGATCACGGCCACGGCCACGGCTTTGCGGGTCGAGGGGGTAATGTCACGCCCGCCTTCGATGTGGGTTTCCTCGGTAAACGTCGCGATTTTCCGGATTTTCGCACTCATTTCAGGCCATCCTCTCCCTTGATATCCGCCGCTTCGAGACCGCCGGAGCGCGAATGGACACGCGGCCCCGTGGTCATGACCAGAGCCAACAGCATTTCGCCCGCGCGGGGCGCATCATTCAACCCGACCTCCATGGAGTCAAAATGACTGCGCACATAGGAGGCGTTGATATGGGTGATCGGCACGTCGATCCGCGCGCCCGTGCCCCCGACTTTCTTGGCTGACGGCACGATCGCCTTGGTGCCCCCGATGACTTCGCGCATCGCATAGCCACCCGGCGCATGCCAGAGCGCGCCGTGTTCAAGCTCGCCCGCCGATCCCACAAGCGAGGCCTTACCGTACCCTTCGATCTGATCAGCACCGCCAAGCGCCACCGCCAGCTTTTGCGCCATATCCAGCCCGAGAGGGCGCAGCACGTCCATGAACCCCTGAATTTCAGGTTCAAACCGTCCGGCAAAAGGATTGGTGATCACCGCCAGCGCAGCACCGCGCAGCAAGGGGGTATCAGCCACCGGACCGCCTTCGTGATAGATTTCCTCAACGATGAGGGCACGTTTGCGGGTTTCAAGCTCAGGCATGTTCGATCTCCATCTTGATTTCAGTCCGGATGAACATGTCACCGGTTTGTGTTGTTTCGCCCTGCAAAAACAGGGCCGCGCCAAGAATATGCCCTGCGCGCTGCATGTCATCCGCCACCGCGCGCCCGGCTGCAAGCGCGCGTGCGCGATCCATGACAGACAAGGCACCAACAGCGGTTACAACAGCCCGCGCGCCAAGGTCACTGTCGGGCTGAACGTCATGGGCGGGCCTGCGCCGGATTGCCGGATGGTCGGGCAGATCAACGGCGTTCGCAATCAGGGTTGCGGCCACATCGGCCTGCGCAGCACTGCGGGCAAGAACGCTGACACTATCCGCAATGCCCCGCGAGAGGCTACGCCCCCCCGCCCCACTGGTGGCAATACCGCCGATGCCCGCCTCAGCGCCAAAGCGCAAGCGTCCAAGATCACCCCCCTCAAGCCCTGCCATGGCCACCGAGAAGGTCGCCCCCGGGGCAAGATGCACCGCGATGTCCCCGCCATTGTTCACATAGGCCCGATCCAGCGGACAGGCCGCGACCATGGCGGCCAGAACCTCATCCGCGACCGATCCGGCCACAGCGCTCATCGGGGTCACAAACGTCGTGCTGCAAAAAGGACACGCCGCACGGTACATGCGCTGCGCGGTCACATCCCGAGGCATCGGCGTATCGGGCGTCAATTGGGTGCGATGCTGCGGCAACTCCCTGCACAAACCCTCAAGGATCGTGTCAAACCGCTCCTTGGCCGCCTTGAAGGCCTGCTGACGTGTCCCCGCGCCCACAGGGTCAGCACCGATAATCAGATCAATCGGCCCGTGCTGCAAATGCAGCCTGCGCCCCCCTTCCAGCAGTGCCACGACCGGTTTGCTCATGGCCTCATTGCTCCGGACGCCAGCGGTAATTATGCCGCGCGGTCGGGTTGGCGTCCGGGTCAATCTGATCGACCCGCCGGACATTGGGTGTGAGCACCTCATCAATCGGGCGCACGGCTTCGACATGCCCGCCAAGCGCTGCATAATCTGACAGGCGCATCGTGAATTCGATCGGGGCAACCAGAGCCGGGGTCGGCACATAGCCAAAGGAGTTCGACGGCATTTCCAACACATCTGCCATGACCGTGATCCCGCCGCCGGGCCAGACATAGGCGTTCGCCCCACCGCACGACACATGGGTCAGTGAATCCTTGACAGAATTGGTCAGCTTGACGGGGTTTTCCGTCACCCCGGCGCGCAGTGATCCGCCGGCTCCCCCCATGAACAGAACCGAGCAAACCGATGGTTCGCAGTTCTCCGCAATGCGTTCGACCGAGACTTGCAATGCATCGGGCAAGGGCTGCGGTTGCGGTTGCAGATCGGCATCAAGCTCGAAATAGGCGAATTGCTCGCCCGTGGTCGAGACCATCAGCAGGCGCAGCCCTTGCCAAGCCACATCGGCATTCCACGGCTTGAGGATCGTCAGGGGGTCATCCACATCGGTACCACCCCAGCCGGTGCCGGGCTCTGCCACCTGAAAATAGCGCCCCGGTGTCGAGCGACGGCCATTGATCTTGATACCCGTGGGGGGCACTTCCAGCATCTTGCCCGCCTGATGTTCGGACAGGACACCGGTGATATGGTCATCGACCACGACAACCTCATCCACATGGTCCACCCATTGCGATGCGAACATCCCGATGGCAGCAGAGCCGCAGCCTACGCGCATCAGCTTTTCCGGCACCCCGTTTACAATCGGCGGCTTGCCCGCCTGAACCACGATGGTCACACCGTTGTCGATGGTCAGTTCAACCGCTTCGCAATTGCACAGCTTTAGCAACGCATCACAGGTCACACGACCCTCTTTCTTGGTGCCACCCGTCAGGTGTTCCACGCCGCCCAGCGACAACATCTTTGAGCCATATTCG
This sequence comes from Roseobacter litoralis Och 149, assembly GCF_000154785.2. Classification (NCBI taxonomy): domain Bacteria; kingdom Pseudomonadati; phylum Pseudomonadota; class Alphaproteobacteria; order Rhodobacterales; family Roseobacteraceae; genus Roseobacter; species Roseobacter litoralis. The sequence continues at coordinate 3,250,228 of NC_015730.1, forward strand.
CTGGTCATGACATGGCCCACGGGTTCCCCCTGACAGCGCACGATCTCGCGCTCGTGGCCAAGGAAACGGTCCGTGTCGATCTTAACCTTCACGCCGCAGTAGCTGAAAATCCCTTCGGTCACGACGGTCACCATATCCGCATCATCGACCGTCTGGCTGACGATAAAGGGCGCGGGTTTGTAATCGGGATAGGTCGTGCCGGCCCCGACGGCGGTGATAAACGGCCGGTTGGCCTGCACCAGATCCCCGTCCCAATCCTGCCCATCGCCCCCGTTCAGAAAGGGCACCGATTGCACGCCCTTCTCGCGCGCCCCTTCGATAATGGTCAGCGGGTCCAGCCGGATCAGCTCACCGCCCGAATTGGCATAGCGATCACATGCGCCGGTTTTCCCATCCGCGATATAGCACAGCACCGGACAGGCATCGCAGCGGATTTTCTCAGGTTTGACGCGGGCGGGTTTATCCATTGGTCTTGCTCCGAATGGCCTTGCGCAGTTTTGCAGGTGTGACGGGAACCGAAGCCACCCGCACACCGGTGGCATGGGTGATCGCATTCAGCAAGGCAGGGGCGGTCGGGATCAGGACATGTTCGCCCAGACCCTTGGCGCCGTAAGGCCCATGCGCATCGGGCACCTCAAGGATGATCGAGGTAATCGGCGGGATATCACCGATGGTGGGAATAAGATAATCGTGCAGGTTTTCCGTCCGTCCCGGAATATATTCCTCCATCAACGCCATGCCGAGCCCTTGAGCGATGCCCCCCTGTATCTGGCCTTCGACCAGCATCGGGTTGATTGCATGGCCGACATCATGGGCCGCCACAAACCGGATCGGCTTGACGGTGCCAAGCGCGGTGTCGACTTCGACCACGGCCAATTGCGCGGCATAACCGAATTGCGCGTATGGCGCACCCTGACCATTGGAATCCATCGGCTTGGTGGGCGGATCATAGCTTTCCGTCGCACAGAACACGTAGCCTTCGGCGTCCGCGTGCATGGCAGAGGTGTCGATGCGATGTTCCCGGCCCTCTTCCAACACGGCAATCGCGCCGTCAACAAACCGCAGTTCAGCATCTTCGGACGCATTGGCATGACGCAGGATCAGAGCGCGCAGCGCTTCGCCACACAGACGCGCGGCATTGCCCGACACGAAGGTCTGGCGCGACGCGGATGTCTTGCCCGCATCCGGTGTGATGTCCGTATCTCCCCCCACGCGGGTCACGTCGCTGACGCGCGCGCCCAGTGCGGTGGCAAAGATCTGAGAGACGACCGTGTTGGAGCCTTGCCCGATATCCACCGCCCCCTGATGCAGCACAATCGTGCCGTCAGCACGCACCCCCGCCTTGATGATCGACGGGTTCGGGAGACTGGTGTTGCCACAGCCATACCAGCCCGCCGCGATCCCGACCCCACGTTTCCTTGGGTTGTCATTATCACGATTGAACGCCTCGGCCTTGGCGCGTTCCGCTGTCCAGTCATCGCGCAGCGCTTCAAGGCAGGCCTTGGCACCGACCCCTTGTTCGAACACCTGCCCACAGACCGTTGGAACGCAGTCTTGCAGGACGTTCAAAAGCCGGAAGTCCAGCGCGTCCATGCCCAGTTTCGCGGCCAGCTCGTCAAACAGACTTTCCTGCGCGATGGCGGATTGCGGGACACCAAAGCCACGAAAGGCCCCGGCGGGCGGGCAATGGGTGTGCACCCCGTTTGAGATCGCGCGATAATCAGCGACGCGGTAAGGACCCGATGCATGGACCGGCACGCGGTTTGCCACGGTTGGCCCCCAGGACGCATAGGCCCCGGTGTTGAACGCCCCGAAGAAATCAAAGCCGCTGATCTTGCCGTCCTTCGTAGCCCCGATCTTGAGTTTGATTTCCGATGGGTGCCGTTTGGTGGATGATTGCATCGACTCCGTCCGGCTGTAGGTAAGCCGCACGGGACGCCCGGTCTTGAGGGCGGCGATCGCGAGGTAGGGCTGCACCGACAGATCAAGTTTGGAGCCAAAGCCACCGCCCACCCCCGTCGGCACGATCCGGATGCGATCGCGATCCATGCCCAGAATGATCTCAAGCGCCTCAAGGTTCATCACCGGGGCCTGTGTGCAGACGTGAATTTCCACGCGCCCGTCGACCACTTCGGCGAAACCGGCCTCGGGTTCGATGTAGGCGTGTTCGACGAAACCGCTGTCAAAGGCACCTTCGACCACCACATCAGCAGCCGCCAGCGCCGCTTGCGCATCACCGCAGGCAACCAACCCCTCGCACATCAGGTTGCCTTCTCGATCTTCGTGCAAGGATGGTGCGCCTTCGGCACGCGCGTTGCTTACCGTCATAAGGGAATCGCGTTCGCTCCACGTGATCGGGAAATCCTCAGCCCGAAATTGGGCAATCGCCTCGGGTGTGCCGACCACCGCCGCCACCGCTTCGCCCCGGAACCGCACGGTATTTTCGGCAAAAACGGGCTGATCCGCAAAGGCCGGGATCACACCATGGCAGTTCGTGCCGGGAACATCGTCGGCGGTCAGCACTGCCTCGACCCCATTTTGCGCCGCGACCCAAGCGTCAATATCCCCGAACGAGAACCCCGCATGGGCAAAAGGCGACCGCACGACGCGGATTTCAAGCGTGCCGGACGGCGCCACATCATCGCCGAACCGTTCGGCACCAGACAGCTTGTCGGCTCCGTCTACACGGCGGATCGCCGCCCCCGCCCCACCATCGGCAACAAGGTTACCGGGCAGGTTCGCGACCGCGTCAATGATCTTGCGATACCCGGTGCAGCGGCACAGCACACCGGCCAGCGCATCCTGAATATCCTCTTCGCTCGGCGCGCTGTCACGCCGCAACAGCGCCACCGCTGACACCATCATGCCCGGTGTGCAGATGCCGCATTGGGCCGCACCATGATCCTGAAAGCTCTCCGCCAGACGCTGTGCCAGCGGGTCATCTGCCACCAGACGCGACACGGTCTCGATCACGCGGCCACGCGCCTGCTGCGTCGTCATCAGACAGGCGCAGACGGTTTCACCATCCAGCAAAACCGAACAGGCCCCGCAGTCGCCTGCGTTGCAGCCAATCTTGACATCGCGCGCGCCCAGACGTTCGCGCAGCGTCTCAGACAGCCGCTCACCGGTGGTTGGCGACACGTTGACGGTTTCGCCATTCAACGTAAACGTGACACCTGCCTCAGGGATTTGCCCATCCATCTACGATACTCCCTCACAGGCCTGAACCACGGCGCGCCGACACAGTTCGGCCGCCACATCCATTCTGTATTCCGCTGATCCGCGCACGTCAGAAATCGGCGTAAGCGGTGCGAGGCTGTCTTGTGCCGCGAAATCCAGCGTGGGAACATCACCGACAGCGCACCCGATCAGCCGCGCCTCAAGGCCCGGCAGACGCTGCGCCACGGCAGAACAGCTGCCAACGGCGACGCGCACATCCGACAGCATACCGTTTTGCACCTCTACGACGGCTGCAACCATCGCGATGGAAATCACCAGATGTTTCCGACTGCCGAGTTTTAGAAATGCGCTCTGCGCACTGGTAGTAACCTTGGGGACGATCACGGCAACGACCATCTCATCGGCCGCCAGATCAACCTTGCGCACCCCCTGAATAAAGGCGTTGAGCGGCACGGTGCGGGTGGCGTCGCAGGATGCAATCTCGACCTTTGCATTCAGCGCCAGCAGCGGCGGCACACCGTCTGCGGCGGGTGAGGCATTGCATAGGTTGCCCACGACAGTGCCCCGGTTTTGTATCTGTATCGACCCAACCTCGCGTGCGGCCAGCTTCAGCGCATCAAAAGCGGGGGGCAGCGGCGCGCGCACAACATCTGTCCAAGAGGCCGCAGCACCGATCCGCCAGCCGTCTGCTATTTCGCTAATGCCCCGACAGTCCGAGATCGCCGTGATGTCGAGAATGCTCTCCGTGCGCGCACCCGGCGCTTGCGCGGGAAAGAAATCCGTGCACCCCGCGATGATACGCGGTGAACCATCACGCAGCAGGGCAAGCGCTTCGGGGAGCGTTAAGGGCATTGCATAGGACAATTGTGCACCTCTCGATTTCCGCTTGATGCCGCGATCAGATCACGGCGCTAACGCTGGTCATTTGTATACGAACAATAATAGCACTTTCTGACGCGAGTCAAACTTTTCCTTGAGGCGTTAGGGCCGCCGACCGTCGGTTTTTTCACCGGCCTCAATGTTCCGCAAATGCGGCCTTTTTCAGAAGCCGCACGAAATCGGCACGCTCCTTCGGGTCCAGAGGGGCCAGCGTCTTTTCCGAGATGTGAAACCCCGTTTCATGCAACGCGGCGATCATATCGTCCAACCCCGACACCAGCGACAACATCAGACGGCGTTTGTCGCCCGCATCCGGATGCGTCACCACGAAACCTTTCTTGCGCAACCGGTCAACGACACCCTTGATCGTGGCGGCATCGACCGCAATTTGACGGCCAAGCTCATTTTGCGAACAGGTGCCAAGTTCGGCCAGTCGCATCAATGCCGCGAATTGGGTCGGCGTCAGATCATGCGGCAGGTGATCCTGCAGGATGTGCGCATGCCGTTGCGTTGCGAGGCGCAGCAGATAACCGACCTGTTCATCAAGGCGATAGGGTTGCTTGGAGGCGGTCTTGTTTTCCCGGGCAGTTGGCAATTGATCTCTCCGAAGTCAGGGCAGGTACGGCGGCGAATGGCACGGTGAAAAATCGCACCCAAGGTCGACGCGAGCATGATGCGTTGCCCCCCTGCGTGCAAGCGCGAAACCGTTCCCCGGATGTCGATGGAGAGGCTTGCGCTCGACCTCCTTATTGTTAGTATACTTACAAGAGGTGATCATGACGACAGAAAAAAACAAACTTGTAATCAAGAATATCGGACTGCTCCTGACGGGCAAGATCGAGGCCCCCATTGCAGATGGCGATTGCGTGATTGCGATTGATGGTCGCATCACCGCCTTTGGCTATGCCCGCGATCTGGACACCGAAGGTGCGGATACCGTTGTCGATGCCAAGGGCATCACCCTCGCCCCCGGCCTGATCGACAGCCACGTCCACCCGGTCGTCGGCGATTATACCCCGCGCCAGCAGCAGTTGCATTGGATCGATTCTACCCTGCATGGCGGCGTCACAACCATGATTTCGGCGGGCGAAGTGCATATGCCCGGACGCCCGCGTGACATCGTAGGCCTCAAGGCGATGGCGATTGCCGCACAGCGCTGGTACGAGAATTTCCGCCCCTCCGGGATGAAGGTGCTGGCCGGTGCGCCGGTGATCGAACACGGCATGGAAGAACATGATTTCAAGGAACTGGCCGACGCAGGTGTGAAATATCTGGGCGAGGTCGGGCTTGGCACCGTCAAGGACGGCAAAACCGCCAACCAGATGGTCAGCTGGGCGCGGAAATACGGCATCCAGTCGACGATCCACACGGGCGGGCCGTCGATCCCCGGCTCGGGGTTGATTGATGCTGATATGGTGCTGGAAACCGGTACGGATGTCGTAGGACATATCAATGGTGGCCATTCCGCCTTGCCGGATGATCAGATCATCTGCCTGTGCGAAAGCTGCAAACAAGCGCTTGAAATTGTGCATAACGGCAACGAACGCGCCGCACTTCTGACGCTCAATACAGCGCGCGAACTCAGCAAACTGGATCAGGTCATCCTCGGCACCGATGGTCCTGCTGGATCAGGCGTACAACCGCTGGGAATTTTGCGCATGGTCGCCATGCTGTCGAGCCTCGGAAATATCGATGCCGCGACCGCGTTTTGCTTTGCCAATGGTAATACGGCCCGCCAGCGTGATCTGGATGTCGGCCTGCTGGAGGGTGGCTACAGCGCCGATTTCGTGCTCATGGATCAGGCGCAGCATGCGCCGGGCAAGAACATGCTCGAATCCGTGCAACTGGGCAACCTGCCCGGCGTCGGGATGACGATCATCGACGGTATCGTGCGGTCCAACCGCAGCCGCAACACACCGCCTGCAACAACCTTGCCCGAAGTCGTGGCATCGGTCTGACAGGGCTGACCAACACCGCTCAGGCATCTTGTGCCTGTGCGAGGACTAGAGGGGCCATGCGGGTCTGATCTCTTTGGGTTACTCCGCCGCCTGACGTTCATGCAGCCCGCGCGTTTTACCTATAGAATTTTGAAAGCGCTCTGCGCCTGAGCGGCACAGACTGCCTCTTCTATCCCGCGCAGACTGGAGGAATGGACCCTGAGCAGCGGCTGTTTTTCCATGATCTCATCCCCTACCTGAACAGACAAAACCACACCGGCGGCTTTGTCCTTGGGCGCGCCTGACAATCGCGCGATTTCCGAAATGGCTTGTATGTCGATGGCCTCAAGGCGGCCTGAACTGTCAGCGCATATATCTTCGGTGAATTGCCCGGGCTGAAGCGGGTCGTGTTGGCGCCCCTGCGCATTCCTGATCTCAAACAGTTTCTCGACGGCCTTTCCGCTGGACACCAGATCGCGGGCCACCTGCGCCCCTTGCCCCTGAGACACAGCCCCGGACCATTCCAATATCGTCGCCGCATAGCCGATGGATTTATCGAGCAAATCGGTCGGCGCCCCTGCCTCTCCACGCAATACACTCAAGACATCCAAAGCTTCGAGCACAGGCCCGACGCCACGCCCGATGGGCTTGGTGCCATCTGATATCTGCACCTTTGTGTTCAGCCCGATGCCCTGCCCCACCGATTCAAACAGGTCTTTCAACGCGCCCGCTTCGCCTTGGGTGCGCGTCTTGGCTTTTGGACCCACCGGCATGTCGATCAGCACATGGGTGGACCCTGCCGCAAGCTTTTTGGACATGATCGACGACACATCCAGCAATGTGGATTGCAAGCCCAGCGGCCGGTTTATCGCATTCATGACGTCATCCACCGGGGAATGGGTCAGGTTGCCGTTCCATGCGATGCAGCCATTTGTCTGTTCCACGACCGACTTCATTTCGTCTGGGGACAAATCAACGCGCGAAAGCACTTCCATCATATCCGCCGTCCCTGCCGCAGATGTGATCGCCCGCGATGATGTCTTGGGCACGGTCAGGCCAAAGGCCGCCAGAATGGGAATGATGATGGGTGTGATGCGATTGCCCGGAACCCCGCCCATGGAGTGTTTGTCGACGACGATCGTCTTGCCCCAATCATGGCGATGCGCGAAGGCGGCACGTACCTGCGTCAGCGAGATCACTTCGTCCATCGTCAGGTTGTTCGAGGCCGCGACAAGAAACCCTGCGATTTCCGAGGTGCTGAACCGTCCGTTGACCAGATCGTGGATGAAGGCTTCCATCTCGGCGTGAGACAACTCACCGCCGCGCACCTTCTTTTGCAAAATGGACCGGCTTTTGGGTGTCGGCGACCGCTCGATTGAAACGACATCGCCCTCCACCGCGTCCAGCGCCGCCATTGCCCCCTCGGACAAAGCACAGAGGTCTTGCGACACGATTTCATCGCTCCACGTTTCGCCCAGTTCCGCAGAGACGGATTTGCCCCGCAAAGACAGGGTGACCCGCGACGAACCGGCCAGCACGCGGCTGGCGATCTGATTGCCCTTGTGGATCAGACAAACCTGTTTGGACCCGATGGTGACCGGAAAGCGGGCGATTTCTGCGCGCAAATCGCAGGCCCCGGCGATCAGATCGACAAGCCCGGCAATGCCTTCCTCGATGGTTCCGTCATTCACGATTTCCAGCGCGCAGCCTGTCAGGGGGGCTTGCTCCACAAGGCGCGCCAGACGCCGCTTTACTTCTTCTTCGCTCTCGCGCCCGCGCTCATAGAGGCGCTGTTCAACGATGCCGGGCGGCGCAGAAATACCAATGGTCACGACATGCGCCACCTTGTCGCGAAACGCGCCAATCTCATTGCGTGACGCATTCAGCACGACGTTGACGCCGTTTTCGAGATCGCGCGCGACCTGCATGGGGATTCCGTAGGACAGGCCATGCGCGTGCCAGTGATGCCAGAACGCCCCGGCGGCCAGTTGCTGTTTGAACTCGGACGGGGTTATGGGAATGTAATCCTCCCCGCCCGCATCAGCCGCCCGCGTGACCACCCGCTGAGGGAAGGAAAACCACTGGCTGTTTGCCAGACGATCGCGCGCGCCCTCCAGCAAGGTATCTTTGCCAACGCCACTTGGACCGACAATGAGAAACAGCGTACCCGGCACGATTAACCCTTTCTTGGTCCAGATCAGACGTCGTCGAGGCCGATATCAACACAGGTCGCCGATTGCGTGATGCGGCCCACCGATACAAAATCAACGCCGGTTTCGGCTTTCGCGCGGATCGTATCGAGCCGCACACCGCCCGAACATTCCAGCGGAATGCGTTTATCCACGATTTCAACGGCTTTGCGCATGTCCTCGTTGCTCATGTTGTCCAGCATGATGACATCCACCCCTGCATCAAGCGCTTCATGCACCTGATCCAGCCGGTCCGCCTCAACCTCGATCTTGGTGAGCATCGGGGCTTTGGCCTTGGCGCGCTGGACGGCTGCGGCAATACTGCCCGCGACGGCGATGTGGTTGTCTTTCAGCATGATGCCATTATCTAGTCCCAGCCGGTGACTGCGCCCGCCCCCACAGACCACCGCATACTTCTCGATCATGCGCAGACCGGGCGTTGTCTTGCGCGAGTCCAGCAAAATCGCGCCGGTACCTTCGATCTCCTTGACATATTCCGCCGTCAGACCGGCAATGCCGCACATCCGTTGGACGAGGTTCAGCGCAACCCTCTCCGCCGTCAGCAACGCCTGCGCATTCCCGGTGATCACGGCAAAGGTCTCGCCTGTTTCGACGCGCTCACCATCCTTTCGGGAAGTCTCAAACGTGCAATCAGGGTCCATTTTGCGAAACACCATTTCCGCCAGCTTCAACCCAGAAAGGGTGATCGGTTCACGCGCGTTCATCCCGAATTTGGCTACCGCGTCATCATCCACCATGATCTTTGCGGTCAGGTCATAGTAGTTGACGTCCTCGTCCAGCCAAAGGTCGATGAGTTGGTTCATTTTTCGCAGGTCTAGGAGCATATTTCATGCCTTTCTTTTGACGGCCAGATAACGGGTTGTTTGTTTCACGAGGTAACGAGGCGTCCGTATTGGTCTTTGAACTTCTTGATGGCGAAGGTGAGCAGCATCAGACCGCTGACGCAGCCGATGATTTTGACGTTTGTGTCCGGAACCGCCAGCAACGCGGCGCTGACGAGCATTCCGACACGCGTGGGCATTGACCAACGGTCATGCCACTTTGCTTCTGACGCGAAGGCGACCAGCACACAGGCGAAGGCCACACCGGCGCTGACCAGTATCGCCTCGACGCTGGAAAAAGGTTGCAGCACCAAAGGGTTCGTCACGAACATGAAGGGCACGACAAAGGCAACGATGGACAAGCGCATCGCAACCACCGCAATCTTGAGCGGATTGGCCCCGGATATGGCCGCCGCCGCATAGGCTGCCACCGCAACCGGTGGCGTCATCGCAGACATCACCGCAAAGTAAAGCAGGAACAGATGCGCGTTCAATTCCTGAAAGCCAAAGTCGTTCACCAAAGTGGGGCCGATCAGAACAGCCGCCAACACATAGGCACTGGGCGTGGGCATGCCCAGACCCAGAACGATGGTCACAACCGCGCTGAGCATCAGGATGATCATGATGTTGTCACCCGCCGCTGCAAAAGCGATGAACGAGAACTTTGACGCCAACCCGGTCATGGTTATGCCACCGATGACCAGCCCTGCGGCGGCGCAGGCACCGGTGACGCCAATCATGCGAATGGCGGTATCTGACAGGGCTTCGATCGTCGCCTTAAGCCCCAGCCGTGTGCGCCGGTTGAATTGCGAAACAACCCATACCGCAATCGCGCTGAAAACAGCGACCATTGTCGGTGAATAGCCCAACACCAGCAGAATGATCAAACCCACAATCGGCAGGAGAAACTGCCAGCCCTGACGCATCGTTTCGCCCAGCGTGGGCACCTCGGACGCATCGAGCGGCGCAAGGTTCAGCGCGACGGAGCGCAGATGCACTTGAATGGAGATACCAACATAATACAGTAGCGCGGGCAAAATAGCCGCGATGACAATCTCGCCATATCCAACCCCGATCAACTCAGCCATGATAAAGGCCGCAGAGCCCATGACCGGTGGCAAGAGGCTGCCGCCCGTCGACGAAGCGACCTCAACACCCGCAGCCAGACTGCGGTCATATCCCAGCTTTTTCATCATCGGAATCGTGATCGACCCGGTGGCCACAACGTCGGATGTGGGGCTGCCTGACATGGTGCCGAACAAAGCCGATGAGACCACGGCGATCTTTGCAGGCCCACCCACGGAACGGCCCGAAATCGTCGCCGCGAGGTTAAAGAAAAACTCGCCCCCCTTGGCTCTTTCCAGAAACGTGCCGAACATGACGAACAGGAACGCATATGTGGCCGCCACGCGCACCGGCACGCCGAACAAACCGTCGGTGGTGTAGATGTTGATGTCCACAAAGTGGTTGAGCGAGATGTACCCATGCCCCAGCGGACCGCTGATCAGATGCCCATAGAGATTGTAGATGATGAAGGTCAGAACAATGCACATCAAAAACAGGCCAACCGTGCGCCGGGTGATCTCAAGCGTCAGCAGGATCAGGATGGAGGCCATGATGAACTGATCGGTGCTCAGCTCTTCAAACAGGCTGATCCGGGAAGCTGTTTCAGGGATTTTGATGATGAAATAGCACGCACAGGCCGCAGCAGCCAAGGACAGTATCCAGTCCGGCAGCGTGGCCTTTGTCCCCGATCTGTCCGTGGCGCCGATGAGCAGGAAAGCGGGTACATATATCAGGCACAGGAAAATGACCGTCAGGGACAGCGCGTCAATCCGCGACAGCGTTGCCGCCCACATCACCCAGACAGAAAAAAACGCGGTGTAAAGGCGGATCGGCCAGTACAAACGCCCCTTGATGCTGCGGCGGGATCCCGTGGAGAAGAGAAGTCCGAGTATTCCAGGTGCCGACATTGGGTGCCTTTCGATCGTCTTAGCAACGCACGTACGAAGACCGGCGCAGACACAAAGCCCGCGCCGGTATGATCGCGTGGTTTAGCTGCCAGCAGCCTTGATCGCAGCCGCCGCCGCAGGGTGGTAATCGATCAGCGTGATCGACGCCCCAAGGTCTGCGTTGAAGGCACCCATGGCTTTGTGCACACCCTGAATTTCGCCAACGTTTTCATAGATCGCCTTGGCAACCAGACCGACGATTTCCGGATCGGCCCCTTCTGAGGCGATCAATGCCGCCTGTGCACCAAAGGTTTTGATGTCGCGATCAAGCCATTCATAGGCACCTGCCGGGATCGTCACAGCCGTTGAGCCATAGGCGTCCTGCATGGCGGCGATCACATCATCCGAGACGGACAACAACGTCAGGTCACGCTTTGACGCGATGGAATTAATGCTTCCGCTACCGACGAAGGTTGCGTTGACCCACGTGTCAGCGCGACCGTTCTGCATGATCTCAGAGGCGGTGCTGGAGCCCTGAAACTGAACACTGCCGCCTTTGCCTTCGATTGCCTCAAAGGTCATGCCGGAGGCCTCAAGCGATTTTTCCGCGAGGATCGACGGCAGGATGCCCCGACGGTTTACCACCAGATTGTATTCACCGTCCATCGCCGCCAGATCACCGATGGTTTCGATGCCGTTCTCTTGGGCAAAGGACTTGTCTGTGACCCATTGCATTGGTGCCCAGTTGTAAAGAAGCGCAACAGCAGCAACACCGCCTGTCGGCTCACTGAACGGGGCTTCCCCGCGCGCGGCGATGGCCACCTCGCCGACATGAACAATGGCCAGATCACATTTGCCTTGGTTGACTTGCACAATATTGGCAAAGCCACCGCTGGATGTTTGATAGGTCACGTTCGACTCCGGATCGACCTTTCGCACGGCGGCGTCGATGCCAGCACCCAGAAGAGACCACAATCCACCCGGACTGCCACCACAAAGGGTGATATTGTTTCCGGCATAGGCCGGTACGGATGCAGTAAATGCAACGCCGGAGATCGCGGCGGCTGCGACAAATTGAAATAATCTAGGCAATGTCGTTCTCCCGTTGGTTATCGCTTTTTTGTTGGTATACAAACGAGACATCAGGTGCTGGGTTGAGTCAAGGACATTTTAGGGACGCCAAAATACCAAAAATCGGCGATCCCTCTTGGCAAGATGCCCTTTGCCGACGAGACTTCGGATCTCAGAACGGCGAAAAAAAGCGGGAGCGAGCAGGAAAAAATGTCTGAAACCAGACCGCTGACAACAATACGTTCTTGGAGCGAACTTCAGGATATGCTGTTCGAAGATTCCTGGAACGAAAAGATCAAAAGGCACCGGTCCAAACATGTGTTCCGTGGGCATGGGCGCGCGGATTTCGAACTGGCCTCCGGTTTGGCGCGTCTGGGCGAGCGGTCCAATGAGCTGGAAAAACACCTGCTGCGGAATTTTCGCAAATATGCAGATTCGAGCACACGGCAGGTCGACAGCATTCCCGATAGTTTCGCGCCCAGTAACTTCTGGCACTGGATGGCCCTTGCGCAGCATCACGGCTTGCCGACCCGCCTTTTGGACTGGACGTATTCCCCCTTGGTCGCGATGCATTTCGCCTGTTGCGAGCAATCCAACATGGATGTGGATGGTGCCATCTGGAAAGTTGATTTTGACCGCACTCATGAACTGCTTCCCCAACCGCTGCGCGACATTCTGGCGGAACAGGGCGCACATGTTTTTACGGATGAAATGCTTTCGTCAAAATTGCCGGGCCTTGATCAACTCCGGGCAAGTTCCATCGACTCAAAGGCGGAGATATTGTTTTTCGAACCGCCCTCGCTGAGCGCGCGTATTGTGAACCAGTTTGCCTGCTTCTCAGTCCAGATCGGGCGCTGCCAGCCGATGACCGATTGGCTGTTGCGCCACCCCGAACTCACCGCCAAGATCATCATCCCCGCTGAACTCAAGTGGGAGATCAGAGACAAGCTGGATCAATCCAATGTGTCCGAACGGGTTTTGTTTCCGGGTCTCGATGGTTTGTGCAGCTGGTTGTCCCGGCAATACACGACCCCTAACTAAAGAACGTAGCGCAAGCGATTAGGTCTGCACAAAAACATGGGTCAGTATTCCCTTTTTTCCGGCTCATCGCACATTCTACGCCCAGATCAGGGGTATGATGCAGGTGACGTAAATCTTGCGCTTACCAGATACTTAGTCTCGATATACCTTTTGGCCGCAACATCAGGACGCACAATGAAATTGACCCGTTACTCCAAGCATGTGCCGCGCGCGCCTCAGTTGGCCGCGATCAAACCTTCGGGCTTGGTGCCCGTTGAGAATGTGGTAAAATCCACTTTGTATCGCGCCCGTAGATTATGAAAGTCGTGCGAGAACCGGGCAAGGCGGACTATCTGAAAGCGGTGGGGGGTGGCGGTGCTGGATGATCTGACGATTGCCGATGTTTCCGCAAAACGGAGCCAGTTGATGGATCGGATTGCACCACTGGAATTTCCTGACGTTGAAAAGGCTGCACCATGACCGAATTACAGGATTGGATCGAACGGTTTCCCGGCTTGTCGCGGCTCGAGCCTGCAATCAAGAAACTCATCATGACGCGCAGCAAGATCGTGCAAGCGCCAAAGGGCGCGACACTATTCGGGCCGGATAAGTCACCTGAAAACATGTTGTTTTTGCTGGATGGCACCGTGCGCGTGCAGCAGGTTTCGGAGTCCGGCCACGAAATTGTGCTCTACCGGATTGAAGCCGGGCAAAGCTGTGTGCTGACCACGGCTTGCCTGCTGGCCTATGATGATTATGCCGCCGCCGGTATTGCGGAGACGCCGGTGCGGGCCGCAGCCATACCGCGGGATTTGTTCGACGATCTGGTCTCTCAGTCCAAGTCGTTTCGTGATTTTGTTTTCGCGGCGTTTTCAAAACGCATCACCGATCTGTTTCTGATGATTGAGGAGGTCGCGTTCCAAAAGATGGATGTGCGTCTGGCCGACAGGCTGGTCAAACTCGCCAATACTGAAGGCGTGGTCACGACCACGCACCAGAAACTCTCGGTCGAACTGGGCACAGCCCGCGAAGTCGTCTCGAGACAGTTGCAGGAGTTCCAGCGGCGCGGCTGGGTCGCGCAAGCGCGGGGCCGCGTCAACCTGCTGGAGCCCGCAAAACTGGAGCAACTGGCACATCGCCACATCTGAAAAACCAGAGCCACGCAGGCGATTTCAATGCCCTGCTTTACCAACTGCCACCAGACCAACCTTCTTAGGGTTAAAACGGGGGCGGTTCGAAAATAGGTACGGCCCGGGCTGCGATAGACAATAAGGCTTGCTTCACACCCTACAATCAATCACATTCATATAATAGAATTGGTAGGGGCAAAATATGCTTGGCAGACGAAGGTTTTTGAAACAGAGCGCGGGAATGACGGCGACCGCGATGCTTGGCCTGCAAGCAACAAGAGCCCATGCGCAAGTGATGGTCGGCAGCACGAGACTTGATGTCGTCAGCGACGGCTCGTTGACATTGCCGGGCAGCTTTATTTTCGATCCGATGCCGAAAAACGAACTTCTGCCTATACTCGCGCGCTACGGTCAATCGCCCGACACGCTGACGCCGCCCTGCAACGTCACATTGATGCGACAGGGCGACCGGACAATCCTGTTCGACGTGGGGTCTGGTCCCGGGTTCTCCCCGAACACGGGCGTTATTCTGAACTCTCTTGACGCCCTCGGCGTGGCCCCGGAGGACATAACCGATGTCGTTTTCACTCATGCCCATCCCGACCACTTGTGGGGGTTGTTGGATGATTTCGACGATCCGCTTTTTGCCAATGCCAGCTACATGATCGGCAAAGCGGAATGGGAGTATTGGATGAACCCCAATACCGTGGATGACATCGGCGAGGCGCGCGCCTCTTTTGCCGTGGGTGCAAGGCGGCGTCTTGAGATGATCGAAGACCAGATCAGCTTTTTCAACGACGGCGATGAAATCATCGGCGGTGTCGCCGCGCGGGCCACCTTTGGGCACACACCGGGTCACATGGCCTTTGAGGTGCGGGACGGCAGTGAAGCGGTGATGATCCTCGGCGATTCCATCGGGAACGATCATATCGCCTTTGCACGACCGCAGTGGCATTCCGGGTCTGATCAGGACCCCGAAACTGCAGCCGCAACGCGTGTTTCGCTGATGGATCAACTAACACTGGAAAAGACCCGCGTGATCGGTTTTCACCTGACTGGCAACGGCGTGGGCCATGTAGAGAAAGGCACGGACGGGTATACGTTTGTGAACGAGGGATGAGCATGAAACACGCAATCCTCGCACTCGCTTTACTGTGTAGCCCGGTGATGGCCAGCGAAGACATCCCCGATCAATACCCCGCCTCGATGCTCTATGCCAAACCGGTCGAGGTCATTCCGCATGTGTTTTCGGCGATCGGTGCGACCGCCCCGCCCACGTACGAAAACGCAGGCCATAACAACAACCTCAGCTTTATTGTCACCGGGGACGGCGTGGTGGTGATCAACGCAGGCGCCTCATATCTGCTGGCCGAGGCCCTTCATGCCGAGATCAAAGCCGTGACGGATCAACCCGTCAAACTGGTGTTCAACGAAAACGGTCAGGGCCACGCGATGCTGGGCAATTCGTATTGGGCCGACCTTGGCGTCGATATCGTGGCCCATGTGGACGCGGCCGCAGCCTTTGAGGAGAATGGCGATGCCTCTTTGCAAGCCGCCATTGCGCGGGTCAAGGAACGGGCGGACAAAACCCGGCTTGCCGCCCCGTCGATCACTTTTGAGGACAATTACACCGTTGAGATGGGCGGCATGCAGATCGAGGCACGCTACCTTGGTCCCGCGCACAGCCCCGGCGATATCATCGTATGGCTGCCGCAGCAAAGCATGGTCATTTCTGGCGACATGGCCTTTCACGAACGCATGCTGCCGATCTTTGAAGATACAATGACCGCAGAGTGGATTGAGACATGGGAAACTGAATTCGAACCCCTCGCGGCGACTTATGTCATTCCCGGTCACGGCCATCCGACGAATATGGATCAGGTGCGCCGCTATACCCTCGATTACCTCGTGTATCTACGCGGGCAGGTCGGTGAGCTTCTGGAGGAAGGCGGCGGGCTTGCCGAAGCCTATTATGTTGATCAGTCGCCCTATGCGCATCTGGACACATTCGAGGAATTGGCAACCAAGAACGCAGGTCGCGTCTTTGAGCAGATGGAGTTCGAATAGGGGTTTACAGCGTCTGACGAAATACCAGAAAATCGCATATCACCCGCCGCGTTGAAACCTTTGGTTTCAGGCAGCAGTGGATGATTCAGGTTTTTCGCATGACGCTTTAAGCCAGTGTTGCCCTGCGGTCGTGAACCCGGGTCAGGATGACATGGGTCACCATCGCGCCCAGCCACATGCAAAACAGCGCAACCCATGCGGTCAATGCAAAGATCGACCCGCCGGACATGCCCGCCCCCACCGCACAACCGCCCGCCAGCATGCTGCCGAACCCCATGAAAACAGCGCCCACAAGGTAACGTTCCATCGGGGTGTCCGCACCGAAGCGTTCCAATGCGGCCTCGCGGGTCAGCAAGGCCATGGCCCCCGCGCCAATGAATACCCCCGGCACCAAGCCGACCCCGAACCCAAGCGGCAAATCCGAACTGTTCACCAGCCCCATCAGCGTATCCGCCGAAGGCCCGGTAAAGGTCACGGAGGCAATCGGCACGATCTCGAAAGAAACCTCTGCCACGGCATAGGTCAGCATCCAGCCAAGCCCCACAGCCGCCCCCACGCCAGCGGCAGCGAAAGCGTGGGTCCCTTTGACCGCGCGCTGCTGTGCCAGCACGACAGCCAGACAAAGCCCGATGCCTGCCAGCACGCTTAACAACACGGGCGTCAAACCGAAATAGGACATGATATTGCGCCCCTGCCCCCCTTCAATCAGCCAGAGACCGGAGAGGTCTTCGCGCAATGGAGAGAGCACACCGCGCAAGGACGCCTGAGCCACTAAGGTCAGGACAAGGCCGGTGATCAGCGCCCGGAGGTTTCCCGTGGCCGACAGCACCAGCAAACGGCTCGCGCAGCCGCGCGCAAGGATCATACCTGCCCCGAACATCAGCCCGCCGATGATCGCCCCCGACATGCTGCCAGTGGCAGATAACTGTCGGCTGGCAGAGACATCCAAAATGTCCAGTGCAATCGCGCCCTGTACGAAAAGGACCGCCGCGCAAAACGCGATAAGCCATATTGCCAGACGTGGCCCAAAGGACGCGTTCGAGACCTCGACCGTCGCCGCCCGCAGGCAGAAACGGGAATGCTGCGCCATAGCGCCAAACAGCAGGCCCGTTAACGCGCCCGCCCCGGCAAGAACGGCACCCTCGCCGAATTGATCCAGCAGTGCTTCAATCATCGCAGCATCCTCACATTGGCCACCGTTAACACCGCCAACGTCTCAAGCGCCCTGATGCAGA
The DNA here is from genome assembly GCF_000154785.2 of Roseobacter litoralis Och 149. Taxonomy (NCBI): domain Bacteria; kingdom Pseudomonadati; phylum Pseudomonadota; class Alphaproteobacteria; order Rhodobacterales; family Roseobacteraceae; genus Roseobacter; species Roseobacter litoralis. The sequence goes on from NC_015730.1 coordinate 3,267,730, forward strand.
TCAACGACGCTTGCGCCGCCCAGGATTTGGGCTGTCTTGCCGGTTATGCAAATCTGCCCGTTCGTTTGCACCCGATAAGTAACCATGGGGCAACCGGAAAGATTCCGCGCTTCCCCTGACGTAAACACCACAGCGATCTAGCGCGGATTTGCGCCCAGACGCTCAGTCCAATCCGACCGCCTCACGCGCGATGTCATCCAGCAGGGATTGCACGTCCTGCATGGGACCGTCGGGATAGGTCCGGTATCCCACCATCACCTCGCCTGCGCGTTCGGCAACAAAGATGCCATAGGGACACTGCGCGATGTTCATCGGGTCCGCTTCCATCATCTTGCGCGACACCACGGCGGAACAGAACACATAGATATCCGCCGCTTCAAACAGCTTTACGTCACTGCCGACATCGCCTGCCGTCCGGTTGAGCATCTCGCCCGTGTGGCTGACATAATCAATCACCAGCCCTTCGCCGATGATCGCGTTTTCCACGCTGAATGCAGCATCGTCAAAACTGCCGTCAAACGGGTAAACCACAGAGGTATCCTGCGCCTGTGCTGCCCCAAAAGTGGCCAAGCAGGCCAGCCCCGCCCAAAAGAATGTTCGCATATCCGTCCCCTTCCATGGTGAAAATTGATCGATATGGTCAAAGAGAGCTTTGCGCGTGATCAAAGCCCTCTCTGTTTCAGTCTAGGCTCCGAACATGTCGGCGGTGATGCCGGTATACCACCCTTCGGATTCCTCATAGGTCGTCTTGCGCAATTCTGCGGTCTCACCCGTCGCCGAGATGAAACCGTCAACCTTGGCGATCTTTTCCTCGGTTGCCTCATAGGTCGCGCCGACTTTGACGCCGTTGTTGGTGTCGATCAGCGACCAGCAGGTGTTGGAGAACTTGGCCGGGAAGACTTTGGATCCCGTCAGCGCACCGCGCACCGCATTAGCGCATACCTTTGCCTGCGAGTTGGCCGAATAGCCCGACTTTGGCATATCCCCCTGCTGCGCGGCATCGCCCAGAACATGGATATCCGCATCCGCCTTTGACGACATGTCGGCCGCATTCACGGGCGCCCAGTTTCCGTCTGTCACACCGGCAAGCTCGGCAATATGACCTGCCTTCATGGCGGGGATGACATTGCAGACGTCCACATTTGTCACTTCACCGTCGATCGACAAGGTCATGGCGTCCGCGTCAACTGCTACGTTGCCACCGCCAAAATCGTCACCGATCCAGTCGATCATGCCATCATAGTGATCCGCCCAGCCTTCCTCAAACAGCGCCTGTTTTGAGAACTTGGCTTTCGGGTCAGCAATAATGATCTTGGCCGTTGGATTGTTCGCCTTGAGGTAATGCGCCACCATCGACACCCGCTCATAAGGACCGGGGGGGCAGCGGTAGGGGTTTGGCGGCGCGACCATCGCAAAGGTCCCGCCCTGCGGCATCGCCATCAGTTGCGCCTTGAGCAATTCCGTCTGTGATCCCCCCTTGAACGCATGCGGCATCGCATTTTGCGCAGAGAGGTCCCATCCCTCAACCGCGCCGTCGACAAAATCAATGCCGGGCGACAGGATCAGCTTGTCGTAGGGAACCGATCCGCCCCCCGCCAGCGCAACCGTCTTGGAATCGCGATCAACGCCCGTGGCCCAATCATGCACAACATTCACACCACTGGCAGCAAGGCCACCATAGGAATGACCGAGTTGCCCCATCTCTTTGAACCCGCCGATATAGAGGTTCGAAAAGAAGCAGGTGTAATACTGGCGTGTCGGCTCGATCAAGGTGACCCCGACCTCACCCTTGCTGTCCTTGGCGATATAGCGCGCAGCGGTCGCACCGCCTGCGCCCCCACCGACAACAACCACCTGTGGTTTACCGTGGCCAGCCGCAAAAACAGTGGGCGCTGCTAGGGTTCCCATTGCGGCGGCACCCGTGCCCAGAAAGGCGCGTCTTTTTAGTGTCATCGTTCTCTCCTCCCAGAGTTTGGCCCCGTTATTCGAGGTCCTGAAAATATGCGGCCAGCGCCGCTATCTCATCATTTGACAACCGCCCCGCCATCATCTGCATGACGGGATGGGGTCTGAGCTTGCGTTTGTAGGCGTGCATGGCCACAACGAAATCCTCCGTCGGCCATTGCGTAATTCCAGGAATACCATCGTTTGCGCCACTTGTCTGGTGGCAGGTCTTGCACTCACTCGCGAGGTATTCGCCGTATTCAGGATCCCCCTGAATGGCGAGGATCACCGGATCCAGATCATGATCGGTGCCCGTCGCGGTCGGCTCGGCTTCGGGAATGTTGCCCGGATCATCGGAGTAACGGCGCAGATACGCCATCAGGTCGGAACGCTCTTGTTCGTTTTTGATGCCCCTGAAACTCATCCGTGTTTTGGAGACCAAGGCGCGCGGGTTCTCGATATAGGCATCAAGGGTTTGCGCCGTCCAGATCAGGCCGTCATTGCCCATGCGGATCATGTTTTTGGAGTATTTCACCCCCTCCACACGCCCTGCCGTGCGGCCAAACACCCCGTTCAACTGGGGGCCGATGCCATTTTCGGCGCCCTCCCCCACCTTGTGGCAGGATGCGCATTGACGGAACACCTCCCGGCCCTTGTCCGCGTCGCCCAAACCAGTGGCCATCGCGCCCCCCGCTGCCAAAGCAAGGGCAAGACCGGCCAAAGACGAAAGGAACACGCGCATCGCCTTATTCCTCGAAGGATTTGAGGTATTCGACAACCGCCAAGAGATCGTCTTCTTTCCTCAGCCCGGCGAAGGCCATCTTGGTGCCCTTCATGTAGTCTTTTGGCTTGGCGAGAAAGGCAATCAGTTCGGCTTCGCTCCAGACCAGACCTTCCTCACCGGCAGCGGTCATGGGTTTGGAATATCTGAAGCCCTCGACCGCGCCCGCAGGCTTGCCGACAATTCCGTTCAGGATCGGACCGACACGATTTTTGGCATCCTCCCCCACCTGATGACAGGATTTGCACTTGCGAAACACCTTCTCGCCCTCTTCGGCAAGGGCAGCGTCAAATGACGCCGCGACGACCTCGGGTTCGGCCTGCGCCGCGGTCTCAGCGACGTTCGTCTCCTCAGCAGGGGCCTGCGCCTCTTCCTGCGGTGTGACATCAAGAACCATGGCGCGCATCGTGACGCTCACGGGTTCGGGTTTGCAGTTCTCCATACAGGGTTCACCGCGCCACTGCGCGTATTCCGTCTCGGCCCGATCATCGACGATGAACCCATCCGCATTCGGCATTTCCACGTCCAGAAATGTCTCATTGGACAGTACAAAGTCATCGTCAATCAGATCATTGGAATAAAGAATATAGGCAAGAATCGCATATGTCTCATCATCACTCAGTGTCCCTGCGTTGCCATAGGGCATCGAGCGTTTGATGTAATCAAAAGCCGTCGACAGATACGGCCAATAGGACCCAACCGTCTTGAGCGGGTCGTCATGGTAAAGCGTGTCCATACCCCCGGCCAGTTTCGGCCAGTTGCCAATCCCTTCGGCAAAATCGCCATGACAGGCTGCACATTGGGTGGCAAATATTTCCTCACCGATGATCGCGTCCCCTGAACCCACTGGCAGCCCTGTGCCATCAGGGCGCACATCCCCATCCCACGCGGCGATTTCCTCGGGCAACGCCGCCCGGCCAAGGCCAAGCTTGTCCGCCATCGCAGGCGCGGCCATCAGGGACAGCGCGGTCAGGGCCAAGGTTGATTTAAGAAACTTCGACATTTTCAGTCTCTCCGTTCGCGCGTACCAGCCATGTCTGGATGCAGTTGTTGTGGTAAATCGAATTCAATCCGCGCACTTCGCGCAGCTGCGCCTTGGTGGGCTGAACATATCCTGTTTCGTCCATGGCACGGCTCTGCAGCAGCAGTTCTGACCCGTCCCAATCCGTATCGAGGTAAAACCGCGTCAGGGCCATTTTCTCGCCCGGTTTGGCAAGCCGCGCGGTTTGCCAACTCATGCCGCCATCCTTGGACACATCCACACGGGTGATCGCACCTTTGCCCGACCACGCGAGGCCACTGATCACCAGCGGTCCCTTGCCATGAGTGATGGGGGATTGCGGGCTTGGGCTGGTCACGACAGACTTCGCATCCATCGCCCATGTCCACTTGCGGCTGGTGCCATCCGCAAGGGTGTCGGTATATTTCGACGTCTCTTCGCGGCTTTCGACGGGGCCGTCCATCACTTCGATGCGGCGGATCCATTTCACCCACATGTTGCCTTCCCATCCGGGAACGACGAGGCGCACAGGGTATCCGTGCTCCTTGCGCAGCGCTTCGCCATTGGCCTTGAACGCGATCAGACAATCATCCAGCGCCTTTTCCATGGGGATCGAGCGGCCATTGGATGAGGCATCCGCCCCTTCCACAAAGACCCATTTGTCCTTGAGATCACCCGCCGTATCGAGCCCGGCTTCCTTCAGCAAGGTACGCAGGGGTACGCCGGTGTATTCCATATTGTGGATCATACCATGGGTGAATTGCGCGCCGTTCAGTTGCGCACCGGCCCATTCCATGCCGGTATTCGCCGCACATTCACAGAAATAGACGTGGTTTTCACGCGGGAACCGCTCGAGATCGCCGTAGGTGAACACCAGCGGGGTATCGACCAGGCCGTTGATCATCAGGCGGTAATCTTCTTTCTTCAGATCAATCGCGCCAGAATGGTGACGCTCGAACGCGCAACCTTGCGGCGTAATCGTGCCATCCAATGCGTGAATGGGCGTGAAGTTGATCGAACTGACCGTATCCGCCGTCAGCCATTCGACATTGCGGCGGATCACGTCGCCTTCATGCGCGATGGGCAGACCATAGGGGGTTTCATCGACGCCATCGCCAAAGGCCTGCGCCCATTCCTGCACATCGGTGATCAGAGGGTCGGGTGTTTGGCTGCGCGCCGCCGTTGCACCCAGCGCTCCTGCACCGGCGGCGGCGGCCCCACGCAAAAACGCACGCCGCGAGGTGCCGTCTGGTTTATTGTCATGCTCTGCCATGCCTGATGTCTCCTGTCGTTTGGGTCCGCTCATGCGCCGACCACTTGCACACTGTTGTTGGGATCAAGGGAGATGACCCCCTGTTTGGCGATATGCGCCTCAACCACATCCCAGATCGCAGGCCCCTCGGTGCCTTCATTGACCGAAGCCCAGCCCGCAACCTGATAGGTTCTGGCAGGATCAATCGCCTCACCCGTCTTGAGCAGGGTCATTTCCGTGATCCTGTCCCCCTGCGGCTTTGTCACATCAATGCGATAGCCAAGGCCACCAACCCGCACCATATCCCCACCCTGCTGGTAATAGGGGTCCGGGTTGAACAGGTTGTCGGCCACATCCTCAAGGACCACATGCAGGAATTCTCCGGTCATTTCGGTACGATACGCAGCACCATAGCTCATCGAGGTGACATTCCAGATGTCTTCGCGGGTGATGTCCTGACCCGGCAGGATCGACGGCCCCCAGCGCACGCCGGGGCTGAGCGCGATGTCTGCCTCCCGCTCGGAAATCAGCGCATCGCAGATCAGATCATCCCACGTCCCGTTGAAATTACCGCGCCGGTAGAGCAGTTGATCCTCGCCCGTGCGGCCAATGACTTCGCTCAGCTTGTCCATGTAAGGCGCCCGCTGGGCATCAATGACTTTCGCAACCTCCGGATCAGGCGCGATCACATCGGAAAAAATCGGGATCAGCTTGTGGCGGAAGCCCATCATGCGCCCGTCGCGAACGTCCAGATCCACACGGCTGACGAATTTCCCGTTCGATCCGGAGGCCACGATGATCGTGTCACCCACAAGCACCGGTTCGGGCAGCGCATCATGGGTGTGGCCCGACAGGATGACGTCGATGCCCGTCACTTCGCCCGCCATCTGCTTGTCCACGTCAAAGCCATTATGCGACAGGCACACCACCAGTTCAGCACCCTGCGCGCGGACCTGATCGACCATCTCCTGCATGTTCTCATCGCGGATACCGAATGAATATTCAGGGAACATCCAGCCCGGATTCGCAATCGGCATATAGGGAAAGGCCTGACCAATCACGGCGATCTTAACGCCGCCGCGCTCAAAGAACTTGAAAGGCGGGAACAATTCCGCAGGCTCGTCCCATTCCGCGTCAAAAATGTTCTGCCCAAGGGCCGCAAAAGGCAGCCCCTCGACAATCTCATTCACGCGATCAGAGCCCAGCGTGAATTCCCAATGGAATGTCATCGCATCCGGCTTCAACGCATTCATCACATTCACCATGTCCTGCCCTTGCGTCTGGAAACAGGTATAGCTGCCGTGCCATGTGTCCCCGCCGTCCAGCAACAGGGCATCAGGGCGGTCCGCACGGATCGCATTGATCACGGTTGAAACACGGTCCAACCCGCCCACACGCCCATAACTTTGCGCCAAAGCCGTGAAATCATCATAGGTCAGCGCGTAGGCCGACGCGCTGCCGTCCTCAATTCCATAGAGCTTGCGAAATTCAGCGCCCGTTATGTGCGGCACGGCACCCTTGTTGTCACCCACCCCGATATTGATTGAGGGCTCGCGAAAATAGATGGGTTTGAGCTGCGCATGGATGTCCGTGATATGGATCAACGACACATTGCCGAAGGTATCAAACTCAAGCAGCTTGTCTTGCGTCAGCGCCTGTTGCGCCGCCAGACGGGACCAGTTCCCGAAACCAGAGGCACCCAAAAGCGCCGTTGCTGCCATGCTGGTTTGCAAAAAATCACGGCGAGATATCATTCCGGAACTCCCAGTCGCACGAACATATGCGGTTTATTGAATTAGTGTTTAGAGAGAAAACCCCGCGCCGATCTCTCGGGCGGGGCTTTTTTCGTTCAGTTACGGACGGAGGGGCCTTCGACGCTCAGACCATTGCCGCGTGAGGCGACGTAAAGTTCCAGCGCCACGAACTCAGCGCTGCCGGGGCTGTATGTTTCAGCGCGCGTATCGCGAATACACCCTTTGAAGCGCGAGTGTGAGCCGTTCAGCTTAGTGTTTTTCAAACGATAGACCGGAAAGCCGTTGATCTGCCCCTGGCTCAGGTGATCCGCCCGGATCATCATGCCATAGTTGTCCTCATGGCAATTCGAGCAGGACAGCTCCAACTGGCCTGTGCGCGTGTAATAGAGCTCTTTGCCAAGTTCCCAGGTGGATTGCGCAGGACCGTCAATCGCAACGTTCACAGGCATGCCACGCGACACCGACGCAAGGGCCGCTTCCATGTTGATCGCATCACCGCTGTCGTATTTCCACGCCTCGGCACCCATGCGATTGGTGCGGCAATCGTTCACCTGCATCTGCAAGGTGCGCACTTCGCCCGCGGCTTCATTCCATTTTGGATATGTCGCTTTGACCCCTGCCATGCTGTCGATGTCATTGTGACAGGCCGCACAGGATTTACCTTCGGTGCCCTCTGCCGTCGCCCAGACCTCCAGTGCCTGTTCGACAAAGATCATGCCGGGGTTGTCAAAGTCATCCGCCTGCATGGCACGCGTTTCCGTACCGCGAAACAGCCACCCTGACATGACCTCATCCAGCGCGTCCGACACATGCGCCGGTGCCGCAGTCCGCGTCACGATGGAAATATCTTCGTTCACCACCAGCTGATCATCCACCGGTTCAGCGAATGCGCCCGGTGTTATCATGAACGTCGCCAGCAAAGCGCTTGTTATTTTCCGCATGGTATCCCTCCCAAGAATGATGCGCTTATCAGCCGATCGCGATTGATTTGGTCTCTTCGTAGACAGAGCCGTCATCATCGTACCATGTAAATTTGAACTCACCGGCCTCGGGGACCTTTGCTTCGAACTCAAAATAGGGGTTGGTGGAAATCGCGGGTTCCATCTTCACGTCCACCACGTTTTCACCGTTAAAATCGCAGGTGAAGCGGTTGATGATTGAGCGCGGGATTACGTTGCCCTCTTTGTCTTTACGCTGACCGGATTCCATTTTGTGGCTGATCAGCGTCTTGATGGTGATGCTGTCACCTGCAGACGCTGTTTTTGGTACTTTCACGCGGGGTTTTACACCTGACGCCATGTTAAATCTCCTTGATCGCTTTAGCCGCCGCAGCCGCCGATTGTTACCTTGACCGTGCTGGAGGCTTGCACGAACGACCCGTCTTCAAGCTTGGCGATTGCCACGACATCCTGCGTACCAGCGAGACGAATACGGGTAGACGCAGCGCGCGAGGCCGAAAGCGGTCCAAACTTGAAGATGGCCACACCGGGCGTCGGATTGCCCGTCGCCAGCACGAGGATTTCCGCAGCCGTTTCCGAGGCGACTTCGATTGGCACCGTATTCCCGTTCTCGGCAATTTCAGGGGCGATCAGATTGATATCGCCCGCGCCCACTTCGGCACCGCCCGTGAACGCAGCGATTGCGTCTTCGGCCGCAGAGGATACGCGCAGTGGAACACCGGCAATCAAGAGCGCCCCCGTCCCCATCAAGATTGCATTACGTCGTGTCAGTTCCATAACTTGATCTCCTTCATTCTCTTTCGGAAAACATCCGAAAGGGTTTGGATTATTCTGTGAGCGTCGCGAGGTAGGCGACAACATCTTCAACCTGCTGGGCGCTCAAAAGCGGCCCAAACGTCTCATCCGCAGCCTTGCCGGTGTAGGCATTGCCCGGGCGTATGAACCCTTCAGTCTTGTAAAACGATGGCATCATGCTGTCCTCGAACAGTATCTTGGCGTTCACGACAATGCCGCGCAACTCCGCTTCGGACCAGCGATCTGCAGTGCCATCCAGCATGGGCCCGATTTCACCGTGCCACGGCACATCCGCCAGATCGCTGACCTGATGGCAGGCCACGCAATTGCCCTGCCCCTTGTCGCCGACAATCAGACGGCCATTGGCAGGATCGCCGGGTACACCGGTCAATGACTGCTCCACCGCACCTTCGTTGAAACTGACAGCTGTGGGTGCAACCTCCTCGGCCAGCGCACCTGAACCAGTGAGCCCCACGACGGAAGCCAAAATTACGGAAATCCTCATACGTCCTCCCAAACGCTGCATTTTGTATACCGTAGCGCACAGGATCACGTTGACGCAACAACAAATTCAACTAATTGAATTTTATTATGTGATAGGTCAGAACCGCTTGTTTTTGCGCATTATTTCGACTGCTCTGCGAATTTTCGGGCATGATATCGTTGGAAACCTTCGTCTCCGTCATAGCCTTCCTCGACGACCCAGTTCAGCATATTAAAGGTCGTATAGCGCCCAAAGGCACCGGGCATTGTTGCAACGGCGGCCTTACCCGCAGAAACCCCGTCCTCGACCTGTGTCGGGAAAAAAAGAATCATGGGCGTGAATAATGCACCCCATTTTTTGACCATTTCCTTTTCCGGCAAGGCCTCGCCATCAAAGTCCGTCACCTCAACGTCACCGAACATGTTGATCTGCACGACAAAGAAGTTTTCCTTGATGTACCCGGCGATTTCATCAATCGGAAAGACCTCTTCATGCATCTTTTTGCAATAAATGCAGCCACGCTGTTCGATGATGACCATCAGGCGCTTGCCCTCGGCATTCGCTTCGGCAAGGTCCTCTGAAAGGTCCTTGAACGTCTCGCGCATCCACGGCGCCTTGTGCAGCCCGTCATCCCCCAGATTTGCAGCCACAGCCCCCGTGGCCATCATGACCAGTGCAACACATGCGGTGAACAGTTTTCTCATGAGGTTTCCTCCCGTTTATCCAAGCACGCCAAAGTTTGGAAACACCTCCAGCATCAGCAGTGCGATGTAATTCATTGAGTTTGTCGCGATCAGCAGGCCAAAGACGATCAGCATCACACCCATCGCCTTTTCAATCCGCCCAAGGTGACGGCGAAACCGGTGCATCCAGCGCATGAAGGGCCCGATAAACAAGGCCGCCAGCACAAAGGGTGCAGTCATGCCCACACCATAGACGAACAGCAACCAAGCTCCCGTCGATGCCGTATCAGCGCCGGCCGCCGTGAACAGGATGGCCGCAAGGACCGGCCCGACACAAGGCGTCCAGCCAAAGGCAAAGGCAAGGCCGATCACATAAGCACCTGCATAGCTGACACTGGACGCCCCGCCCGTATCCGCACGCAGTTGTCGGTACAGAATCCCGATCCGGATCACGCCCAGAAAATGCAGGCCCATCGCGATAATGATCGCCGCCGCGATCCAGCGCAGGATGTCGAAATATTCGCGCACGACCTGCCCAAACAGTGTCGCTGCCGCGCCTAGGCCCATAAAAATCGTGATCACACCTGCGGCAAAGCAACAGGCGGCAAGCACGGCGCGCCTGCGTGTGCGACTGTCAATCTGTGCGTCCGCCGAAATCTGGTTCATGCCCACACCGGCCAGATAGCTGAGATAGAAAGGCACCATAGGCAGGATACACGGTGACAGAAACGACAGCAGACCGGCAAGGGCAGCGCCCAGAAAGGTGATATCCATCATAGCAACGGTCGAGCCTTGTGTTATTCACATATTCATATTACGTTATTTGTAGATCAAAGGTCAATTTGACATGTTCCTGCGCGCCCTCGTTTTTTCCAGCCTGCTGGTTTTGGCCGGTACATATTCTGTTCTGGCGCAGACACGGTTGGTGATGATCGAGGAAAAAGGCTGCATCTGGTGCGCCCGCTGGAACAAGGAAATTGCGGACATCTATCCGAAAACCGACGAAGGAAAGACCGCCCCTTTGCAGCGTATGGACATCCATGCGCCGCGACCCGAGGGACTCAGCTTTGCGCGCTCGCTTCATTACACGCCGACGTTCGTGCTGATTGTGGACGGCGCAGAAGTGTCGCGCATCGAAGGGTATCCGGGGGAAGATTTCTTCTGGGGCCTCCTGCGGCAAATGCTCGTTGACGCAAATATTGCCATACTTGAATAAAATACCGGGCTGCGGCGCAATGGGCCGTTGTACGAAAGGTCAGGCCCCCTTATGAACAAGCAAACCTTGGCTGTTGAAGCCGATATAAAACCTAGCATCGGGCAGAACATGGGCCTTCCAGTTTTTGACGTGAACATGTGTGCGGAAGATTTGGACAAGATGGCAGCCAATGCCGTTGAAGCATCCAACTTTCTCAAGGCGATCAGCCATGAGGGTCGTTTGATGATCCTGTGCCACCTTGCGTCTGGTGAGAAATCGGTGACCGAGCTTGAAACGCTGCTGTCCGCGCGGCAGGCCGCCGTTTCGCAGCAATTGTCCCGTTTGCGGCTTGAGGGCCTCGTGACCCCACGGCGTGACGGCAAGACAATCTACTACAGCCTGGCGGATGACCGCCCCAAACAAATCATGGAAGTGGTTTATGAGCTGTTCTGTCAGGACAAGTGAGACGCCCGTCCGAACGCCTGCCCCATAGGTACCATGCTTGATCTGATGTCAGAATCCACCCTCGTCGCTCTCATCGGGCTTGTGGGCGGTATTTTTCTGGGACTTGCCGCGCGCATAGGCCGCTTTTGCACGTTGGGCGCGATCGAAGATCTCCACTACGGCGAAAACGCGCTGAGGCTACGCATGTGGGGCATCGCCATCGGCGTGGCCGTCCTCGGCACCTTTGGCCTGTCGGCGATGGGGCTGCTGGATCTGCAACAGACACTCTATCTCTCGATCGCATGGAACCCTGTGGCGAGTATCGTTGGTGGCTTGCTGTTTGGATATGGCATGGCATTGGCGGGAAACTGCGGCTACGGCGCTTTGGCGCGGGTCGGGGGCGGTGATTTGCGCTCGCTGCTCATTGTGTTGGTCATGGGCATCTCGGCATACATGACCCTCGGTGGGCCGTTTTCGGGCCTGCGCATCTGGCTTTTCGGGGCGACAGAGCCCGCCACCGCTGTCCCGTCGTTCGCCCATATCATTGCCGGGGCGACGGCCCTTCCCGTCAATGGCGTCGGGATGGCGATTGGATGCGCGATGCTGGGGCTCACACTGCTGAGCCGCGAGTTGCGCGCCTCAGCAAGCCATATCATCTGGGGCGCTGTCGTTGGCCTCACCATTGTCTCCGCATGGGCCGGAACGCAGTGGGTTGCAAACAATGGGTACGACGCAACGCGGGTCATCAGCCATACGTTTTCCGCCCCCATCGGTGAAACATTGATCTATGCAATGACATCCTCCGGCAATTCGATCAGCTTTGGCACAGGGTCGGTGATCGGCGTCGTCCTTGGCGCGTTGATCGGCAGTCTGATCAAGGGCCAGTTCAGATGGGAAGCCTGCGACGATGCCAGAGAGTTGCGCCGTCAGATCCTCGGCGGTGCGCTCATGGGGGCGGGTGCCATCATAGCCGTCGGTTGCAGTGTCGGTCAGGGCCTTTCGGCGTTTTCCGTGCTTTCCTACGGCGCGCCGCTTACCTTTGCCTGCATCATGATCGGCGCCGCCATTGGCCTGCGCCAGCTCATCCTCGGGTTCAGCCCGTCCATATAGCGGACTTGCATATGCTGGGATTCAAGCTTTTTGAGGATCACGGCCTGCGGTTTTTCGAGCACGCTCGCAGTTCTTCGCAACGTTGATCGACAACCTCGGTCGGACCAGACAGCTGCGGGGAAATTGATGGGCTTTCCCCATGTGATTGATGCCTTTGAGGGCTCCGAATAACAAATTCTGCGCGCGAAGGCTGCGGTTGCAGCATCTTTCCAAAACTTGTTTGCATGCACGGACTTACAACGTTGCCCCCGGCGCGGGTCGCGGCGTTGTATACCGCTGTATTCCAGCAACCCCTTAAAATCATTTGATTTTTGCAGCTTTCAACATATAATTACTGGTTATTACTCCATTTTGAAAGATTGTTGCGCATGCTCGATACAGAGTTTGGGAATTGGATTGGACGCACTGAGCAATGCCATGGCGCATTCAGTTCGGAAGCTGCCAGAAAGCTATCAGCGACAGTGGGTGGCACAGCGGCCAAAACTGGCGCGCCCATTCCCTATCTTGCCCATTGGTGCGCGTTCACCCCGGATACCCCGATGGCAGGTTTGGCAAAAGACGGGCATCCCAACTTGGGTGGTTTCCTTCCCCCCATTCAACTGCCGCGCCGGATGTGGGCAGGAGGCGCCTTGGAGTTCTATGCCCCGCTCCATGTCGGGGCAGAGATTTCGCGCCACTCGACGATTGCCGCGGTTGCACAGAAGGACGGGGCTGCCGGGCCGATGGTTTTCGTGACGGTGACACATGAGTTGCGAGAGGGGGACACGCTTGCCATCCGCGAAACCCAAGACATCGTGTACCTTGATATTCCCGCTGAATTCTCGCCCCCCCGAACAAAACCGACCCCGACGACCCCGGCCCTCATTGAAGCGGTGGAGGTGAACGAAGCGTTGTTGTTTCGATTTTCCGCCCTGACCTTTAACGCGCATCGCATTCACTATGATTTACCATATGCACAAAACGTCGAAAAATACCCCGGTCTGGTTGTGCACGGTCCCTTGCAGGCCATGCTTTTGATGCAGGCGGCGACAAGTTTTGCAAAGCGCGCACCGCGAAAATTCAGATTTCGCAGTGTCCATCCGATGTTCCATTTTGACGACATTCATTTGTTCGGCACTGAAACGGCAGATGGCATGACGCTCTGCACCGGACTTGTGGACGGCCATCAGGGCATGCAGGCGGAAATCACTTGGGAGGACACTTTATGAGCAATATTTTGCAAGGCATGCGTATCGTTGAAGGCTCGGCATTTGTCGCAGTACCTCTCGCAGGGATGACGCTGGCCCAGATGGGGGCGGATGTCATCCGGTTCGACAGGATCGGGGGCGGTTTGGATGCCAAACGCTGGCCCGTTGCGCCAAACGGCAACAGCCATTTTTGGGCGGGCATGAACAAAGGCAAACGCTCCATCGCGGTGGACATGCGATCAGACCGGGGGCGTGAACTTGTCACGCAGATCATCACGGCACCCGGTGAAGATGCGGGGATGTTCCTGACCAACCTCAAGGTGCGTGGCTGGATGGATCACGAATCGCTTTCAAAACACCGCAAAGATCTGATCATGGTTTCGCTCAAGGGGGACCGTCACGGGCGGCCAGCGGTGGATTATACCGTGAACCCCGCCCTCGGGTTTCCGGCAATAACGGGTCCCGAAGGAACAACTGAGCCGGTCGCCCATGCGTTGCCCGCGTGGGATTGCATCGCTGGACAGTTGATGGTGTCGACGTTGCTGGCAGCAGAGCGGCACAGGCTGCGCACCGGCAAAGGGCAGGACGCGGAGTTCTCACTGAAAGACGTTGCAGCAGCGATGCTCGGCAACCTCGGCATAATTGGCGATACAGCGATGGGGGGACCCAAACGCCAAAAATCAGGCAATGCGCTCTATGGTGCTTACGGTCAGGATTTCATCTGCGCTGATGGGCAGCGCATCATGGTGATCGGTTTGACGCGGCGACAATGGCATGGCCTCATGCACGTCACGCAGACAAAGCCACAGATGGATAAATTTGCGGCGCGTGTGGGAGTAGATCTGGATGACGAAGGTGTCCGTTACACGCACCGTTCCGCGATTACCGACATTCTGAAACCATGGTTTTCAGCCCTTACGTCCGATGATATCGGCATCATGTTTGATGAACAGGGCGTCACGTGGTCTCTGTTTCGCGACTTTGAAGCGGCCTTGGCGGATGACAGTGATCTGTCGACGGACAACCCGATGTTTTCGGAAATCGACAACCCTGGTCTGGGTCGTTTTCTGGTGCCGGGTTCTCCAGTGGCTTTTTCTGCACACCCACGGACAGATCCCGCGCCCGCACCCGCTCTGGGCTTGCACACAGAAGAAATATTAGCGGATGTGGTCGGGTTGCCGGACGTTGAAATTGCCTCCCTGTTCGATACAGGCATTGTTCAAAGCCCCGCGTATAAAGTGGTTCACTCCGCCGCTTGAGCGCGCACAGAGCCAGTCGCTCAGGGTATGGGGTCACCCCAAAAGCACCGCGCTTGGCACGGCAAAACCAAGGACGCTACGTCGTCGACGGATCACAATCACCGTCCATCTGAATTGACGCATGCGCAAACAACACCGGGATCAGGTATCACTTGTCCCTCAGAACCAGCTCTTCGATTTCGCGGTCGCCCATGACGCCAACCGGCCGCAGCGCCATAGTCAGAACGATCACAAGGCCGAGCATCACACCGGACAGGCCAAGCACTTCGGGAAAATCGATCCCCACAATCACCGGGCCGGTTTCCAGCCAGCGGACGACCTCCAACCCGAATGAGATCGCGAATGTGCCCAAAACCGCGCCCGTCACCGTGCGCATGCCCCCAAAGATCAGCATCGCGAGTGTCAAAAACACATGGTTGAAATAGAACGGGCGCGCAGAGATCGTACCAAGGAAATAGGCATAGGCAATCCCTGCCCCCGCAAGGATCAGACCAGACAGCACCCAAGCGATCAGGCGCAGGCGCACCACATTGACGCCCATCGCGGCTGATCCCGTCTCGTCATCAGCCGAGGCGCGTAGCATCACGCCCCATGGGCTTTCTCGAAACCCGCGCACGATAAAGACGACCACCACCGCAAGGACCACGATCGACGTCAGCGAAAAGACCTGCGGTATGCCAAAGAACGCCTGATTGCCTTTGAAAATATCCGTGCGGTAGAGGAATATCGAATGCACGATCACCAGCACGGCAAGCGTCGCGATGGTGGCCCCGGTGCCGGTCATCCGCACGATGAAGATACCCACCAGAAACGCGATGGCCCCGGTGATCAGCAACGCGACAATCGCGGATGTCACCGGATCCAGCGCAAAAGTATTCAGGCCCCACGGGGCATCGGGCAGCGATATCTGTTTCATCGCCACGGGGGTAACGCAGATGGCTGCCGCATAGGCCCCGATGCCCATAAACGCACTGTGGCTCAGGTTTGTGAGCCGCGAGTTGCCCATAAACACCTGCAGCCCAAGGACGACAATCAGGTTCACATAGGCGCTATAAATCAGCCGCAGCTGGTATTTGGAGGCAAAGAACGTGGCCAGCACCCCGATCACAATAAGGATGGCGGCCAGCATACATGCGCCGAGTACCCCGCGTTTCTGGCCTCGGGTCAGGGTCATAGCTTGTCCCCTTTTTCCTTGACCGGGCTGAGGATACCATCGGGGCGCCACACAAGAACCAGCGCGATGATCCCGAAGACAAAGGCATCCTTGAGGCCCCCATATTCCTGCGGCAGCAACACCAGCATGCCGACCTCGATGGCCCCCAACAAAAACCCGCCAAGCACCGCACCCGGCAAGCTGCCAAAGCCGCCAACGACGCAGGCCACAAAAGCCTTCAGCACCGGGTTGAAACCGAAATGCGGATCAACAGACCCGCGCCGCGCCATGATGAAGATACAAGCCAGCCCCGCCAGCAACCCCGAAATCAGGAACGCCAGCGCAAAAACGCGGTTCGCGCGGATACCGGTCAGCCGCACCATCTCGAAATCAAGCGAAGCCGCCCGCATGGCCAGACCAAGCGTGGTGCGTTGCAGGAACAGGACAAGGCCGATGATGACCACGACCGTTGTGATGGATTCAAAAATCTGCAGCGAGGAAATCTGCACCCCAAAGAGGGTCACGGGCACATCCAGAAAATAGAGCGACGTGACTGCAATAGGTCGGGGAGAGATAAACAGCAAAAACAGGTTTTGCAGAACGATCGACACGCCAAAGGCCGTCAAGAGCCCCGTGGTGGGGTCCGCGTATCTGACCGGCCGGAACGCAACCCGTTCCAGGGCGACCGAGGTCAGCGCTGCAGCGCCCACAGCCCCCACGATAATGATCAGCGGATTAGCCGTCACCAGCGCTGCAAAGGCCACCATCGTGTAGCCGCCCACGGCAATGACCTCTCCGTGGGCGAAATTCACCAGTCCCATAACGGAAAAGACTATCGCCAGACCCAGTGCCAAAAGCGCGTATTCAGCCCCGAAAGACAGCGCGTTGATGATCTGTTGTGCTGCATATTCCATCTCAGACCAGCCCCGTCAGTTTCGCCATCATGTCTTTGCTTCCACCCAGCACCTCGGCGGTGCCTTCGGCCTGAATGCGGCCATTGTTCAACAGATAGGCATAATCGGAAATCTTCAGCGCTTGTCGCGCGTTTTGTTCGACCAGCAGGATGGTCATACCGTCGGCCCGCAGTTGCGCGATGAGTTCAAACACCTGTGCGACAATGCGGGGCGCGAGCCCAAGGCTGGGTTCATCCAGCAGCAGGATCTTGGGCTTGGACATCAGGGCGCGCGCGATGGCGAGCATCTGTTGCTCGCCCCCCGACAGCGTGCCACCCGGTTGATTGCGGCGTTCGCCCAAGATGGGAAAGGTGTCAAACCAGCGCTCGATATCCCGCTGCACCTCCGCCCTGTCCGTCCGGATACCGCCACCAAGGCGCAGGTTCGCCTCCACGCTCAGGTTGCTGAAAATCCGGCGGCCTTCGGGCGATACCGCGATGCCACGCTGGATGCGGTCTTCAACGCTGACACCGCTGAGGTCCGCACCCTCCAGCATGATGCGCCCACTGGCCTGAGCCACGCCGCATATGGCCGAGATTGTCGAAGTCTTCCCCGCGCCATTGGGCCCAAGCAGTACCACACACTTCCCCGCACCAACCTGCAGGGAAATGCCGTGGACCGCTTCGATGGGACCATGCGAAACGCAGAGGTTTTGAATGTCTAACATGAGATCATGGGGCGCACGGCAATGGCACCGTGCGCCCGCTCCATCTTACCAGTCGGTTGGTACGTTTTCAGGGATTTCGTTCGAAATCAGCACCCTTTTACCGCCTTCAAACCCGATAACGGGAATGGTGCGCTGCGCGTATGTCTTGGTCTCCTTGAACGAAATGCTGTCCACGGTCAGCACCGGAATACTGTCCGCGTCCCGGATCGTCTGCGCGATGGTCTCAGGATCCACGCTGCCCGATTGCTCAACCGCCCATGCCAGCGCCTTGACCGTGTCCGCGCCCGTCGCCGGGAAAAGACCCGGCACATCGATGCCCATCTCTTTGCAATCAGACATGAATTGCACCACGGCGCTGTCCGCATGGCTTGGTGCGAGTGTGGCAAAGAACACCTTGTCCAGGATCGACGGATCATCGGTTCCGATGGCATCAAGGGACGGGTCATCAAACCCATCTGAGCCCACGACCCAAGCGTCTATGCCGGCACTGCGCAACTGGCGCACCAACACGCCGACATCCGGCATGATCGAAGAGATATAGACCGCATCCACCTCTTCCCCCAGCGCGCGCATTTCCGCAATCTGTGGGGACCAGTCAGATGTGCCAAAGCTGAAATTCAGCGTGCTCAGAACCTTGCCGCCGCCTGCTTCGATGACCTCGCCGAACCAAAGCGGCGTTTTGGCAGACCAGCTGCCCCCTTCGTCAGATGCCAGCAGGACGACGTTCTTGACGCCATTTTCCAGCGCATAGTTGGCAGCCGCCGTCGCGGTGAAAGGATCAGGCGAGACACCGGTAAAGAAATTATCGACGATGCCTGCATGCATCTCGACCTGTGTCGATTGTGGCTGAAAGATCGACACGCCATAGCCCTGCGCGATCTGGGCCACAGGGATCATCGTGTCGGAAAACGGGATCGTACCCAGCATGACCGCCCCTTCGTCCAGAAACTTCTGCGCCAGAGAGATCGCGGTCTGCGTATCAGCACCGGAATCCTGCACCAGAATCTCGATCATCTTGCCGTCGACGCCACCATCTGCGTTGATCATTTCAGCCATGCAGCGGGCCCCCTGCCATTCAGAATAGGGCGCATAGTCACCGGTCATCGGCACGCCGAGGCCAATCTTGATGGTGTCTTGGGCAAAGGCGGGTGTCACCAATGCGGTGCATGCCAGCGCGGCGATTATGGACTTTTTCATTACGTTCTCCTTGATGTTGGTTTTTTTGGAATCAGGCGTCAGTGCCTGCGTCTTCTCCGAGGTAGGCGGTGACAACCTTTGGGTTCTTGGTGACCTCTTCGGGGGTGCCCTCGGCAATGATCGCGCCCATGTCGAGCACGGTAATCCGTTCGCACAGGTTCATGATGAACTTCAGGTCGTGGTCGATTACGAACAGCGCACATTCCGCCTCACGCTGCACCCATGTGAGCGCCCGCCCGAGGGCTTCGGTCTCTTCTTCGTTCATGCCCGCCGCAGGTTCATCCAGCATCAGAACCTTGGGCCGCAACGCGAGCCCCCGTACGATTTCCAGCCGTCGTTGATCGCCGTAGGACAGGGCATTGGCCCGCTGTGTCAGCTTGCGCCGCAGTCCGAATTCATCAATCGCCGCCTCGGGCAAGGGCGCACCCCGACCCGCATAGCGCGCCACATCAATGTTCTGCTCGACACTCAGGCTTGGAAAAACGCGCAGGTTCTGAAACGTGCGTGCAATGCCCTTGCGCGCACGCTCATGGGCGCTTTGACGGGTAATAGGCTGACCCTCAAGCGTGATCGTACCCGCCGTTGGCACCAGCAGACCGGAGATCAGATTGACGAGCGTGGATTTGCCAGCGCCATTCGGCCCGATCAGTCCCCGCACCTCTCCGGCGGCGAGTGTCAGAGAGACATTGCGCACCGCATGCACGCCACCAAAGGATTTATCGATGCCGTTCAACTCGAGCATGCGACCCTCCTGTGGGTCTGTCGCTTCTGAGTGAATGTGCCCATCACAGCCCGCCCAGTTCTGCCAGCAAATCCGCCGTGGTCACCTGACGACAATAGCCTTTGATGGTGCTGAGCGAATTTTCGTGCCGCTCCGGCGTGTAGGTCAGGCATGCATCCACAACCTGTGTGACCAGATAGCCCAGATCACAGGCATCGCGGATCGCACTTTCCACGCATTGATCCGTGATCAGACCGGAAAGCACCAATTGCTTGACGCCGAGATTGCGCAGCACATAGTCGATATGGGTCGACAAAAAGACCGAGGAAGAGGATTTCGGCAGCACGATTTCATCGCTTTGCGGCGCGATCTGGTCGATCACCTTGCCGTCCCATGACCCTTTGGGCACGTTGAACCCGGTGATCTTGTAATCCAGCGACCGATCGCGCCCATCCAGCGTCAGGCTTTCGATCGTGGTATACATCACCTCGATCCCGGCGGCGCGACTGGCGGTCTGGATCGCTTGCATGTTGGGGATCACGCGCGCGTCCAGCTCATCAAAAAACCACCGGTATTTCGCCGTGAACTCCGCCGCATCCAGATCCTTGAATTCGCCGCCTTCGCGGTGCGCCGCAAAGTTCTGCACGTCTATGAACAACAGCGCGGATTGTTCTGGTACCAAGGGCACATTTCGGGTCAGCGTCATGGGGTATCCTCCAGAATAGACCGGATCGCAGGGACCAACAGATCGGCCCAGCGCGCCACCCCGTCGGCATCGCGCAGGTGATCGTTGCGCACCTCGATCAGCGCGTGTTGCACCCCGCGTGCCTCGGCATGCTGGGGGATGAACCAATCGCTGGCGTCATCAATCTGATAGGGTTGGTTCAGGGCCAGTGTCAGTTCGGGCGCGGCGTTGGAGATCGACGACATCAGACGCTGCGCGGTCTTGATATCCTGCCGGGTCAGAAACCCCGCATCCCACTGCCTGTCTTCGCCCTGAAAGTGGCGCGTATAGGAATGGATGGAAAACACCGTATGCCGGGGGTGCGCCTCAAAAGCGGCGGTGATCGCGCCGTTCATCGGATCAAATATCTCTCGCTGCCGCAGATAACGGTCATGGGCCGTCAGTCCCATGTTTCCCGGCACAGGCACATCATCGCTGAGCGCCGGAATGGACCCCTCGGACCCGGGCGGCCGATTGCAATCTATGACAAGGCGGCTGTAGCGCTGCAGGATCAGCGGGCAACGCAGCCGGTCCGCGAGCGCACGGGCCAGCTTTTCGGCACCGATGTCCCAGCCAATGTGCCCGTCTATTGCCCCGTCAGGCAGCCCCAAACCACCCAAGGCTTGCGGCACAGCCTGACCGGCATGTTCACACAACAGCAGCAGCGGTACAGCAGAATCTGCATGGTAGGATTCAATTGGCGCAGGATCATCCGCACTCAGCAACGGGCCTGTCCCCGGCTCGGCGTTTCGCGCTGCAGACACGTCGATGGCGTTTGGTTGAGTCAAGGCGTTCCCCACAAGCTTTGGAAAGTAGACGAATGAAAACTTCCAAAGTCAAGAGATATGCATTGACTGAAATTATTTTTTCACTCACGCTACGCCTAACCGGAGCAATCGCATGTCTTATGTGCAGATCAGATATAAAATAGAACAGGCGTCCGATACCTTCACCAAAGGTGAGCGCAAACTCGCAGCGGCGATCCTGTCGGATTACCCTTATGCGGGACTATCCTCCATTCAGGATCTTGCCAAACGCTCAGAGGTGTCCGCCCCGTCGATTTCGCGTTTCATGACCAAGATCGGCCTAACCGGGTATCAGGAATTCCACCGTGCGCTGATTGCCGAACTGAAAGACGGCGACCGCAGCCCGGTAGAGGTTCACGCCGGAGATCGCCATATTGAAGGCGACTACCTGTCTGATTTTCTGACAAAGGCCAGCGCGCAAATGGCCATCGCCGGTGACGCGATTACCGAAGAGCAGTTCAACCGGGTCTGCGCGCTGCTGGCCAACCCCAAACACAGTATTTATGTGATTGGCGGGCGGATCAGCGACACAATTGCGGCGCATCTGTCCTTTCACCTGCGTCAGGCGCGGCGGGGTGTTTATCATCTGCCCTCTGACCCGGAAACATGGCCGGAATACCTGCTGCGGATGAAGGCGGGGGATATCTTTTTCGTGGTAGACTTTCGCCGCTATCAAAAGGCGCTGGCATCCCTTGCCGGGTTGGCGCGCAACGAGCGGGGCGCCCGTGTTGTGGTCATGACCGACAAGTGGATTTCGCCCGTAGCGCGCCATGCCTCCGACGTTTTACCCGTGCCTATCGAATCCGGCACCCTGTGGGACACCTATTCCTCCGCCCTCGCCATCACAGAGGCGATCGTCACCCGCATTGCCGAAGACAACTGGGCGCATACAAAGGACCGGATCGAAAGCTGGGACAAGCTGCGCGTCACCACAAAGGACAGTATTGAATGACCCCGATACCCTTGATTTTTGCCGCCACCTGCGACATCGCGGGCAAGGTACGCGGCAAGGCCTTTCCCGCTGATCAGCTTGAAAAACGGCTCAAGCGTGGTGTGGGCTGGGTGCCGACGAACGTGCAGATTACGTGTTTTGACAGTATCGCCGACAGCCCTTTCGGCTCTTTGGGGGATCTGCTGCTGGTGCCTGATCCCGCTTGCGACGTGAAGGTCGCCTTTGGTGAGCGCGCGGCGGAGCATTTCATGCTCGGCGATATCGTTACACTGGACGGCGCACCTTGGGATTTCTGCACCCGGCACATCTTGCGCGACGCCCTCAACAGGCTGCACCGCCTGTCGGGCGCACACCTGTTTTCCGCCTTTGAACATGAGTTTCAATTGAAGGGCGCTGGAATGCCCAACGAAGGCTTCGGGCGCAACGCCTTTGAGCGCCAGCGCGCGTTGCTCGAAACCCTGATGGGTGCGCTGAAACAGGCGGGGCTGTCCCCGGACAGTGTCATGAAAGAATATGGTCCCAACCAGTTTGAGGTCGTCATCGCCCCGGAAATCGGCATCAAATCCGCCGATCAGGCGGTCATCCTGCGTGAATTGACCCGCTCTGCGGCCACCCATCTGGGAGAGGCCGCAACCTTTACCCCAATCCTTGACGTCGCCTCGGTAGGGAACGGTGTGCACATACACATGAGTTTCCGCGATGATGAGGGCGCGCCGCTGACCCATGACGAACACGGCCCGTGCGGCATGTCCAAACTGACGGACGCTTTCGCCGCTGGTGTTTTGAAATACATGGGCAATATCCTCGCACTCACGGCCCCGTCTGTGGTGTCATATGAACGTCTGACGCCGCACCGCTGGTCAGCTGCCTATAACAATCTTGGCTTTCGCGACCGCGAGGCATCATTGCGGGTGTGTCCAGTCACAACGCGGGACCCCGCCTCTGTCGCACGGCAGTTCAACATCGAATACCGCGCAGCGGATGCGGCCGCCTGCCCCCATCTGGCACTGGCTGCGGTGGTCCATGCGGGCTGTCAGGGGATCGAGGACGGCCTGACCGCGCCTGCCGCGACGCAAGAAGACCTGTCGCTGCTGTCGCCTGCTGAATTGGGCGCGCGCGGTTTCACGCGATTGCCCGAAACGCTGGAAGCCGCTCTTGATGCCTTTGCCACCAGTGATACGGTCAGAGGCTGGTTCCCGGCGCAATTTGCCGAGGTTTACCTCGCGCATAAACAGGCAGAGATCGCACATCTGGCGGACATGGACACCGATGCGAAATGTGCCGCCTATGCCAACACGTACTGAGGATACCTGATGAAACTCGCGCTGTGGCAGACCCATCCGAGATCAAGCATCGCCTCGGCGCTGACGGCGCTGCGCGAGGCTGCGACATCCGCCGCCGCGCAAGGGGCGGATGTGTTGATCACGCCTGAAATGTTCGTGGGCGGATATAACATCGGGCCGGAGCGCATCGCCACACATGCAGATCATGCCGCACAGGTGCTGGACAGCCTCAAGTCGACTGCCAAAACGCAGGACATCGCATTGGTCGTGGGCCTGACCCTGCCCGCGCACCCCCTGCCCCATAACGCCTGCGTAGTCATCGACAACACAGGCACAGAGGTCGCCCGCTATCACAAAACGCATCTTTTCGGTGATGTCGATCGCGCACAGTTCAGCGCGGGTGCGGCGCTGTCAGAGGTCTTTGACTTAGCGGGCTGGAAGGTCGCCCTCGCGATTTGCTATGACGTTGAATTCCCCGAACTGATAAGATCGCTGGCGCTGCGCGGGGCCGAGGTTATCCTGACACCTACCGCCAATATGGAACCCTTTGACACCATCAACACACGTCTGGTCCCGGCCCGCGCCGAGGAAAACGGCGTTTATGTAGCCTATTGCAACTACATCGGGGCCGAAGCGCAATTCACCTATAATGGCCTGTCCTGTCTATCCGGGCCGGACGGGCAGGATCATGTGAGAGAAGAAAAGACAGAAGCGATGCTCTTTGCGACCCTTGACCGGGCAGACCTGACGCGTGCGCGGCAATCGCAAACCCATCTGCAGGATCGTCGCCCGGACCTCTATGGAGACATCACATGAAGCCCGTAACCGTCTTTGGGCCCGACTTTCCCTTTGCCTATGACGACTGGATCGCGCACCCCGATGGGCTGGCCACTTTGCCTGCCGCGGCGCACGGCGCGCGCGTCGCCATCATCGGCGCGGGTGCTGCGGGGGTGATCGCGGGCTATGAGTTGATGAAGCTTGGCCTGCGCCCGATCCTGTTTGAAGCCGGTCAGTTCGGCGGGCGCCTGCGCTCGCAACCTTTCGAAGGGGCACAAGGCGTCATCGCAGAATTGGGCGGCATGCGGTTTCCCGTCTCCAGCACCGGGTTTTACCATTATGTCGATCTGCTCGGCATTCAAAGCAACCCCTTCCCCAACCCGCTGACCGCCGCTGCGGGATCAACGGTGATCGACCTGCTGGGCAAGACCTATTACGCACAGACCTTGCAGGACCTGCCACCGCTCTTTCATGAGGTCGCGCAAGCCTATGACGCCGCACTGGAGCAAGAGGCCAATTTCAGCGCCCTGAAACAGGCGATCCGTGACCGCGACATCCCGCGTATCAAGGAAATCTGGAACCCGATTGTCACCGCATGGGACGAGCGCACCTTTTATGACTTCGTTGCCTCCTCCGAGGCATTCAAGAAGCTTTCGTTTCACCACCGCGAGGTGTTCGGACAGGTCGGTTTCGGCACGGGCGGATGGGACAGTGATTTTCCCAATTCCATGCTGGAAATCCTGCGCGTCAATGTCACCGAATGTGACGATCACCAACGCTATATGGTTGGCGGGGTGGAACAGGTGCCGCGCAAGCTCTGGCAACATAAACCCGACCGCCTTGTCCACTGGCCCACCGGCACATCGCTGCGATCCCTCAATGACGGGGCGACGCGCTCGGGCGCCAAACGCATCCGGCGGCTGGACACTGGTCAGATCGAGGTCACGGATGCCTGGGGGCGTGCGGGAGGGTTTGACGCCGTGCTCGTCACCTGTCAGTCGCATCTGCTGAGCGCGCAGATCGACACCGAAGAATCCCTGTTTTCGCAAGGTCTGTGGATGGCGCTGGACCGGACACGCTATATGCAATCGGCCAAGACCTTCGTGATGGTGGATCGCCCCTTCTGGAAGGACAAGGACCCCGTCACGGGCCGTGATACGATGTCGATGACCCTGACGGACCGGATGACGCGGGGCACCTATCTGTTTGACAACGGGCCGGACAAACCCTCGGTGATCTGCCTCAGCTATGCGTGGATGACCGATGCGCTCAAGGTGCTGCCCCTGCCGGTTGAGCAGCGCGTGGAACTGGCGCTGGCGGCCTTGGCGAAAATCTACCCCGATGTGGATATCCGCAGCCATATTCTGGGCGATCCGATCACCGTCAGCTGGGAGGCGGATCAGAATTTCCTCGGCGCTTTCAAAGGGGCCTTGCCCGGTCACTACCGCTATAATCACCGCATGTTCGGGCATTTCGTGCAGAGCAATATGCCCGCGAGCGAACGCGGTATTTTCCTCGCCGGGGATGGCGTAAGCTGGACGCCTGCATGGGTCGAGGGGGCTGTGCAAACCTCGCTCAATGCCGTGGCCGGGATCATCGCCCATTTCGGCGGCACCCCCTCGCCTGCCAACCCTTCGCCACTCGAGGCCTATGAAAAACACGGGCCGGTGAGGTTGAGCGCATGACCCGCATTCCGGAACACTGTCCTTTTGCCATGGACGCGGTAATCTGCTCACAACCCATAACGCACAAACAAAGATCAGCACGTCACTGAAGCGGAGGCCAAAAATGAGCTGCAATCACACGATCCATAAGCACAATCATCACCTTGGCTGGGACAATGCGATCGACCCCGTGCTCAGCGTGGCCCCCGGTGAGACCATCGCGGTTGAGACGATAGATGCCTCGGGCGGGCAATTGCATGCGCAGGCGACCCTGGATGATCTCAAGGCGCTGGATTTTGACAAGGTCAACCCGGTGACCGGCCCGATCTATGTGAAGGGGGCCGAACCGGGCGATACCGTGGCGATCACCTTTCAGGCTTTTCATGCCTCGGGCTGGGGCTGGACGGCGAATATTCCGGGCTTTGGGCTGCTGGCCGATGACTTTCCCGATCCTGCCCTGCATGTCTGGACCTATGACACGGGGCTTGCCAAACCCGCCGTATTCGCGCCCTTCGGTCAGGTTGCGCTGAAACCCTTCGTCGGGACGATCGGGCTTGCGCTGGCCGAAACAGGGCAGCACAGCGTCGTGCCGCCGCGCCGCGTGGGCGGCAATCTGGACATCCGCGACAATTGTCTGGGCACGACGCTCTACCTGCCGGTCGAAGTGGCGGGTGGTTTGCTGTCACTCGGTGACACCCACGCCGCACAGGGCGACGGCGAGATTTGCGGCACCGCCATCGAAAGCCCGATGGACGTTGAGATCAAGGTCGATCTGATAAAAGGCTCGCAATCCCCCTTCCCACGGCTCGAAACCAGCGGCCCAGTCACCAATCACATTGACCAGCAAGGATACCGGATCACGACGGGCATCGGTCCTGACCTTATGCAGTCATCGCGTGATGCGGTCCGACAGATGATCGATTGGATCTGCGCGACCTCCGGCATTGCACCTGTTGAGGCTTACATGCTTTGCAGCGTCGCGGGCGATTTGCGGATATCGGAAATCGTGGACATGCCCAATTGGGTGGTAAGCTTCTACTTCCCGAAATCTGCCTTGGGTTAAGGACGATAGCTGCTGCGCGCCATTACGCCGTGGGGAAACTCCGGCCCCGACGGCGGTAAACGCCCCGTGTGTCAATCAACAAGGGCGCATGTTCGGCGATCATATCATAATCGAAACCCGTGTGATCCGTCAGCAGCAGAACGGCATCCTGCTCTGCAAGGGTTTCGGGTGTCAAAGGTGTCGATGACAGATCGAATTGATGTTCACGCATCACGGGGAATACCGGTACATGCGGGTCAGAATAGGAAAGGTCGACACGCCAGTCGCGCAACAACTCCATGATCAGCACGGACGGGCTTTCGCGCACATCTTCGATATCGCGTTTATACGCGATCCCCAGAACCATGACCTTTGCGCCCTTCAGCGCCTTGCCACGCTCGGATAAGGCACGGATGAGTTTGTTCACAACATAGGACGGCATCGATGCATTGATCTCACCCGCAAGCTCGATAAACCGCGTATGCAGGCCAAATTCCCGCGCTTTCCACGTCAGATAAAACGGGTCAATCGGGATGCAATGCCCGCCAATGCCGGGACCGGGATAGTACGGGACAAACCCGAATGGTTTGGTCGCAGCGGCTTCAATGACTTCGTGGATATCAAGGTCCATCGCATCCGCGACAACTTTCATCTCATTCATCAGCCCGATGTTCACAGCGCGCTGAATGTTCTCCAGCAGTTTGGTCATCTCTGCCGCTTTCGTGGAACTGACGGGAACAACCTTGGCAATAAACGCGCTGTAGAGGGCGACACCGACGTCACGGCATGCCTGCGTATCGCCACCAAGTACTTTTGGAATTGTATGCGTAGAGAAATCGACGTTGCCCGGATCTTCGCGTTCCGGCGAGTAGACAAGAAAGAAATCAGTGCCCACAGTCAGGCCGGCGCGCTCGACATAGGGCTTTAGAATTTCGTCCGTGGTGCCGGGCCACGTGGTGCTTTCCAACGCCAGTATCTGACCTGCGCGCAGGTGCGGCCCAATCGTGTCCATCGTGGAGGTGATGAAACTCAGGTCGGGCTCGCGCTTCTTGTCCAGCGGCGTCGGTACGCAGATGATAAGCGCGTCACATTCGCGCGTACGAGAGAAATCGCTCGTGGCCTCAAAGCCGGTCTTCGTGATCTCTTCCAACGCTGAATTGGGGATATGTCCGATGGGGCTTTGGCATGTGTTTAACTGTTTGATGCGGTCATCAAGCACGTCAAAACCGATGACCGGATATCCGGCATGCCCAACCGCCACGGCCAATGGAATACCCACATAGCCCATTCCAATTATGCCAACGACGGCCTTTTTATGCGTTATTTTGCTTAAAATGGTTTCCAATGGTGTGGAATTGACACGTTCGGACATATCGAGCCTTGTCTGGATGTTAAGCAGAAACCTCAGCCAGCGTTAGTGCAGGCGATGATATGAAGCAACCACAATAGCCACCGGCAGGTGCCCAATCGCGGTGTGACATTTCCATCAAAATCCGCCAGTTCAGGTTGTCTTGAGCCGCCGAACAGTATTCTCTAGCCGGAACAAATGGTTGGACGTAGATGTCATCATGAACGACGGACACAGCAAATTTCTGGCGCGATGCTTGTCCATCGACCTTGAGGTTGATCCTTCAACTGCCAAGATCTTTGCCATGGCGGCAGTCTGGCATGATGACCGCCCCGCTCTTGTCGCCAGAAAAGGCGTACAGGATCACCATATCAATCAGTTGGAAGAAGCGATTGCTGACATCGCGCATCCGATCGGTCATAACATCCTCCATCACGACATGGAGTACCTGATCGCTGTAAAGCCGCGCGTGTCAAAACTCATGCAGAGTCCCATTGATACGCTGTGGCTAAACCCGCTCGCTTTTCCACGCAATCCCTACCATCGTCTGGTCAAGCATTATCATGACGGCCGCCTTGCCGTTGGTCATGTCAACGATCCGGAACTGGATGCGCAGCTTGTTTTCAAAGTTCTGGAAAATCAACTCGACGCGTTTCTAACGCTGAATAGCACCGATAAGGACGCGCTCACAGCCTATCACTATCTGACCACGAGGATGGAACGCGCAAGCGGTTTTGACGCCGTTTTCAAGTATGTGAGGCAAGCGGATTGCCCCTCCGAAGACGACGCGCTGAAAGCCATTCGGCGTATGCTGAGCGGGCGTGTTTGCCAAAAACGCATGGAACAAGCGCTCGGGCGTCTTGCCAGCCCACACAATGGATGGCCGATGGCCTATGCCCTGTCTTGGATTACCGTGGCGGGCGGAGATTCCGTGATGCCCCCCTGGGTGCGCGCGCAGTTTCGGGAAGCGTCCCTGATCGTGAGGCACCTGCGGGATACCTCTTGCAAGGATCCGGGCTGCGATTGGTGCGCCGAACAGAATGATCCCGTGCGCGCGTTGAACAAGTGGTTTGGGTTTGACAGCTTTCGCCCGCAACCTGTCGATCCTGACGGACGCCCCCTACAGGAGCGCATTGTTGACGAAGCGATGTCGGGCATCAGCGTTTTGGGCATCCTTCCGACCGGTACAGGGAAATCGGTGTGTTATCAGGTTCCCGCCTTGTCGCGCTTTGACAAGATCGGAGCCCTTACCGTTGTGATATCACCCTTGGTCGCGCTGATGGCGGATCAGGTGCAGGGCATGGAAAGGGCCGGGATTTCCTGTTCCGTGACCGTGAATGGCATGATGTCGATGCCCGAAAGGCAGGACGCTCTCGACAAGGTGCGCATGGGCGATGCGGGCATCCTCATCATTTCGCCCGAGCAACTGAGAAGTACGTCGATCCGATCAGCACTGAACCAACGTGAAGTCGGTCTGTGGGCCATTGACGAGGCGCATTGCGTCTCAAAATGGGGGCACGACTTCAGGCCTGATTACCGCTATCTCGGGCGGTTCATCAAAGAGCATTCCGGCGATCAACCGCCAGCGCCCATCATCTGCCTGACCGCGACCGCAAAGCCCGAAGTGGTTGCGGATATCATGGCGCATTTTCAATCTCGCGCCGGGGTCGAATTATTGCCGCTGGACGGCGGCGTTTCCCGCACGAACCTGACATTCGAAGTCAGGCCAACGACGAAGAGCAGCAAACTATCCGATGTCCTGACCGTCATCGAGGAGGGCATCCCCTCGGATGGCCGCTCCGGTGCCGTGGTCTATTGCGCATCGCGCAAGGAAACCGAACGGGTTGCTGATTTCCTGAAATCGCAGGGCATGGATGCCGCACATTTTCATGCCGGTCTGAGTCCGGATGACAAACAGGTCGTTCAGGAGAGGTTCCGGGTTGGTGATCTCAGGGTCATCGCCGCGACCAATGCCTTTGGCATGGGGATCGACAAACCCGACATCAGGCTTGTCGTGCATGCCGACATTCCCGGATCCTTGGAAAACTACCTGCAGGAGGCCGGACGCGCCGGTCGTGACAGGGCCGATGCCAGCTGTGTTTTGCTGTTTGCCGCAGATGATGTGGAACGACAGTTCAGGTTGACCGCAAGCTCACGTCTCGCCCGGCACGAAATAGGTGCCATCCTCAAAGCGCTCAGGCGGATCGACGAGAAAACCAACAAGACCGGCAAGATCGTCGCCACAGCAGGCGAGATCGTACGATCCGAAAAGGATCGGGAGTTCGAGCGCGACAGCACGACAGATGACACCCGCGTCAAAACGGCCGTGTCATGGCTCGAAGAAGCCACGCTGGTTTCGCGTGAAGAGAACCGCGTGCGGATCTTGCCCTCGTCCTTGAGGGTCCGGACTTTCGAAGAAGCCAAGAAACGGCTTGCGGATGCCGACATCACCACGGCCCATCGCAATCAGCTTTTGGGGATTGTAAAACATCTCATGGCAGCCCCGCCGGATGAGGGCGTCTCGACCGACGTGCTGTGCGGTCTCAGCGGCTTGTCTTCAGGCGCCTTGCCCAAAGCCATGGCCGACCTCGAAACGCTTGGGATAGCCAGCAACGATGTTGCGATGACGGCCTTCGTACATGTGGGCGTTTCCAATCCGTCCTCCGCACGATTGTCCGAAGCCAGCACGCTTGAACGCGACCTGATTACCCTGATGCAAGAAATGGCACCGGAGGCGGACGATAAAACACCCTACCCCCTGAACTTGGCTGAGACCTGCCAGAATCTGCGCGACAACGGCCATTCGACAGTGCGCCCGAACGTCGTGGATAAATTGTTGCGCGGAATTTCACGTGATGGAAAAGGACAGGACGGTGGGAAAGGGAATATCCGGCTGCGCAAGGTCAGCCGTAACACGCTTCGGCTTACGGTGGAACGTTCCTGGAAAATCATCACCCAAACAGCGGAACTTCGATGGGCCGCTGCCAGTCTCCTCCTCAATCATCTGACCG
Organism: Roseobacter litoralis Och 149; assembly: GCF_000154785.2. Lineage (NCBI taxonomy): Bacteria > Pseudomonadati > Pseudomonadota > Alphaproteobacteria > Rhodobacterales > Roseobacteraceae > Roseobacter > Roseobacter litoralis. The sequence goes on from NC_015730.1 coordinate 3,298,875, forward strand.
GGCGGTTGGACAAGGGCGCGCGCGGCAAGGACCTTCAGGTCGAAACGACAATCGGAAATCTGTTGGCCGAACTCACGCAGGATGCATTTCTGAAAACCAGCGGCGTCCGTGACATGACCAAGCTGATGGAGCGATCGCTTTTGTGGTTACACGAACAGGGTGTGGTGACCCTTGGCAAGGGCCTCACCGTGTTTCGCCCCGCCATGACCGTGTTCCTCAACCCAAAGGGCGGGCAATTCACGCAGGCCGATTTCCTGCCCCTGGAAGAGCATTATGACGAGCAGACGCTGCAAACCCATGTGATGGCGACCTATGCGGAAACCGGCCTGAAAAGCATGGTGGATGCCACACGTTTGTCAGAGGACTATTTCCTTCTGAACAAAGAGCAGTTCATGAAACGCTGGATGCCCGGTATGGGGCGCGAAATAAAAAGGCAGACGACGAGCAGGTCGTGGAAAACAATTGTCGAGGACCTGAAAAACAAGGTTCAGCAGGATATCGTGACCGATGACCGGGACCGCACGAACGTGTTGGTGCTGGCGGGACCGGGCTCTGGCAAGACAAGGGTGCTGGTGCACCGCATCGCCTATCTGCTGCGGATGAAGCGTGAGGACTCGCGCGGCATACTGGTGCTGGCCTATAACCGACACGCTGCAGCCGAGATACGTGTCAGACTGCGCGCGCTGGTTGGAGACGACGCGGCAGGTGTTACAATTTCCACATGCCATTCCCTTGCCATGCGTCTGGTCGGCGCAAGTTTCAGTGGAATCGACGCAGATACGACCGACTTTGACAACATCATCACGGAAGCCGTCGGCCAATTGAACGGCAACGGGCTGTCCAGATCCGAGGCGGAGGCGCAGCGCGACAGCCTGATCGAGGGGTATCGATGGATTCTGGTCGACGAATATCAGGACATCGGGCCGGAAGAATATGCGCTGATCTCAGCCGTAGCGGGGCGCTCGCTTGAAGACGCAGATTTAAAGCTGAGCCTTTTTGCGGTCGGCGATGATGACCAGAACATCTATGCCTTCAACGGGGCCTCCATCGATTTCATCCGTATGTTTGAGGAGGATTACAAAGCCAGACCGGCCTTCCTGATCGAAAACTACCGCTCGACTGCCAATATCATTGAGGCGGCAAACGCGGTCATATCCAAAGCACCGGACCGCATGAAGGTCGACCACGAGATCCGGATCAACGAAGCGCGCAGCCTGGGTGTACCCGGCGGAAGGCTCGCAGACGCGGATCCGGTGGCCCAAGGCAGGGTACAGTTGTTGGATGTTCCGGGCGGTGACACGCATCAGGCGATCGCAGCGGTGGACGAAATGATCCGGCTCTCTCATCTTGATCCGAATTGGAACTGGGCCCGCACGGCGATTATCTCTCGCGACTGGAAACGTCTGGGGCCGGTGCGAACCTATGCAGAAACGAAAGGCCTCAACGTGGAAATGGCCAATGAGGATCTGCCGAATATCTGGCGGCTCAGGGAAACTCAGACCCTGATCACCGGATTGCGGAACACGCGCGGCGCGCTTCTTGGCGTTCAGGACATCCTGGGTATTCTCAACGAACAGGATCGCAATAAATGGGTCGATCTATTGGCGGAGGGCATCGCTGAACTGGCACGGGACTTGGGAACAAAGGCCATGCCTGCTCCGGACATCATCGAATGGGTCGCAGACTGGTCAAAAGACACTTTGGGAGAACAGCGCGGCTTGCTGTTGCTGACCGCCCACCGCGCAAAGGGCCTCGAATTCGATCATGTTGCAATTTTCAACGGGGGCTGGGATCGCGCATCCCGCAATGAAGATCGCGAAGCGCCGCGCCGCCTTTTTTACGTGGCGATGACCCGTGCACAGCAAAGCCTGACAGTCCTGACAAGCGGAGAACACGCGCTTCTCAAGCGGGGTCTTAACTCCGTGCTGCACAGACCCGTGGTTCCTGATTTGCCCCGCAGTTCGCCAATATCCAAAATCTACCAAATGCCGAAACTGGACGTCGTTGACCTGTCATTTGCCGGGCGAAAACACGATGGTCATGCAATCTTCAGCGCCATAAACCAAGCCAAAGTTGGTGATCCGCTATCCCTCGAATATCGTGCCCCCTACTGGATGCTCGTGGATAAAAACAACCGGCTCCTTGGTCACATGGCGAAAGCATGGCAGCCCCCCGAGCATCATGCCTTCGTTTCCGGTCATGTCGGAGCGATTATCACGTGGCGAAAGACGGACAATCAAGAGAGTTACCGTCAACACATCAGGCGCGACACATGGGAAACGGTGTTGCCGGAGTTGATATTTCAGCCCGAGCGAGGACAAAGAACACCGGATCTCACATCTCGTGAACTTACCAATGAACAGGGCACTCAGCCGGTGGAAACTTCAGGGCCAGTAAGCGCAGGAGATCGCGCAGAAAAGGTTCGCAAGGTCAAAGTTACCGGACATGAAGCCGCCAAAAGCCCGAGCCTCGATGACCTTCAAGCAATCCTGAAAGACGCCGTTTCCAGCACCACAACGTGGGAGCAGCTTATCGGCGAGTTAGAAAAACACTTGATCACTTTGTCGCCCAAGGGCGGTGGCTTGATCGTTGCGAACATGGCCACGGGCGAGCAATTGTGCAAACTATCCGCTCTTGGACTGCGTTATAGAAAGCTCATCCGCCACTTTGGCGATGGGTTTCCCGACCACCCCATGGAGTGGCTCGTTGAGCGAGCGTTGAAAGACAGCACTGTTGCGAAAGCGCCCAGAAAAGCGAGGGCGCGAAAAAAGCCGGCGGCCGACGACGATGACTTTGATCTGATTGAAGACTGAAGCAATCAGGCAGCATGAGCTGCTGACGGGTTGGTATGGGATGCGACCCAATCATTTGTCTGAATGGCGCCGCTTGGCGCGGAGGGCAATTTGGTCCTGTCGAACCTCGACGGTGTTTCCTTTGTTGCGCTGGCTCTTTAGGAACCCGCTACAGCCACTTTGCCGGACCGGCCGGAGGCTGGGATTGCGACCACCCTCATGATCCGAAAAAGCGAACTTGCCGGTTGAGGAGACTCCGCTTTTCAACCATTCAAGGCGCTCGCAGGAAAAGTGTGTCAACTGAATGGCCTTGCTCAATCCTCAAAAGGTTTGCGACAGAACCCGTATGCCGCCTTTTGGACCGAAGGGGCACTTTGTTCGCCAAGACCGACCAATACCGGTTTTTACGTAACGCCCTTGATTGACTTTATGAGGTTATCAGTGTCAGAAGCTCCAGAAAAAAGGTCCTCAAAAAGCCATGGTCAGTGAAAAATTACAGGGCGTTTCCGACCTGATGCCGCAGGTGTCGATTGTCGTTCCCATGCACAACGAAGAGGGTGCCGCGGCCAAGCTTATCCACGAAATTTGTTCTGCGGCGCAGTCACTTGATGCCTTTGAAATCGTCGTGGTGGACGATGGGTCAACGGACTAGACCCTCGCCTGCCTTGTCCATGCCCGACAGACAGCGACACAATTGCGCATACTGCGTCACGCGGTTGCCGGCGGACAAAGCGCGGCCGTTCATTCGGGCGTCACCGCCACGCGGGCCGCTGTTTGTGTCACGCTTGACGGGGACGGTCAAAACCCACCCTCTGATCTGCCTTTGCTTTGGAGGCCCCTGCTGGACGATCCCGATCAGAAAATCGGCCTTGTTGCAGGTCAGCGCGTCGGGCGTCAGGATACACAGGCAAAAAAACTCGCGTCACGGTTTGCGAATGCACTGCGTGGTTGGATGCTCAAGGACGGAACGCGCGACGCCGGATGTGGCATGAAGGGGTTCAGGCGGGAGACCTTTCTGGCACTGCCCTATTTCAATCACATGCACCGCTACCTTCCCGCGCTGTTCAAGGCGCAGGGGTGGACGATCGTTCATGTGGATGTCAGCCACGCCCCAAGAGAGTCCGGTCAGTCGAAATACACCAATATCGGGCGCGCCGCTGTGGGCGTATGGGATCTGCTTGGTGTCGCCTGGCTGATCAAACGCGCCAAAACCGTCCGACCGGAGGATGAAACGTCATGATACTGCAAACGATCAGCACCTTTCTGGGGGTGGACTCCCGCGCGGAAGCCATCTGGATCATTATCGGTTTTGGTGGGCAGTTTCTGTTCATGATGCGGTTTCTCGTGCAATGGATCGTGTCTGAACGCGCCAAGCAATCGGTCATTCCGGTTGCTTTCTGGTATTTTTCGATGGGCGGCGCGATGATCCTGCTCAGCTACGCGATCTACCGGGGTGACCCTGTGTTTATCATGGGCCAGTCGCTGGGCATGTTTATCTATATAAGGAACCTGTTCCTGATCCGCAGTCATCGCAAAGCCGCGGCGCTGTCTGCCAGCACCGGTGACGGCTCTTGAACACCGGCGCCTGCGGATTTTCTGATCGGGAGTGCCAGCCGTGAGTGATGTCGCAATGCCTTCCAACCCGTATCGCCTGCCCCTGATCGCCACGTTCTTTCTGATCATCTGGGTCATGGGCTTTCATGTCTCCATGCTGGGACTTGGGGCCATCAGCCACTACGATGAATTCCTGACGCTGGACCGGTCGACGTCCTTTGCAGCCCAGAATGACTGGTGGAACACTTACACAGCGCATGAGGTCAACTTCAACAAGCCGCCGTTGCAATACTGGATCAGCGGTTGGCTGATCGAGCAGGGTGTCGATCTGACGATCGCCCTGCGGGCGCCTTCCTTCATGTTCGGCGGGCTCACGCTGATCGGCGCCGGTCTGTTTGCCTTTGCCCTCTTTCCAAAGCTGCCTTGGACAGTCCCGGTGACGGTGCTTTTCGTTGCGAGCTCCGACCGGTTCTGGGGGGCCGCGACGATGGCGCTTCTGGACGTGGGATCTTTGTTCTTTCTCACGATGACATTTGCGACGATCCACCTTGCATTGCGCGCGCCGCTTTGGTGGTACGCGGTTGCCCTCTCCATCGGGCTCGGGGCGTTACAAAAAGCGCCCATCGCTTTCGGGTTTGCTATGATCTACCTCGTGTCACTGGGCCTGACTGGTCGTTGGCACGGGCACCGGTTTCGGACATTCATCAGTAACAGGCACTTTCTGGCGAGCCTCGCGCTGGCGCTTGTTCTCGTATCCTCATGGCATCTTTTGCAGTTCATCCAGCACGGCAGCACGGCCCTGCAACAGGCTGTCGGCCGCGAGATCGTGGGGCGGCTTGCCCCCTCCAGTGCGAGTGGACAGGTCCGCGACCTTCGCGAAGTGCTGAGCCACATGTTTGGCGCAGAGGGGGCTGTGCGCCTGTTCGGCCTCATTGCCGCCTTCTGGCTGCCGTTTCGCCTGCGCAGGTACGACCTGCTGCCGATCCCATTGGTTATGCTCTTCTATGCGGTTGGCATCTCTTTTTCGGATGGGTTCATCTCCCATCGCTACACGCTGCTTTTCACGACGATGACCGCCGTCATGCTGGCCGGCGCGATCCTCGCCTTTTCCTGGTCGATGCAGGCGAGGATACTGACAGTCCTGCTGGTGTCCCTGTTCAGTGGCGGTCCAACCAAACCGCCCTCGGAGCTGGAACTGATGCGCGAAAGCTATGTTGCGAAACAGATCGAGGTTCTGTCGTCAGTGGCCAAAACACTGGACACAGAACGTCGTTTGTTCGTCTGCAACTGGCACAAGAAAGAACGGTTTTCGCCAGGAAACATCTCTTACTACGGGTCCAGCGGTCAGATCTTCATGCAGGTCAGAGATGTACACGATCTTCCGTCCGTGTTTCGCAGCGGCACGACATCCTCTGCACTGGAAGGCCTATGCCGGAGTGAGGATCTGGCCATTTTGCGCCCTTTCATTACGGATCTGCAAATCCTGTCCCGTGATGATCCCTATGTACATTTCTATGCATCAGTGCGTGAACTGTCCGACTGAGTGCATCGGTACATGTCACTGTACCTCCATTAGTCAGAGTCTGCGGATTAGGAGCGGAGTGGGCAAAACCTGAGGGTGTTCGTCTAAACTAGAGGATTTTTTTGATCGCTAGGGGCTGACATGGACGTTCGGATTATCGTGGGAGCGACGGCTAAGACGGGAGAGAAGCGAACGCAAGAACTTCAACGGCTTAGTCCGCCCGGCCAGTATCAAAGGGATTTGGGACTGAACCTCGATCACGGCAAGGTGCTGCTCGCGCGACTTAAGCAAGCTATTGTGCATCACCAAATCGAAGAAATCTCTGACGCTAGCCGTAAATACCCTCGCATTGGTCCCACCAGACCCGCTTGCGATTACGGAAAGGAAAACGTCCAGGGAATAGCTGTGATCTTCACGACACCGGATGAGACGCTGCTGTTTGCCATCATCGGCACGACACTCGGCGGCTGGATTGGACAATTGATTGTCGCCGCAGCGGGCGCGTGTGTGCTGATATATGTTGTCCGCTTGGTGCGCGGTCTCGTCTAAGTTTGAGAAAGGCAGGTGAAACGCCCTTTTGCCTGCTTACTCTTCAATAGTATCGGCCTTTTTGCGAATGTTACCATTATCTACATCTCCCAAAAACCGCGCCAGGGTCTGCAAGGATTGGGTTTCGTCGCAGGCTATCTTTAGGACAATCAGGATCGGCAGCGCCACGACCATCCCCATGACGGACCAGATCCACGCAAAGAATGCCACCGACAGAAACACGACAGTTGTGTTCAGGCGCATCCGGCGCGAAATCACGACGGGCGTGATGAACTGACCTTCGATGGAGGTCAGCAGAATATACGTTCCGAACACGCCCGCGGCCGCCCATGTCCCGTCAAGGCTGACAAATGCAATAGCTGCAGCAATGGTCGCACCGGCAAGACCGCCCAGAAAGGGTACAAAGTTGAGCCCGAACGCCATGAACCCAAGCAACACCGCACCTGGTAGGTTCCAAAGGCTCATCGCGATCGCAACTGCAATACCAAGACCTGCATTGATGATGGTTATACCGCCCAGATAGTAACCCAGCCTGTCTTCAATCGCATGAAGTACCTCGACGGCCCGCCGTTTGTCGCTGAAACGCTCAAAACTCTGCACGGCTTTGCTCAGGAACATGTCGCCGGACGCCACAAGAAAGAAGAGCAGGATCAGCGCGAAAAGGATGCGGCTGAGAAAGCCCGGCGCCATGCTGAAAATCGTTGCAGCAACGCCCGTATTGGAAACCACCTCGACAGCGACTGTTTCCGCACCCTGATCCGCGATGATTTCCTCTGCTGCGACGGTTGCATCATTTATCGCTTCCAGCGTTCCGCCCGAAGCCGATAGCTTCTCCTTGATCTGCTCCATCAGCGACGGAAGGTCTTCGATAAACTGCGCGGCAGGCGCACTGAGCTGCACAAGCAGCACCACGATAAATGCCGCCAGGATCGCCGTAAACAATCCTGCTGAAACTGCGGGCGCAACGCCAGCTTTCGCGAGCCAGCGGCGGGGTCTGTTCAGTACGAAATAGCCCAGGAACGCGGCCGTAACCGGTATCAGAAAGTCACTGGCCCACACCAAAGTCTGCAAAAGCAATATGCAGAATATGCCAATCGCCGCGAGTTCCAACCGTTTGGATGCTGCAGCTGGCACGGCATCACCGTTTCTTGAAGTGTCGCTTTCATCCGTCATTCCCGGACCCTTCGATCTCGTCAAAATAGACGGTGACTGCCATGGGGAAATGGTCAGAACCAAAGCCTTCCAGCCGATTAAAGGACACCAGATTGACGTCCTCAGTCAAAAAGATCTGATCAATGGGCAAGCGGATCAATGGGTGTTCAGCATGAAAGCTCGCGTACATCCCGCGCCCCACGCGCGGCTCGACAAAACCGCCGTAGCGTTTGAACCGCTTGGTCGTCCATGACCATGCCACATCGTTGAAATCGCCCATACAAACAGTGGGCCTGTCAGATGAGGAGGTCATCAGCGCCGCGTTCTTAATCTGCTTGTCCCTGACCGCAGTGGTATTCCCCGGCACGGGTGGCCGCGGATGCAAGCCGATAAAGTTGAACGCCGTGCCATCCGGCGCACGCAGCACCGCTTTGAGGGCCGGTGTGTCGTCGGCATCGGGCCAAAGGAACTCGACACTGACCGGATCAAGTCGTGTCGCGAAAATCATACCGTAGTGATCACCCGCAATGTGGGATTTGACTGTCGTATAGCGATCCAGACGACCGTCGAGCGCGTCAGCCCAAGCCTGATCTGTTTCCATCAACAGCAGCACATCCGGATCCTCACGATCCAAGATGACCCTAAGGTCATCGTACCGCTCATTCTCCATCAGCACATTTACCGACAGCATCGAAACCGGGCGTACTGAGGCGGGTGCGGTGACCAGATCAACCTCGGTTTTGGCAAGGGCGGTGTAGGGGAAAATCTGTGCCGTTTGATAGACCAAGACGACGCCCATTATGGCGAGCATCGGTACCTTATAGGACACCGCGAAGAGCAAGCAGCCAATCATCACAGCAAGCGCTACACATGCTATGTGCACGCGCGGAAATTCCCACATGCGCACCCACCACGTCACACTATTGGTAAAGGGCAGCGCGGTTGTGAGGAGCACGACAAGGGCTATAATCCAAAAGAGGGCGTTCAGCATGCGCAATTTCCAGTGTTCATGTACCCACAGCCTCGCCCAACTTATCCGCCTTCTCTGCGTCCCGCTCGCCCATCGGTTCGTCGTGTCCCTGCGTCGTATCGACCCGCGTCTGGGCCTCAAGTTCTGCGTTCAGTTCCGCGCCCAATAAAATGATGAACGCCGAAATCCAGAACCACATGAGCAAAACAATTACACCTGCCAGAGTGCCAAAACTCTCGTTGTATGACCCGAAGTTGCTTACATAAAATGCAAATCCGGCGGAGGCCACGATCCACATCAGGCATCCCACAACAGCACCCACAGATGCCCATTTCCATTCGGCGGCATCCCGAGATGGCGCGTAGCGGTACAGCACCGCAATCCCCGCGCAAGTCTTACAAAATGAAGTCATCGACAGTGTAATCAGCCGCATCCACCGACGCGCCATCATTTATGCGAAGGGAAAACACCAGATTGTCATTACCCTCCGAGCCAGGACCCTCGATATTTCCGAACAGGCGGGTTTGATCGCCAAAATCCATCACCCAGAGCCCGCTGGTGCCAAAAGCCATGCCATTCTCGTAGGTTTGCACGCCAAGAAAAGCGAAGGATTGATCGCCTGACGCCCTTCCATCCGCATCGATCTCCCGCAGGTCGATCAGATCGCCCCCGGCCACGCCAACACCGTCTATTCCGTCGATCACATCTACAGCACCCGCGATAGAAGACGTCGCGGACGCGAAAACAAAGGTATCCTCTCCAGCGCCACCGTTCAGATAGTCCAATCCAAGGCCGCCCTGCAGAACGTCATCTCCGTCACTGCCATAAAGCCTGTCATCGCCAAGGCCTCCGTAAAGTCGGTCATTATCGATACCGCCCCGCAGTATGTCGTGCCCGTTCCCGGCCTCAATCTTATCGTCGCCCTCGCCGCCAATAAGCTGGTCGTTCCCGGCACCACCGCGCATCTGGTCATTGCCCTGACCACCGGAAATCCAGTCCGCGCCAGCTTGGCCCGACAGAAAATCATTGCCAGAATTTCCAAAAAGACGGTCCTCTCCGACACCGCCGAGCACCTCGTCATTGCCCCGACCGCCTGAAATCCAGTCCGCGCCGTCTTGGCCCGACAGAAAATCATTGCCAGAATTGCCTAACAGCCGGTCATCGCCCGCGCCCCCCCAAAAACGATCATCGCCCCAACCCGCCAGGATCGTGTCGTCACCGTCGCCACCGTTGCCTCGATCATCGCCGCCAAGCGCATTGATCACATCATCATTCGGACCACCGTTGATGGTCTCGGACGCATCGGTGCCCGCAGGAACTTCGTCAGCCAAAAATACAACTTCCGCGACCTCCCCGCGCAGCAGCGCGCCAACATCAATATCATTGGTCGGGTCATCCCCCTCAAGCGTGAGATCAAAGGCGTGGACGTGCGGATGCTCCTCTGTTCCGACCTGAAACAGCCCGCCATTATTGACAAGGATCCAATCGGCCGACAGCGACAGATCCTGCAGATCTTCGACAATCAGTTCACCACCCTGAATGAGGATCGCCTTGACGATAACATCCTGATCAAGGATCACCCGTTCGCCTTCGCCGATAACGATGATGCTACCCGCATCCGGAACGCCATCTCTCCAGGTGTTTTCATCTGACCAGCGTGCATCGCTGGCGCGGATGTCGACGGTATCCGAGGTCGCAAGGTCCATCCCCTCAAGATCATGGGCTGTGCGATCCTGCACATCACTCAACTCAGGCCGTGTCGTGTCGGGCAAGAAACTTAGCAACTCTGCGGCGCTGTATTTCAAAGGCGTATAAGGGACATCGGGCACGCGCGTGATATCGTCGGGCACGTCACGCACGACATAGTTAAGCCGGTTCGGGGCATCGTCTGACCGTGTACCATCTCCGACGTGAAGTTTGGTGAAGATGCGCCCGTCTTCGTAATAGTACGCCTTGACCGGCGACACCTTCAGCTGATCCATAGAACCAACGCGGATCGCGCCTTGCACAGCGTGATTTTCGCTTGCGTTCGGACTTTCGATAAAAACGTATTCGCCCGCAATTCCCGCATCAAAAGAAATTTTGTTCTGATTGTCCTCAAGTGCGCGGTCACCGAAATCATAGACATAGACGTAGTCGTTGCCATCACCCATCACCGCAATCTGGTTGCGGGTGCCATTCCCGGCATCACCGTCTGTGCGAGGACCATCAACCGCCTCAAAGCGTATGATACTGGCGGGACCGTCATTACCCACCGACCCTGCCTCGGCCAAGATGGCCAGCCGGGCATCCGTAATAACGTGCGCGTCAAAGTCGGGATGGATATAGGACTTGGCACTTGCATTTGAGGCTAAGGCGCCATCGGTGAGCCAAGCGCCCTCAATCCCGGAAAGGCTCCCGTCTTCATCGTAGATCCCGCGCGAAAACCGAAACCCTCTGGTGACCGGAAAGTCGATGTCCTCGGCCGCAACAAAGCCCTCGTCTGTCGTGATCCCATTGACATAGTTTGTAATGCCGGTCCCTCGGCTGGAACTCAGTGCGATGTGCGCATCGCCTTCGAAATTCGCAAAATGGCTATCGGTCAGGTGGAAAGTGCCCGAATAAAACGCAAGCCCCAGAAGCCCATCGCTCGGTTTCGCATCATCATCGGCAAAGGACCAACCTGCTGCGATTTCAGCAGCGCTGTTTGGGTTGCCAATGTTGCCACTGGTTGCATAGGACAGCGACCCATGGATCGACGTGTTTTCCTGAAAGTTCAGCCCCTCAATCGCTGCACCGAACGTCGAGTTGAAAAACTGGGTATAGCCCTCGTCCTTGCCCAAATCCGCGGTCCAATTGAAATTGCGAAAAGCGTTGAAGCCATCAATCTCAAGTTCATAAGTGCTGTTGTGCCAGCCATAGAATTCCTGATCCGGGTTCTTCGTTCGAAACAGGGCAGAGAAACTTGAGTGGGCGTTGTTATCTACAAACAACCCGGCTTCAGAAACATTCGGCTTGGTGAGGTCGTCGAACAACGCATTGCCCGTCGAGGCGCCCGTGAACTCACTGCCCACAGCATACCAAAAACCGCCGTCTGCACTGCCACCCGCAACGTTCCCGACGAAATCATTGTTCGGGTTCGTGATCCAAAAGCTGGACACGTTCAGAATATCCGACTGGATTATCGCGTCGTCCTCGGAGGCCATATGCTGGCCAAACGCGATGTTGCCTTGGAAAAGGTTGCCGGTTTCCGAACCGTCCTCCAGAAAATACCCGTGACCAATCGTGTCGAAAACGACGTTGTCAGATACCACAGTGTGGCTGGTGCCGTGCACAGTGAGGCCCTTGTTGAAGGAATGATGGATCGAGCTGTTCGCGATATATTGTCCGGCGCCCGTTTCCCCCAGCAGATGCCAGTGAAGGGGGTACTTCCCGAGTATCCCTTCCTGCCCCATGTTGGCGAATTCAGCGCCGGAGATATGCATCTCAGCGCCGCGCATGACCATGCTGTGACCCCCATAGCCGTCTATGTGCGCATCCTCGTCGCCTTGGATTTTGACGTTGCGGCTGAGCAGTGCGACCTGCGCGCGTTCGTCGATCACCCATTCCCGGAAATCCGCGCCGTTGAGGCCGTTGTCTTCGGTCTCCGTCTCGCCGTAGTGCATATACGCCAAGGGGTTATCGAGTGTGAAGGTCAGACCGTCGAGCGAGACATCCGTAATGGTAAACGTCTCGTCCTGCTCATATTCATAATCGGATGATGTGATCGCGATCTGATCGCCGATTTCCCAACCGGTCTGCTCTTCCACCGTCAGGCGGTTCGATCCGGCCTCGGCGGTGCGCGCAAGGTTGCTCCAGCTGTCTTTTGCCGCATCGGCCGCGTGGATTTCGATACGGCTTCCTTCGCCCATCGCCATCAGAAACGCGTTGTTATTCTCAATGACAAAATCAGTGCTGTCATGGGGGTGGCTACCCTTTCCGCCATCGTCGTCAGCCCCACGCACGGCCTCATGGCGCAGCACCTGCAAATTCGCGATCAGCTCACTTTGTGGACCGTCTTCGGGAACGTGCTCTGCCAGATCTCCGACCACCGCAAAGGTAACGACTTCACGGCCGATGATTTCGTTGTCCGCCAACCCTTCAAACCGGATCCGGTAAAGCCCCTCGTCAAGGGCTCCATCATCTTCGAAGTAAGTCATATTCACTTCGTTACGGTGTCGAAAAATTTTAAACTCGGTCTCTGTAATAACCTCGTTCTTGTTGATCCGTTCAAAGACAAAGCGGTCAAACTCAACCTCGCTTCCCGCGCGCCCGGCTTCTGCCACTTCAAGTATAAATCGCCCGCTTTGAAACATGCTGACGTCTATGACGGAAAAATCGCTGACGGCCGTGACCTGCTCACCGGTGCGCGCGTCGCGCACACGGATTTCCATCGCGACGCCATCACCATCAAGGTCCAGCGTCTCTGGTCGGGCGTCTGCGGGACCGTAATCCGCGATTTCCTCATTGCGCAAAGTTGCTAACTGATTGACGACGTCGCGCGCGGCAGGTTCGGCATCCCCTTCGAGATAAGGTGCAAGATCCGCAACGACACTAAAGTGAACCTCTTCTGACCACGCCTCTTTCCCACCGCGCGCCGCTCCTTCAGCGCTAATCCGGTAGACGCTTTCATCGAGAGCACTTCCGTCCTGAAAAGTCGAAAACGGGATCGTATCCCCAATTTCAAATTGGCGTGTTTCGGCCGGTTCCCCATTCGCCACTAACTGCGCGACATGGACCTGAATGTTTTCCGCAAAAGCCGCGCGCGGACCCACTGCCTGGACTTGCAGTTCAAAGCCGCGCTCCTCAAATGCACCGCGACCTATCGTTCCAAAATCCGATAGCTGTCCCAGAACATCGCCTGTGGCCGTATCGACAAGATTGATCTGAAGCGCAAACCCATCACCGTCCGTATCGGCTGTCTCGCCAGCCGCTGACGCCTGCTCCAAAGCCCTATACAGGCTAGCTGGTGACCCGTTGGCAGGCCATGGCCCAGCTCCACCCGCAAGATACGCAATGACATCGTCAGATTTACTGGGCATTGGGCGCAACCTCTCAAATCGTTGACTTATTTTTAGATTATTTGCACGTGATCGTCTGTGTTCGAAGGAACCAGCACCAAAGTATGCCAAGCAGTGCAACCTACGTTAACCATCCAGAACGCAATTCTACAAAGAAGGCAACGTAATTCTCCCACTGCTAAGACACATCGGTCGCGACCTGAAACCCTCGATTGAGGTGAAGAACGCTACCCTTGATCGGGGCCGAAAACAGTGATCCAGTCGCCAAAAATTGTGGGGGGGGGGGGATCAGGCGATGGCTGTCCGGCTGGAAGCGCAGGGAAACCTGTTCTATCGGTTCGGGATTGACGGACATATCCCCAAGACCATCTGCTAAACAAGATCGATGGGCTTTTGGGTTTTGACACTATTTTCCATCCAGCAACATCGCCACACGGTCGTCGCCCGACAAGGAAGCGGCATGGGCGACGAGATCAGCGGCGCGGTACATTCGCAAAGTCGAAAGAGCGCGTTGCAAGAAGTCTATGGGCAGAAACCGCCCCGCGATTTAGGCAACAATCATGGATGCCACGGTGCAGAAATAGATTATCGGAGCGATGGCCGGACCGAAAGGAAGAGCCAGCAACCCGATTTAGGCGAGCGCGCCAGTCATGATCATCCGGTGGACCTGCTGCTCGTTGTCGGGACTGACCCGAAGGTTCAGCGCGTCCCGCACCTCGTGCGCCCCCATGGTGCTTGACCGCGATCCGGCCGTCAGGCCGCAGTACTGAAAATTATAGCGCTGTCATTATTGACACCGTCGAGGCAGACAACGCCTGATATCCGTCGACCGTAACCTCATCCGGTTCGCGCAAGTGGGTCGCATGATGGACAATCCAACAAGCCAGCCAAAGCGCCTTTTTTTACAGGGCGCGCAGCATCTCTTGGTCCGTCATGCGCGGCCCGCCGCTGTTGTCATCAACCTTGCGCGATCAACGATGGCCCGGGCGATCCGGCCCTTTCCAATCTGTCCTGCTGCATCCGCGGCAACGACATCGAACCAGTAAAGCGCGCCAACCTGCTCCGTAAATGTTGCTGTGGCCGATATCTGCCCGCCAATGGGTGTAGGTGCTGTGTGCGAGACCTCGATGCGTGCACCGACAGACACCTCGCCATCTGACAAGAGGGGGCCCAAGAGCGCTGCACATGCGCGTTCGAGATCAGCAATCATGAAGGGTGTTGCAAAGACCTCGGGCAAAGCCTCTCCCTGTGCCGCCAGCGCTTCGGCCGTGCGCGCGGCGTCCACGGTCGATGTCAGAGTATGGCTCTGACCAATCTGAAGGTCTTGTTTCATTGGATATCCTGACATCAAGGCATCGCCAGCGCCAAAAAGCCGGCTGTGTGAAAACGAACGAGGGTTTCGAAACTGCTTTCTGGCGTGCGCGGAGCGGCACGTCCTGAAAGCCGTTCTGGACGGCCCGTAGCTGCACATATTCCCAGCATCGCCGCGACCATCGCCGAAAATCCTTCAACGACGTCTTCGGGATCTGCGCCAGACAAGGAACGTTTGAGTTCGGCAATATAGTCGCGCGCTGTTTCGTCGTAGTGTTTTGCAATGATTTCGGTGCCCAATGATGAATTGGCCAATCGTCCCATCAGAGCTGCATAGTTGCGCCATCCCTCGTCACCGTGACTGGCCGATTTGATAAACGGGCCAACATAGCTGCGGATGAGGTCGCACACCGGAATAGTTTGCGCGCCAGCCTTTTGGCGCGACGCATTCAGTGCATCGCTGCGCAATCGGGTCATGATCTCGGCCCGACGGCCGACAACCGTATCAAACAGCGATTCCTTGGGACCAAAGTGGTACCCGATAGAGTGCAATTGCAATCCGGCTTTTGCCGCAACATCGCGGATCGACGTGCCATCGTAGCCGCGATCGGCAAATAGGTGTTCAGCGGCATCAAGGATACGTTCGCGTGTCTGTTCCGACCGTCCTCCTTTGGGGCGCCCCGGTTTGCGCGGTCCGTCATCGACACTCTGCCCGATGGCCGTCTCGAGCATCAGGCTGGCATGGGAAATGTCGTTGTTCATGTCTGCTCCTTAAGCGGGCGTAGCATTAAAATCTCTCTGGCTTCATCAGGTGTGGCTGCGCGCGCGCCCGCACCCTCGATAATCGATATGGCGACGCGCACTTGATCCGCGTTTGAACAGGCCAGAGTGCCGGGTGCGGACCAAAGTGAATCTTCCAATCCCACGCGCACATGCCCACCAGACGCTGCCACCATTGCCGCCACGCGCATCTGGTGCGCACCTGCACCAAGTGCCGACCAGACCAGATCATCGCCAAACAAGCGCACTGCCGTGCGGCGCATGTGAGAGATGTCATCAGGATGCGCCCCAATGCCACCCAACAAGCCGAACACTGTCTGGACAAAGAACGGCGGTTCAATCGCGCCTTGATCAGCAAAATGCGCAAGGTTGTAGAGGTGGGCCGTGTCATAGCACTCAAACTCGAACCGCGTGCCATTTTCGCGGCATGTCTCAAGCACGTAGGTTATATCTATATAGCTGTTTCGAAAAACCAGATCGCGTGATCCTTCCAGATGGTCCCTTTCCCATCCGGTGATGTCCTCGTGGCGTTTGAGCATCGGGAACAGCCCCATGTTCATCGATCCCATATTGAGCGAGGCAAGCTGTGGCGCAAAATGCGCCGCAGGTCTGACCCGTTCCTCAACATCCATATAGGGGCTGCCGCCAGTTGTCAGGTTGAGCACCGCGTTTGTCTGCCGGGCAATAGCGGGAACGATGCGTTCAAACCCTTCTACGCTCTGATCAGGTTTGCCCGTCTCATCGTCACGCGCGTGCAGATGCAGTATCGCGGCCCCCGCCTGTGATGCCTCAACTGCCGAACTGACAATCGCCTCAGATGTCACCGGCAGGTGCGGCGACATCGACGGAGTGTGGATTGCTCCTGTGATCGCGCAGGTTATTATGACGGGCCGACGCTTTGCCATGGGCGTACTCCTACTCGGCCGCAACCTGTTCTGCATCTCGGATCAACCCACGCAGAACGGGCGGTGTGACAGGCAACGCCGCAATTCTAACGCCGTAATCCTGAAGTGCATCCTCGATCGCACTGGTCAGGGCAGATGGCGCGCCCAAGCGTCCGCCTTCGCCGCCTCCCTTGATGCCGTATTCGGTATAAGGGGAAGGGGTTTCCACGTGCCCCAGCTTGAAGTTGCGCGGCATTTCATTGGCGGTTGGCATGGCAAATTCTGCAAAGTTCGGGTTGGTAAACTGACCATCCGAATTGTAGTGGAATTGCTCGCTAAGCGTCGTGCCGATGCCATTTGCCGTGCCGCCCCAGACCTGCCCTGCCAGCGTGCGCGGGTTGACGATGGTGCCATTGTCATGGACCGCCGCATAGTCCAGCATCTCAACCTTGCCAGTGCCGGGGTCCACTTCGACGGCCACGATGTGACAGATATGCCCAACGATGGGATAGAAAATGCCAAGGTGCTTTCGGTCTTCATCCGGATCTGTGGACAGCGGGTGGTCATAGACAGCGGTGGTTTCCAGACCACTGTCAAATTCCTCACCATCGGGAAAGCTAAGGCGGAAAAAGCTGGAGGTCAGGGCAATTTCGGCAAAACTCTTCTCCTGATCTTTCAAGCCTTTCACTGCCACCATGCCATCCCGCAGTTCTAGGTCTTCGGGTCGGCGTTGCAGCATATGCGCCCCAAACCGTTTGAGCCGTTCTTCAAGCTTGATCGACGCACTGACACATGCGCCCGCGATCATGGCGGTAAAGCGACTGCCTTGCGGTCCCACTCCGTTAAAGCCCGATTGGCTGTCAGAGTAGTTGAACACGATGTCCTCAGGGGCGACAGTCAGACGCTCTGCAAGGATTTGCGTCACAACGGTTTCGGGCGAATTGCCGACCATCGGAGAATTCAGCGTAATGAACAGCTTGCCCGACGGATCAAACCGCGCAGTGATGCCTTCGGGCGTGGAGGTCAGGGTAAAGCCGGGCGTCGCTTTGTTGTTCAGGGACCACCACTCGGTTGGTCCATAGACGCTGCGCTCCATACAGGTGGCAAGACCAACGCCCACACATCGACCCTCGGCGCGCATCGCCTTGGCCTTTGCGCGCCAGCCGTCGAAATCAAACATCTCCTTGGCCTCAGACAGTACTTTCTGGAAGTTGCCGCTGTCATAGATGTTACCTGTCGGGATCATGTAGGGAAACGCATCGGGCTGGATCATGTTCTGTTCGCGCAGCTCAACCGGGTCGCGACCCAACTCGTCTGCGGTGGCATCTACCATGCGTTCCATCACCCAGTTGGTCACCTCGGAGCCAAACCCACGATAAGGGCCCTGCTGACATTTGTTGGTCAGCACCGCCACGACGCGCATGCCAAAGCTGCCGATTGTGTAGGGCCCGGTCACCTGTGCCATAGCATTGCCATGGGTGCCGACGCCGAATTGCAGGTAAGCGCCATAGTCATCAAGCACGGTAAAGCGCAGCGATTTGAACGTGCCGTCCTTTTCTACCGCAAGTTCGGCATCATACAGTCGGTCCGACCCGTGGCTGTCCGAGTTCGTAAAATGCTCGAGCCGGTCCTCAATGTATTTCACCGGCACACCTGCAAGGCGCGAAAGCCCACCCGTCAGGATGATGATCTTGTGCGAGAATACCTTGGACCCAAAGCTGCCCCCTGTAAGGGCAGGCACGATGCGCAACTCACCCGGCGAAACGCGCAGCGAGCCACCAATCACAAAGGGGATGAAGTTATAGAAGTTCGAGTTGCAGTGGATCGTATAGCCACCTTTGAATTCGTCGTAATGCGCGACGACACCACTGGTTTCAATCGCCTGAGCGGACGAACGATGCCAGCGTAGACGGCGCTTGATGATATGATCTGCGGCGGCAAAATCTTCTTCCACCGGGCCAAAGCTAAAGCTTTCATCCAAAGCGACATTGGTTTCGCGGTCGTCAGGATGCAAATGAGCATCACCGGTTGCCGCCGCCGAGGCTTCCAGATCGACATTTGCTGGCAGGATCTCCCACTCGACTTCAATCAACTCCGCTGCATCTTCGGCGATGTATCGATCATCCGCGACGACGGCGGCAACCACTTCGCCCACATGGCGCACCTTGCCTATCGCCATTGCGTGTTGCGGAACCGGCGGCGAGGCAAAGCTGGGGCAAGGGTCAACCACGCTGGCCAAGTCCGCACCGGTGTAAACCCCGATCACACCGGGCAGCGCTTTGGCCTTGGAGGTGTCGATACTGATGATGCGTGCATGGGCATGCGGGCTGGACACCATCGCGGCATGGGCCATGCCGGGCATTTTGAAATCGTCGATATAGCCGCCGTTGCCCGTCAAAATGCGTGGGTCTTCAACCCGTTTGATGCTTTGACCGATCCATGTCAGGCCCGCGCGCGGTGCTTCGCGTTGGCGGCTGGGTGGAATGACGTTTGTATCAAGATGCGATGCCATGAAGATCTCTCCGTTGGGTGCTTCAGACGGGCTGAAGCGTGTTTTTGATATCTGCATCCCGCATCGCCTTGGCGGCAGAACGGATGGCGTTGATGATGAATTCATAGCCCGTGCAGCGGCACAGATTGCCCGAAATCGCCTCGCGAATATCTTCGTCGCTTGGATCGGGATTGGCCTCCAACAGTTCCTTGGCCGCGGCCAGCATGCCCGGCGTACAGAACCCACATTGCAACCCATGCTCTTCCCAAAAGGCCTGCTGAATGGGGTGCAATCCGCCCTCAGTGCTGTAACCCTCGACGGTGGTAATCTCTGATCCATCGGCTTGCACAGCAAACATGAGGCAGGAACGCACGGCCTTGCCATCGACGATGACGTTGCACGACCCGCAGACACCATGTTCGCAGCCCACATGCGTGCCGGGCAGTTCCAGTTCATGGCGGATGAAATCAGACAGCAGCATGCGCGGAGCGACGAAAGCCGCGCGCTTGCGTCCGTTCACTGTGAGGTTGATCGTTTTTTTGGTCATCTTCCCCTCCATCTATAGGCCTGCCCGCTGTGTTGCGGCGCTCAAAACGCGTGGCAGCAAGGCCCGCAGAAGATCACGACGGTATTCGGCGCTGATATGTTCTGCATCAGGTGGATCGGCAGCCTCTGCGGCGGCTTTGGCGGCGGCCTCAAAGACGTTCGCGTCGGGCATCTCACCTTCCAAAGCGGTTTCCTGCGCTTCAAGCCGGTAGGCGTGATCGCCCAACCCGGCGACGGCAATACATGGCGCAGTGATGCGCCCGTCGACAATCCGCAACGTTGCTGCAACCGAGGCCCAAGCGTAATCACCCTTGCGCATAGCGACCTCTTCAAACCCCCAGCCAGTGCCCGGTTGGGGTATGGGAATGCGTATTTCTGTCAGCATTTCATCCGCGTCCAACACCGTCTCATATGTCCCCAGAAAGAAATCCCGCGCGTTGACGTGCCGCGCGCCAGAAGCTTTGGACACAACCATGGTCGCCCCCAACACTTGCATCAGCGCGGGCATTTCCGAGGCCGGATCCGCATGACACAGGTTACCGCAAAGCGTCCCACGATTGCGAACAGCCGCGTGTGCGATCCACGCATAGGCTTCGGTCATGATGGGCAGATGCTTGAGTATCAGGCGTGACGCTTTGATATCCCCGTGACGTGCCAGCGCGCCGATCACGACTTCGCCGTCTTCCTCACGGATATAGTCGAGGTCGGGCAAACGATTGATATCAATCAGACGCTCTGGTGTGGCCAGTCTGTAATTCATCATCGGAACCAGACTCTGCCCACCTGCCAGAATGCGTGTATCCGTTCCGTCCCCCAGGAACGCCAGAACGGCCTTTAGATCGGTGGGACACTCATATTCAAATGCGGATGGTTTCACTCTTTCTCCCCTTCTTGGTTAACCGGCAAATCGCGGCTCCGGCACACCCTTGATCCCGAGCCCGCGAATGCGGAACAGGCTTCCTGCGCCAAACTGCGGCTTGGTTTGTTTTGCAAAACCATCGTGCGTCGCAGGGTGGCTGACCCGCGCCATCGATGTGATGTAAATATCCATCAGGTCTGGTCCGCCAAACATCACAGAGGTAATGTTGCGCACCGGCATGGAAATTTTGCGATCCACGCTGCCATCCGGCGCATAGCGGATCAGATCCCCCGAGATGACTTGCGCATTCCACAGGTAGCCTTCGGCATCAACGGTGGACCCATCTGCGAAACCTGCGTCGTCATCAGTTGAGGCAAAGATGCGTTTGTTGCTGGGGGTTCCTGTCTTTATATCGTAGTCATAGGCCCAGATTTCGTTCTTGAACGTATCTGCGAAATAGAATGTCGTATCATCCGGACTCCAGCAGGGGCCGTTTGAGCAAATGATGCCGTCTTCGACTTTGTGCAGGCTAAGGTCCGGGTCCAGACGCCACAGCCCGCAAATGCCCAGTTCTTCCTTGTCGTCCATGCCACCCGCCAGGAAACGGCCCATCCGGTCGCATTTTCCATCATTCAGACGGGCGCGTGTTGGATCGTCATCCACACTGGCGATCAGGTCGATCGCTCCGGTCACAAAATCAAAAGCGTAGAACCCGTCCGACAAGGCCAGAACCGCCCCATTGTTTTCACGCAATGCCATGGCACCGACATCTTTGGGCAGCGGCCAAGATGTCACCTCGCCGGATTTGGGATCGAACCGCCAAATCGCGTCCTTGCCAACGCGCGGACCCGTGCTGTCCACCCAATAAAGCACACCCGTCTCGCCGTCCCATAAAGGACCTTCTCCCAGATGGTTTTCACAAGGGATCAGGCATTCGATTGAAAATGTTTGTGACATGTATCCGAAGCCTCCCAATTTGGATTTCGACTCGCTCTCTTTAAAACACTTGCATTTTTTATACATACGTACAATAAATAAATTAACGGTCACTTTTAACGCAATAAACAGGAGGCTTTGATGCTGACAGCGCTTGACCACGTGAACCTCTGCACGCCTGATCCAGAGAAAATGATCGATTGGTATGAAAGCGTCCTGGGTCTAAAACAGGGCTATCGTCCCGATTTTCCGGTGCCCGGCGTGTGGCTGTATTTGAATGACACGCCGGTCATTCACCTGGTCGTGGACACCCAACCTTTGTCGCGCGATCCGTCCTCACTGGAACATTTCGCATTTCGGGCACAGGGAATGGCTGCGTTTGAACAAAAGCTGATCTCATCGGAGGTTCCATTTGATCGGCGAGATGTCCCCGGCACCAATATTGTGCAGTTCAACCTGACAGACCCTATGGGCAATCACCTGCATGTCGATTTTCGAGAAGGTGAGTGAGAACAGCTAAGAAACTCAGCCTTTTCATACTAGTGCGGTAGCTTCATCCAACACCAGAGGTAGCACAACGCTTACCGTCCAAAACGTGTTGGAAACCACCAACCAAGCAGTACCATCGAAGTTGATGCTGGGATGTCATTTGCAGGCGGATGCAATCTTAGTGTCAGCTTAGTGCTGATGTATGGGGGAGGGAATTGGAGGGCAACCATGCCAAGTTTCCAACATTTCAGAGCCACCTCGAAAAAAAGCCTTGGAACAAGAGCTGGATCATCGGACAGAAACGACCAGACGACCGGTCTGGTGAAATCTGCCGCACTGCCAATTGAGCGTTGCTGCAAATGCGAGTGTTTTCTGCGACAGCAACAGCCGCATCCGCATCCGCATAAGGCTGCTTGGCCCCGCACGTTGTTGGTTCACCTTTCACTTAGATACGCGCACGCCACGAATGTCGGCTAAGCGCGGTGCAACCGCAGCAATTGAAGACCACGACCAAGGTCTGAAATGGGCCGCCCTCATCCGAGCGAATTACGCCTAGCGCCTAAATGCTGCGCTTGCTCCGGTGACGGTAGTGAGCCCATTATTCCGGATGCTGCGCGTTGCACAATTTTCCGCATCCAGAGATTTCGCTGGGAAATGTTTCTTTGAATTGTATGTTTGCAAGAGAACCGGAGGAATGAAACGTGATTGACAGTGGAGCGACGCTTGCATGAAGGGATCGGCGGCTCTCCCAGTGTTTGGCACGCGGCTGAGACGCGTGCGCACCGCCGTGCGGCTGAAGCAGGACGGGTTGGCTGAGCTGCTTGGCGTTGATCAGGCGACCGTGTCCAGATGGGAAAGAGGCGTCCAAACGCCAGAGGCTGATTTGCAAGCCAAGGTTTTCCAAACACTATTGCCTTATCGTTCAGATGATGCAGCATTGCGCCGCTTGGTCGAAACGTCTCCTGAGTGTGTTCATCTGGTCGATGAAGCAACCCATGTCTGTCTCGCCTATTCTGCTGTTCGCGCCCGCGACTGGCAGGTCGGACAGAGGGACATGTTAGGTATCTCGCTCTGGCAGTTTGCCACTGAGGAGATCCAGAAGGCGGAGCATGAATTAGGGGCCTCTGATTGGTGGTCAGTGGTATCGCCAGAACCCAGATTGTTTGAGACCTCTCAAGCCAATTATCGCGACATTAGCATCAGTGCGGGTCAGATCCTGTGGGAACGCGTCTACCTGTCAGACGGCACTCCGGCACGGCTCGTCAGTGGCCGGAGCCACGCTGCATAATTTATGCGTGGGTCGGCGGCCCAAACACTTGTAGTTTGCGCACATGGCTGGAGTTTCTAACAAGATTGCGCTGATCATCGCGCTGTGGGTCGCTGGTATTCTGGCGGGCGGGCAGTTTGCAAAAGTATCAGTCATTTTTCCCGAATTTCGATCGCTGTACCCTGAACAGACCGATCAAATCGCATGGTTACTGACGCTCGTAAGCGTTGTTGGTGCCATTTTTGGAGGGGCAGCAGCCAGTCTGGCGAACCGATTTGGACTAAGACACGTTCTTATTGCATCACTGATAGCGGCTGGTGGCCTGTCTTGCTGGCAATCCACCTATCCCAGTTTTGCGCTCATGGCTGCATCACGGGTGATCGAAGGTATCACACATCTCGGCATAGTCGTGACTGCGCCAGCTTTGATGGCCGAGATCAGCTCCGAAAGGTGGCGCGGGACCAGCATGGCGCTGTGGGGCACTTTTTTTGGCGTTTCTTTTGCGGCATTTGGGTGGTTTGGCATCCCTTTTGTAGATGAGTTCGGTATCAGCGGACTGCTCCAACTTCACGGCGTCAGCCTGTTTGTCGTGGCGACCCTCATTTGGTTTCTGCTCAGAACGCATAACGTATCTGACAGTTCGGGCAGCGGATCACATCCGAAACACATGTCTGCGTTCTTGGCCTTTCAAGATGCGAGGGTCATTTGGCCTGGTGTCGGATGGCTCTTCTATACACTGACGTTTCTGGCCTTGCTGACCATCTTGCCATCCCAACTGTCCGAAGAACTGCGGCCACAACTCACGACGGCGATGTCCCTGGTCGGAATTGCCGCAGGTCTGATCATACTGCCGATTGCCTTGATACGTTTCAAGGCCACAACACTGGTGTTTGCGGGTTTCCTATTGGCGGGCATAACCGCAGCCATCGGCGTATGGATTGATCCCACGATGCACGCAATAATGCTTTTCGCGATCTTAGGTCTGATCCAAAGCGGAACATTCGCAGCGGTGGCTCAACTCAATCATACAACCAATGCGCGGACGCTTGGCTATGGTGTGATGGCTCAAACAGGCAACTTGGGAAATCTTATTGGAACGCCCTTGTTGTTGTCCGTTCTGGAGACATCCGGTCATGGCACGCTACTTTTCACAACGTCAGCGATCTACGGCGTAGGATTTTTCACTCTATTGTATGTCGCAGCGCGCATTCAAGATGTTGAGAGACAAGGCTGAGTTCGAGAGGTGGCCACGACCATCCTCGGCGCAACAGACATTCGGAACACTGCGCCAAAGGTCGGAACAACCCCGCTGTGCGAGCCGCGAACGCAGCATCTGGGACCTTGATTGAATGATTTCCAAGGTCCCTGCTGCGCTGTTGGGTTTAACTCTGACGCCGTGCATTGAGTGAGCACCCTTGTTGATGATGCCCCGTTCGCCCGCCACGATTTGCCCGTGCTGATGAATAACGCAAAGGTAGCTTTTCCAATTCCAGGCGGAGCGCGCTGCGTTGTAGGCAGAAAAGGTGGCGCAGGCTTGATCGTCAGGATCCACCAATGCGATAGTCTGCATAGTATTCTTTTTCCATAGCAAGCAGATGTGTCAGACTGGATGACCTCAAACTGCGCTTGTATCGAGCGATTTTCGATAGACTGTAAAACTGGTGTCTATGGCAACTTGGTCATAGAGGCGCATCGCGGTCTCGTTTGACGCATGCGTATGCCAGTAAACACTGTGGATTTCGGCTTGCCTTGCGCGTTCGAATACCTCGGTGATCAGATTACGCCCAAGGCCGCCCCCTCGCGAAGATGGTTCTGTAAACAGATCCTGAAGGTAACATGTGTCGTCAATCATGATTGTATTGAGATGAAACACATAATGGGCAAGCCCCCGCAGTCTGCCGTCTTGCTGCGCCACGAGACAATGCACTGGCGTCTGTGGGCTGAGAAACCTCTGCCACGTTGTCAGGGTGATTTCTTCCGAAAGGGCGGTCGCGCCCTCCCTCCCATAGAATGCGTTGTACTGGGTCCAAAGGTTGCACCAGAGATCAAAGTCCTGCTCGGCTGCATCCCGAATGACGATACCATCGGTCATCAACTGCAGTCTCTCGTCGAGGGGTTCATTTGCCCATCACAGGACACCAAATACCGGCGTACTGTTTCTGCCATCCCATGCGAAAGCGCGTCGCAAAAGAGCGCATGCCCTATCGACACCTCATCAATCGACGGCACTCTTCCAACCAATCGGGCTGTTCCCTCAACTGTCAGGTCATGGCCGGCATTGATGCCCAACCCCTCATTTGCAGCAGCACGCGCCGCATCCTCAAGACGGTCAAGCGCACGGGTTTGAGCGACCGGATCGTCATAAGCACTTCCATAGGGTCCGGTGTAGAGCTCAACACGATCTGCCCCTGTTTCGGCTGCAGCTTTCATATGCGTCGCATCCGGGTCTGCGAATAGAGCGACGCGGTGC
This sequence comes from Roseobacter litoralis Och 149, assembly GCF_000154785.2. Classification (NCBI taxonomy): domain Bacteria; kingdom Pseudomonadati; phylum Pseudomonadota; class Alphaproteobacteria; order Rhodobacterales; family Roseobacteraceae; genus Roseobacter; species Roseobacter litoralis. The sequence goes on from NC_015730.1 coordinate 3,324,486, forward strand.
CGGTTGAATTTCAGATCAGCAATGATGGGCATCAGAAACGCCTTTTCGGCCGTGAAATCCCACCCATGGTCGCTGGTCGCTTGCGCCGGATCATCAGGGACCAGTGTGATTTGATCCGCCCGGACGTCGTGAGCCAAAGCGAGAAAATCGGAGGTCGGAAACCCTTCTACGTTGAGCTCCCGGTCAGGAAATTCAGCATCCAACATCGTGCGAAGGTCCCAGACATCAGACGGCCTGATGTGGCGCTGATCGGGCCGCGGGTGCACCGTGATGCCGAATGCTCCGGCTTGAAGCGCTGTGCGACCCAGCCCGACGATATCCGGCCACGCATGATCGCGGCGATTGCGCAGGAGTGCGGCAACATTCACATTCACAGACAAGTGCGTCATCGCTTCATTCCAGTCGGAAGTTGCGCACATGGTCGGGCAGGTTCACGCTGGCCAGATTGCGCGGATCGGGGATCGGTGTTCCGATCTGGGTCGTCACCGGAATAACCCCCGCCCAGATGGGCAATGCGTAATCTTCTTCTTCATCCCCCGGATGACCTGTTCTGACTTTCGCACTTCCTTCGGTGATATCCATGCCCAACACCATCGTCGCCTTCAGGTCCTGTGCGTGATCGGGCCGCAGAGTGTCATAGCGGCCGGGGAAGAGGCCGTTCACAAAACGTCGAAGATGTTCCAGCTTTGCCGCCGGATCCTCGACTTTTTGCGCCTTGCCGAACAACATAACTGAGCGCGTGTTTGCAGAATGATGCATGCCCGAGCGGGCCAGAACAAAGCCATCAAGAATGGACACCGTCAAACAGACCTCTGCGTCTTTTGACTGGCGCAACGCACGACTGGCCGAGGAACCGTGCCAATAAATGCGGTTTCCCTCACGCCATTGAAAGGTAGGTGTCACATACGGATGTCCGTCGATGATGTAACCGACGCTGCACATGGGTTGGGCGTCAAGAATGGCGTTGATCGTCTTGCGATCAAAGTGCCCGCGCTGATGAATGCGGCGCAGGCGGGACTTCTCTGTGACGTTCAGGGTGTCATCCATAACGGGGCCTTTTAGTTTGATTTCCTTGACGACAGGTAGCGCTTCATTGGATACTTAGAAATGTCCAATATCGTAAATAAAAATCAGTCCAATTTGGATGCTGCCCTATTTCGGCTCAATCTGGAGCGTTCGTCGCACATGAGCCTTCAGGCACAACTCATCAGCGCTCTGCGAACTTTGCTGAACGAGACGCAGGCCCCATCTGGTCTACGCCTTCCGTCAAGCCGCGTCCTGTCACTGGAATTATCGGTGTCCCGGACAACTGTTGTCGGGGCGTATGACCAGTTGATCAGTGAAGGTTATCTGCACACGAAAATGGGCGGCGGCACGTATGTGGCGGATCAAATACCGCACCTTGCGCCACCGGTGCGTACCTCGAACGACCGCCCGGAGCCGCTGCAAGCGTGGGTGCCCTTTCAATCAGGCATCCCCGATCAGTCGCTGTTTCCGCACCGGCTTTGGTCCCGGCATATCGAAAAGGCATGGGCGAAGCCTGACAGCGCTTTGCTTGGCAAGCCCGATCCGTTTGGCTGGTATCCTTTGCGGCAAGCGATCAGCAATCACCTGTCTGCTTGGCGCGAGCTTGACTGCCGGCCCGAGCAGGTCTTAGTGACGTCCGGCGCATCGGAGGCATTCGAGATCATCTTTCGCGGCGTGCACAGATCGGATGCACATGCCGCCATCGAAGACCCCGGTTGGCACACATTGCGCCACGTTCTTGGCTCGCTTGGGGCGCAAGTACACCCTATTCGCATTGATGAGCATGGATTTGATGCCGACAAGATTACAGGCGCAGCTTCAGTGGCGATTGTCACGCCGTCGCGACATTATCCGACAGGGATTTCCATGCCAATGCCGAGACGAACGGCGCTGCTCGCCTGGGCCGCGCGGGCAAACGCGCTTATCATCGAGGATGATTATGACAGTGAGTTTCGGTATCAGGGCCACCCCCTGCCGTCGCTGGCTGGGCTGGATGGCTTGAAACGATCAATTTATCTCGGCAGTTTTTCGAAATTGCTGAGCCCTGCGTTGCGTCTTGGCTATTTGGTTTTGCCAGATGCGCTGATATCGTCCGCGCAGGACTATCTGGCCCAGTTTGGGTCGCGCGCGTCCCTTGTACCGCAACCTGCTTTGGCCACATTCATGGAAAGCGGAGAATTTGCCGTTCACCTGAGACGTATGCGACGCACCTATGCGAGGCGACAAGCACATCTGATTGCAGAGTTGCAGGAGTCCGCAAGTCTGATCAATGTTGCGCCAGATCCTTCGGGTATGCACATTTGCGCATCCCTTTTGCCAAGTCTTCGACATCACGCAACGGACAAGTTGATCTCAAACACTGCTCGGGGAAAGGGTCTGCATGTGAAGGCTTTGTCTTCGCATTGCATCCTGCCCGAGCCTCCACAAGGCCTTGTCCTTGGTTATGCGGCGTTCGATGAGAAGATCATCAGTACGGCGGCTCGTAAGCTGAACCAACTTCTAATCAAACTTGCAAAAGCAAACGGTTCAAATGCTAGAGGATAGTGAAAAGGAGACATTGGCGCGGTCCCAGCGAAAACTCGTTTTGTCCCGCTCTTGATACCTTCGGCAGCACCCAAATCGAGTAGCTGCAGCGAAAGGCGACTATGAAGAGTGCCGCCGCAGCATACCAGACAATCGGCAAATGTCAGCTTTGGTCCGTCCGTGTCTCAATGGCCGTAAAGGGTTGATCGCCTCGCAGAACATCGGCGCGGCATCCAGAGTTGGCAGAATGGCCGGCTGTCGCTTGAAGCATCTTTCTCAATGGCCTGCCTCTGACCTGTACGTGTTGCTCTACTGCTGGATGCTTTCCAAATAGACCAACAAGCCAGCAAGCTCTCTGGGTGTTGGTGTCAGCACACCTTCTATGTCCACCGGAACAAGATCTTCAGCCATCTCTCCGCCAAACTGCGGCATGACGCGCGCAAGATGGCTGTTTTGCGGGTCGCCATAAATGTAGCTCAGTGCACGTGCCGCTGGAAACCGGTCATCGTTTTCTGCGCTCAATAACGTCAGATTGGGGGGCAAGACGGCAAGCCCGTCTGCGGTGGTGCCCACCCCTTGGCCACCCGCGCCATGACAAGACACGCAGTTTGCAGCGAAGAACGCCGCGCCGTCAGCCCGGGTGGGCATCGCTTCATTTTGTCCGTCCGGGCTCGTACATGACGCCAGCACCAAAAAGGTGCTGCTGAGCACAAGCAAGGCCAAATTTGTTCTTCGCATATTCGCTGCTCCGTTTTGTTGCTGCATGCTTTTGGCTTACACCCCCAACGCCACCAACCCTCTCGTAAAACTCACGGAGACGGGCGGTGGGCGGTTCGAAAACATCAGATAAAGTCCCGGGTTGGGGGCAAGCCTTTCCACGCCAGGTACTCCGAATTGCGCATTCGCTGGGCGAACGGCACGAATGATCTTCGCGCCTGCGCCATGTTAGACTGGGAAGTTCTCATCTGCTTCCTCCCCGCCGTCTTCTTTGATCTGACCATCCAGCCAGTGCTCTGCAGCGGCGGCGGCCGAGAGCGGAAAGCTTTTGATCTCAAACGAGGGGATAACCGCGCCTTCGATCTCCGCAACCGTTCGAATCCATGCGACGTCGGAAAGCACCGCACATTTGTCAAACTTGTTGATCAAGCCGAAGAGTTTTGGCATCTGCCGCAGTTCAACGGCGAGCGCACCCATGGTCGGCATCTCAAAATCCAGAACCTTATAGAGCATCTTACCATGGGTGATATCCTTCGATTGCTCGATCAGGTCGTCGAGCCCCGCTTGCATGGCCTCCCTGTCAAGAGCACCTGAAAGTTCTAAGTCCAGACGATCTGCCGATAATTTCGAGATTTTCAACATTTTCAAAGGCCTCCTCTCCTGTCAGCAAAAGCTATATGCTTTGGGCCTGCGTGTCGTTGACCCACATCAATAACCTTCCGTCTATGTTTAAAGTGGCACTGCGAATGTCTCATCTGGGCCACCCGTGACGGCGACCCGTCAGCGCTAGATTTCGATAGCTTCGTCAATGCTCAAGGCATCCTCAAGTTCCACACCAAGATATCGGACTGTGCTGTCCGTCTTGGCGTGACCAAGGAGGAGCAGAACAGCTCTGAGGTTGCCGGTCTTCCTGTAGATCTGAGTAACCTTGGTTCTGCGCATTGAATGAGTTCCATGCGCGCTTGCCTCGGAACCGATCGAAGTCACCCAATCCCGGACGATCCGCGCATATTGGCGGGTCAAAATGTGCAGGTGCTCATGGAAACGGCAGACCAAAGGTGTTCAGAACCAACCATTAGATGGTCTTCCATCCCCTTTTCGACCGAAGCGCATGTGCCTTCTGAAATCTCGAATCGCATAGGTTTCTATGTATTGCTCTGCAGTACCGATACCGGCTCTTTGATCTGGCCGGGACGTCATGACATCGACGATTTTCATCTTGACCAGATCACATCCGCGCAGCTTGCTATCGATTGCCATGTTGAACAGCGCGAGGTCGCGATGGTTCTCGGCAAGTTCAAGTCGAAGTCGGATTTCCCATACATGCTTTGGCTTTAGCGGGCGTTTCTAACCGACAATGCGACACTTGTTCCATGCAGGGCGAAGTGCGCAAACGGCTGGCAGGTTTGGTGTTTCCATAACTGATCCTCCGATCCGCCATGCCCTCCCAATGACAACCCGACGTTGACAAGGCACCATATCACAACCTTGCTGCGCTGTATTCGAAGTCGGCAATGAGCCCAAAGTAACGCCCTGTCAATCTGCTACCATGACTGTCTCAGGACAATCGGGTTGCGCTCAAAATTTAAGTCCGCAGCCTAAAAATGCGCATACATCCGGTGCTTTGTTGGGCGGCAATTGCAGAATGTGTCTTGTGGCGTGGCGGTGAGCGAAGGCATTGTCGGTGCGCAATGATGTCAGTTTGTCATGAAACAGTAGGACCAACTCAAATCGTGAATTTTCTGGATTTAGACCTTGCTTATGAAAAACGGCCAATAACCACGGCTATTATGGTTCTGGGATCACATTTTTTGTTTGCACTACTCGGAGTTTGGTCCATGTCAGCCTTCCCAAATCATGCGATTTCGATTGCAAATGCCTTCGGTTGGGTTTGGTTAGCGTGGGCGATCATTTCAGTGGTTGGAACTGTGAGATATTTAGAAAAACTGATTGAACGAAAAAAATAAACGTGTAGCACATCAAATGTTGGCGGTTCTGGCGCACCAGAGCACTACGCGTTTAGTTCGGCAGCAGCGAAAGTCCGCTTTGTCCGGAGGCTGTGTGGAAACTCTGTTGATTGTGGTGTCGGCGTGAGCGTTCGGTGTTTTTTTGGGCATTTTGGCTCGGCATCGTCATTTCCACTACTTAGATGGGTTGAGAAGGCGGCTGAGGCAATCTCCGGCTCACCCCGGCGTTCTCGAGGCTAATTTCAAGCCGAACGATACCCCTTACGCCTTCATCGCCGCGATCATTGCCGGGATGCCCATCAAGTTCATGACGCGGGTCATGTTGTAGGCGAGCACATGCAGCGACATCTCGGTGGCGACATTTTTCAACCGTCTCATCTTGAAGTGTGTCGCCCCCATCCAAGATTTGATCGTGCCGTAAGGATGCTCGACGGTCATGCTGCGGACGGCCAGTTGGGCTGGGTCTGCGTCCAACCTTTCTTGCACCCGCTCAAGCACATCCTCTTTCTCCCATCGACGCACGCGCCGTTCCTTGCTGGCCGTGCATTTGTCCTTGATGACGCAATCGGCGCAGGCTCCCGACCAATATGATCTGATAGCTTTGCCGTCTTGCTGGCCGGTAAATCTGTAGGTCAGCTGCTTGCCTGCCGGGCAGACATAGACATCCTTGTCGCTGTCATATGTGAAGTCAGCCTTGTCAAACTGACCGCGCGCAGCGGCGTTCGATGTCATTGGTTTGGGAACGACAACCGAGATACCAGCCTCTTCGCTGGCAACAATTTCCTCGCTCTTGTAATAACCTTTATCCGCGATTGCTGTGAGCTGATCTGTCGTCATGACATCGTTTGCTGCCGCGGCCATCATCGACAAGGCATCCCGGTCGAACCCAAGCATTGTTACTTGATGCGCAACGATCAGGTGGTGATTGGCTTCGACGACCGTTTGAACATTGTAACCGACAATGCGGGGCATCCGGGCCGTTGTTGCCATGGATCGGGCATCAGGATCACTAAGTGAGACTCGGGTTTCGCCGGTCTCATCCATGCGCTGCTCGATTGATCTGTAGCGCACCGCCTCCTTTTGCAGATGCTCCAGCTTGCGTAGAGTGCGCTCCATGCGGGCCTCTGGCAGCACCGTGCCGGTCTGTTCAAACACTTCGTCGGCGCGATCCAACTCACCCAAATAGCGCTCGATTGCCTTGTCAATCTCACCCAACTTCTGGCGCAGCTTACCGCGCGTGTAATTCTTGGCCTTGGAGTTCAGCGCCTTGAACCGACTACCGTCAATGGCAACCACATCCCCATCGAGCAGGTTCATGTTGCGGCAGAGCGCGACAAACTGCTGGCACACCTTGCGGATCGCGGGGCCGTTATCTTTCCGAAAGTCTGCAATCGTCTTGAAGTCCGGCTTCAACCGACCCGTCAGCCAGACAAGTTCCAGATTGCGACCGCACTCGCGCTCCAGGCGACGCGATGACTGGATCTGGTTCAAATACCCGTAGAGATAAATCCGAAGCAACAAGCCAGGATGATAGCCAGGCCGTCCAGTTGCCGCTGGCATCGCATTGAAGCCCAGCACCGCAAGATCAAGCAGGTCTATAAAGGCATCAATGGCGCGGACAGGACTGTTCTCATCAACATAATCGTCCAGACATTCGGGCAGCAACATCCTCTGCTGCCGGTCCAGACCCTCGATAAATTGCGTCATCAACAACCTCCGTATCGAATACGAAAATTATACCATCAGTCCGGTCAAAATGGGGGAGTTTTCACACAGCCTCTCCGCACAGCGGACTTGTGCAGGTGCAGCTACTGCTCACGCAGCATTTCTTCGCAGTTGGGGCGAAATACTGCAATGCAGGCATCGACTGCAGTATCGTTTTGAGGGTAGACAAGCAGTTAGCAATGTCTGTTAGTGGGCGGATGAGCACTGTCGCTACCACTCCTCAATCTACAGATCGTATACTCGTCGGTGTGGCGCTTATGCTTGGGTTCTGTTTGACCGCTCCTTTGTTGGATGTCGCAGCAAAGCTTGCTTCAGGGAGCGTGCCAGTCGGACAGATTACAGCGGCGCGATTCATTGTACAGTGCGCTCTTATGGCTCCCTTTGTCTGGGCGATGGGAGTGTCCTTGCGCGTGCCGCAAGGACAGATCTTGACCCTCATCGCCCGAGCCTTGCTTTTGCTATTCGCCACATTTTGCTTCATTGCCGCAATCCGCGTAATGCCGCTTGCCGATGCCCTGGCAATCGTATTCGTAGCCCCATTCATTGTTTTGTTAGTCGGCAAGTTTTACCTTGATGAAGAGGTTGGTCCACGCCGGGTCGGCGCGGCACTTGTGGGATTTGTCGGTGTTCTGTTCGTCATCCAGCCCAGTTTCGCAGCCTTTGGTGCGATCGCTATAATTCCTCTTGGAACCGCAGTCGCCTTCGCCGCCTACATACTTGTGACGCGCAGCCTGTCGCGACGAATGCATCCCGTAGCATTGCAATTTCACACAGGCCTGATCGCCAGTCTGTTTTGTCTTCCGGTCTTGCTGCTGGCAAGAGGTTCCGGATCAGCGCTGTTTGACCCTGTCTGGCCGGAAGACATTGCCTGGCTTTGGCTCTTCGGAGCCGGATTTTTTGCAACTGTGAGCCACATGATGATGACCTATGCTCTGTCGTTTGCACCATCTGCAACAGTTGCACCTCTGCAGTACTTCGAACTGCCGGTGGCAACTATATTTGGGTATCTGGTGTTCAACGATTTCCCAAACATGCTGAGCCTGCTCGGCATCGGAATAATCATATCTGCAGGGCTGTACATGATCCATCGTGAAAGGATCGCGGCCAGACAGTTGATCACAGCACGCGCAGCGACACTAGTCTAAGATCACATACACGGCCCATAGCCGAGCTTAAGTACTGTTTGGAATTGCTGCAGTCGCAGCCCGCGTTCCAGACATTCGCGGCATGCACCAAATCAGGGGTTGGTCAAACAGCGGTCTGCGGGACTAAGCACCCTTCGGCGGCAACTGCGCGACGGTCTGCTTCAGGAAAAATTCTAAACCAGAGATGATGTGCACCAAGAATTCAGCTAAGGCCCTTACTTTTTCGAACAAGAGCCCCCGACAGTTAACGCGCTTATCGATTGCTGAATGGAGTGCCGGTCAATTCGGAAATGCCGGTAAAGATCCTTGATCAATCCGGTCTGGCCAAAGTGCTCAACACCGTGGGAAATAGTTTTGTGGCCCGCAACCGCGCCAAGCCATGACAGTGTTGCAGGATGACCGTCGATGACTGTGACGAGGCTGCAACTGCGGGGCAATTCACCCAAAAGCTTCTCAATATGGCAGATAGCCTGCCCGTTGCCACGTACGCGTTCCCGTTGGGCGGCGGTCCATCCTGCATTGAGGCGATCCGCTGACGTGACGGCCAGTACCCCGATGTCACGGCGATATTCGCCAATCATACCAGCGGCGGCGATTGCTTCGGGTGCAACGGCACCTTGGTAGGCAATGACGACTTCACAATTTGGCCCCGGCTTACGCAACCAATAGGCCCCATCAATCGCGCCTTGGCGAAACGAGTCATCAACGCGCGTGCCAGGCTGTTCGATGGGGTTTGTCGTCAGTCGCAGATAGACCGAGCCACCTGTTTCATCGCGCAGCCATGTGCGCTCGTCTGGATCGCCACCTCCATCGCGTTGCATGTAATCAAAGGCCCACTCCATGATCACTGCCAGTTCATCGACAAAGGCCGGTTCAAACGCGGCGAGCCCGTCTTGCGACATCCCGATCAAAGGAGATGCGATGGATTGGTGCGCGCCGCCTTCAGGGGCCAAGGTTACGCCGGACGGTGTGCCCACCACCATAAAGCGGGCATCCTGATAACAAGCGTAATTTAGCGCATCCAAACCGCGAGACACGAAAGGGTCATAGACCGTGCCAATAGGGATCAACCGTTTGCCAAAAAGCGAATGGGACAGCCCTGCAGCGCCGAGCACCAGCATCAGGTTCATTTCCGCAATGCCGAGTTCGATATGCTGGCCGTCCGGCGCAAATTCCCATTTCGCCGTCGAAGGGATGCGGTGATCTCTGAACGTGTCGGCCTGCGCGCGGCGTGCAAACAGTTTGCGGCGGTTCACCCACGCTCCAAGGTTCGTCGTACCCGTCACATCCGGTGACATGGTCACGATACGAGCGGCCAAGCCACTGTCGCCTTTTGACAGATCATCGAGGATTTTACCAAATCCCGTTTGTGTGGAAATTTCGCGATCACTGGTCATCGCGATTTGCGGAACGGGCAAAACCTCATCGCTAAAGCGCCGTGGTCCTTTGGAGAAGAAGGGCACGTCTTTCAGGTAGGCTGTGAAAGCTGAAACGTCATCAACCGTGGCGAACAGCTCCCATTCAGCCCCCTCTGGCACGCCCATGTCAGACTGCCACGCGGCCATTTGCGCCTTTGTCATCAAACCGCCGTGGTTGTCTTTGTGTCCGGCAATCGGCGTGCCCCATCCTTTGACCGTGTACGCCAAAAAGCAAACCGGCCGGTCGTGGTCCACCGCTCCAAAAGTCGCCGCCATTGTCTCCACGCAGTTTCCGCCAAGATTTTCCATCAACGCGGCCAATGCATCGTCATTGCGTGCGTCCAGCAAGGCCGTCACATCACCCTGATCGCCCAAATCATCCATCAAATGTTTGCGCCATACAGCACCACCCATGTAGGTTAGCGCCGAATAGAGCTGGTTCGGGCACCCATCGATCCACGCGCGTAGCTTGTCGCCGCCCGGCTCTTCAAAAGCGGCCCGCTGCAAAGCGCCGTATTTGATCCGAACAACATCCCATCCGAACGCTTCGAATACCTTCTCCGCGCGCTCAAACAGCCCTTCCCGCACGATGCCATCAAGCGATTGACGGTTGTAATCAATCACCCACCACGTGTTGCGCAGATCATGTTTCCAACCTTCTTGCAGACATTCGTAAATGTTGCCTTCATCCAGTTCCGCATCACCCATCAGCGCGATCATTCGGCCCAAGGGAATGTCCCTGCCCCACGTCTTAGCGTGGACGTAGTCCTGAATGATCGACGCAAATGACGTGATTGCCACACCCAGCCCTACCGAACCCGTTGAAAAATCAACATCATCAATATCTTTGGTGCGCGACGGATAGCTTTGTACGCCACCGAACCCTCGAAAATTCTCCATCTTTTCACGTGTCACATTTCCCATCAGATAGTGCATCGCATGATAAATCGGTGAGGCGTGGGGTTTGACAGCGACACGATCTTCCGCTCGCAGCACCTCAAAGTAGAGCGCAGTCATGATGGAGACCATCGAGGCGGACGATGCCTGATGCCCGCCGACCTTGATCCCGTCCTTCTTGGGGCGCAAATGGTTGGCGTTGTGGATCATCCAATGGGACAGCCACAACAGGCGCTGTTCTACCGTCTTGAGATGGGTCAAACCTGCGGTACTCCACCCTTCAGAACAGTGATGAACTGTTCGGTGTCGATATTGCCACCGCAGTGGATAACGCCGACACGCTTGCCGCGCATCGCTTCGCGTTCCTGCATCAAGGCTGCCAATGGTGCGGCACCTGCACCTTCGGCGACATTATGCGTGCAACGGTAGTAAGCCCTAATCGCCTCGGCCACTTCCGCATCACTCACTGCAACGATCCGCTCCGCTCCCTTGGAATAGATGTCAAAGGCACCCTGCACCGGAATGCGCACGGCCATGCCATCGGCAAAGGTATTCGCCGAATTCGTCTCAATCAGCCGACCCACTTCAAAGGATAGTTTGGCGGCCTGCGCCTCAGTAGACACGACACCGACGACCTTGGTTTTCAACCCCAATGCATCGCGCACGGTAATAACTGAGCAGATGCCAGACCCGCAGCCGATGGGCACATACACAGTGTCCAGTTCAGGCGCTGCAGTGAAAAACTCGAGCGCATAGGACGCGACACCGCGAACAAGTTCAGGGTGAAACGGCGGCACGGGAGCCAGCCCTTCGTCCTCGGCAACGCGCATGGCCTCCATGCGGGCAACGTCGAAGTCGGGGCCATACACGATAACCTCGCCACCGAACGCTGCCATGGCCGCGTTCTTTTCTGACGAATTGCCTTCGGGCACATAAATCTTGGCAATCAGCCCTGCAGCCGTCGCCGCGCGGGCTTGGCTCTGGCCGTGGTTGCCGCGTGTGGCGGTGCAAATGCCGCGTATATTAGGCTTAGAGCGTTTCAGATGGTCGATATATGTCACCCCGCCGCGTACCTTAAAGGCACCCGTTGGTGTATGGTTTTCGTGTTTCACCCATACCTCGGTGCCAATTTCTTGGTTCAACAAAGGCCACGTATATTGCGGCGTTGGCGACATATGGTGATGAACAAGGCCAGCGGCGGCTTCTAGTTCGGTACGGTTAAAGAGTGGCATCGTGGAGTCCTTCGAGATTATTCGAGATTTAGCAGAAAGGAGAACTCATATTCTCGCAACTTTCGTTTATTGAGGTCATAATGTTGGATGTATCCTTCAGGTTCTTTTGATTTTGTGACAGAAAGTATCGTAATGGATGATATTGACAAACGAATCGTGCGCCGTCTGGCTGCTGATGGCCGCATCAGCATGAGTGACCTTGGCGACGCCGTTGGGCTAAGCGCCACACCTGTCGCGCGTCGCGTGCGGGCGCTTGAAGATGGCGGTTTGATTACCGGTTACAACGCGCGCTTTGACGATGACGCACTCGGGTATCCTGTGACTGTCTTCGTCTCGGTGCAACTGGACAAACAAGTCGATGAAGCACTTGCAACATTCGAGGCAGCCGTCGCTGCGTTCGAAGAAGTTCTCGATTGCTGGCTGATGACTGGAACGCGCGATTATTTGATGCGCATCGCAACAACCGACCTAAGGGAATTTGAACGGTTTTTAACTCAAAGACTGACAAAAGTGCGGGGCGTATCTTCCATCGAGTCATCAATTCCATTGCGGCGGGTTAAGGCAAAGGCGTCAAGAATTCCCTAGGGATCGCGTTTTGATCTCTTTTGAAGCCGACATTCGCTGCGTTGCAACAGCCTGGTAGAAATGGGATCTTTGCGGCCCAATGCACATGCAGAGATAATGCGTTTTAGTGCTTTAGGAAAACCGCCATCCGGCTCGTTGCTACGCTCTTGGCCATACCAAGGTTGATAGTACAGTGCGTTGCCTCAATCCCCGCGAAAGACGGCAATGCTCCTTTCGATGAGAGCATATGTATGGAGCTGTCCCGCTTTAGTGCCGCCCCTAGTGCTCGTTTAAGCCACCTTCCGTTCGAATGCGACAGGGCTTTTCCATCCCAGTGCTGAGTGACGGCGGCGTGGACTGTAGAAGCCGTTGATGTATTCAAAGATTGCCATCTCAGCGTGCCGCCTGGTTTCCCATGACCGCCGCCAGATCAGCTCGGCCTTGATGGTTTTGAAGAACGTCTCGACAGCCGCATTGTCGTAGCAATTGCCCTTCCCAGGCATCGACACCTTGAACCCATGTTGGCGCAGAATCTTTTGATAGTCGTGAGAACAATATTGGCTACCGCGATCCGTGTGATGGATGCAGCCCTTTGGTGGCGCACGGAATACGATGGCCATGTTCAACGCCCGTATCGCTAGATCACGCTTCATGCGGTTACTGACGGCCCAGCCGATGACACGGCGAGAATGCAGGTCCAAGATCACAGCCAGATACACCCAGCCTTCACGGGTCCAGACATAGCTGATGTCGCCTGCCCATTTCTGGTTTGGCGCATCTGCCGCGCAGTCACGATCCAGTAGGTTCGGTGCTATATTGAACTTATGATCTCTATCCGTCGTGACCTTGTGTTTGCGTGTTCTGACCACTGATATGCCGTTCTGGCGCATCCACTGCCCGACAGGCGATTTGGCAAAGCCAAATCTGCCGAGAGGGGGCGGCCAACACGGCGGTGACCGATATCCAGGCCAATCTCTTTCAACTCCTCAGTCATGCGCGGCCTGCCATAGCTGCCAAGGCTCAGACGAGATTGTTCTTTGATGTGCGCCAGCGTGACCAAATCAGACCGCTGTCTGCGACTGGCTGGCCGGCTTCGAAATGCGCGTAGCCCGCGTGTGCTGACGCCAACGACATCACACAGCCGATTGGTGGGGAAGCTCTCGCTGTGTTCTTCAATGAACCTAAATCTCATTGCTTTAGGCCCGCGAAGAACTGGGTGGCCTTTTTTAAGATCTCCCTCTCCTCCTTGAGAATACGGTTCTCGCGGCGCAGCCGGTCATTCTCTTGAACGAGGCTCATATCCTCTTTTGACACCACATCCGTGTCTCGATGCGCTGTGATCCACTTGTTCAGTGTGGACATACCTACACCCAGATCGTCAGCCACCTGTTTGCGTGTCAGCCCACTGGTCAGCGCGATACGCACCGCATCTTGGCGAAATTCGTCCGTCCGTTTCAGTCCCATAGTCAGTCTCCTTTGTTGCAGTAAATGCTATCAAAGGGGCGGCATCAAACCGCGACAGGTCCAGGTGGAGCAGAAAGGTGGTGACCGCGTAGCTAAGCTTGGCCGTCGCGTTACAATAGAATTGGTACATGGTCTGCTGCGGCATGTGGGCCGCACCGAAGCGGATATAGGTCTCATCTATTACTCGGCAGGCGCTCACGAAGTGATTTGTTACGAGAGCACATGCAATTCAACACTTGTTCGGCGCAGATGTTTTTCGGCTCGTTTTGATCCGTTCAGGTCCGAATTCCTGAACCCCGCGGTAAACCGTGGATCGAGCCACACTCACGCCAAGCTCAGCCAGCAGATCCACAACGACTTGATACGGCAGCGGATACCGCAATTACCAGCGCGCAGCGCAACGGATGACGTCTCGCGGAAATCGGTGGTGCTTGAACCGTGATTTGCGTAGCATGCCGGTCCCCAAAATCGGAAACGTGGCCAAGAATTTCAGTTAATACAAAAGTTTCACTGAAAGGCATCGAGGCCCGCAGATCAAAAAAAGGACCACTTTGCAGATAACGAAACGGGTGTCCTGATCAAGACCGCCTTCGCCGGAAACCTGTTCAAAGAGGCTACATAAACAAATAGGTGGATGGATGCTGTTGCACCAGACCAAACTAATGCAACAGTGCCTTGCAGAGCATACATCATCAAATCCGTCGAAAACAAATGCAACCCAACCCGCCACCGAACCAACTTGTCCCAATCTTTTGGCTGCGCCATTTGGTCGATCACTTGGGTCCCGGCACACCTCATGTGAGTTCGGTCCTTCGGGACCTCGGTCTGGATCGCCTGGATCTCACAGATCCGGAGCAAAAAATCGACCAGAGAAAGGAAGCAGAGTTTCTGGACGCCGTATCGCGTCGGAGCAATCAACCCTTTCTGGGCGCTCAATCGGGAATTCGCCTCGACGTTCGCAAGACAAGCCTCTTGTCCTATTTGCTGTTCAATTCTCAAAACTTGGATCATGCGCTTCAGAACCTTGTGCGCTTTCTTCCCCTGATGCGGCCTTCCTCGAAAGTGAGCATGACGCGCGAAGCAGACAAGGTCTCGGTCCATTTCGCCAATCGGATCAAAGACGTCGCCATGAATGCGCAATATGTTGAGTTTTGCGCAGCAATGCTGATCAACTCGATGCGCCGGGCTTCAGAGAGCGCCATTTGTCCTGTCACCGTCACCTTTGCTCACCAGCGATCCGCTGATGCCGGAATCCTAAAGGGCCTTTTCAGTTGTCCTGTTTCGTTTGACGGGGCGGTAACCACGGTTGTCCTGCACTCGACTGACGTTGGGCGGCCAGTGATGCACCGAGATCCGAACCTTTATCGCGAGATGTTCAGCTATGGACGGATTTTGTTGCGTGACACTGCGCCGGCGTCATTGAGCGTGGAGGAGTTGGTCATCAACTACGTCGCAGATCATCTTACGAGAACCCCTCCCGGAATTGAAGAAACGGCTGATGCGCTTGGGTTGTCGCGGCGCACATTGGCCCGCCGTCTTGCACGCAATGGCACCAGTTACAGCATGCTGCGCGATAATCTACGGATCTCTGCTGCGCGGCAAATGCTTGCCGAGACCGACACGCCACTGGCAGAAGTCACCTATTTGCTGGGGTATTCCGACCAAAGCGCATTTGGCGCCGCCTTTAAAAGGGCCACCGGTCAAACACCAAACCAGTATCGCCTGTCCTACCGCGTTGTTGACTGAGCTCGACAAGATATTCTCGTATGGCGTGTATTCAACAGAGATTGGCACCTCATAACAATACGGATGTATTTCGTTCCCCCATATCTGCCTCACTCAGGCACGAAGGCTGCACCACATGATGTGATGCCTCGCCCGTCGCTTTCAAAACAGGAAACAGATATGTCTAACGGAACTTTTGCGGATTTTCTTGACGCCATGCGGACGTTTGAGTCTGGCTGGGACAGTGCGCGCTACGCGACGGGTAACATTATTGATGCACAGCTGAACCAGTGGGCGGGCGGCGTTGTGTCCGATTTTTACCCGGATCTGACCAGCTGGGGCCAGATGAGCCCGGAGCAGTGGGAGGAGATGTCCTACCGATCCGAAAATACGCTGGGGTTTGTCGGATATCAGTTCGGCGAGGCGCTGATGATCGATCTGGGGTATTATGAGGCCGATGGGCTTGTCGGAGGTGGTGGTGGCGCGCCCACCAACACGTGGGAAGGCACATGGACAGGCAAAAACGGCATAAATTCGCTGGACGACTTCAAGAACGAAGCGCCGCAGGAATTAGCGATCCGTGAAGCCTTTGGTTTCAATCTGACAACCATCGAAGATGGCCTTGCCAACGCAGGCCAGACACTTGACGACTATTTGGGAACCACGCGCACTTACATAGAGGGTGGTGTTGAAGTCTCGGTCACAATCACAATGACGGGCTTGCTATCGGCCGCACATCTGCGCGGTGCCTTTGGAACCTTGGATCTCCTGCTCAGCGATGCTGTGTCGTTCGATCAAAATGGTACGTCCATCCTGAACTATATGGAACGTTTTGGCGGCTTTGACGCGCCACCATCCGAAGAATTGATCGCAATCTTTGACGAGAACAACTCGGGGGGTACTTCGGCAGCCGGGTCTGCCGGCGTGACAGCAGAAACCGCAGATGTTGTCATTACGTGGTCTTATGGGGCGGATGTTACAGTCTCTGACTTTGACGCCGATACGGGTACGATCTTTGTCGGGTGGGTCGGAGCGGCAGATCTGGAGGTTTTGGAGATAGCGGGCAACACGGTTTTCGAAATCCCGTCCAACGCGCAAAAACTGACCCTCGAAGATGTCGGGCTTGACGACCTCACGGCTGCAAATTTCACATTCCTTGATGCGACCGCAGCGCAGGAAGTATTGGCGCTGGTTGGCAGTGAAGAAGAGGATGACGATCCAGCCGATGACGAGGGCGACGGTACGGGAGACGGCGACACGGGCGATGTCGACACCGGTGACGCGGACTCCGGCGATGGTAACACCGGCGATGGTGGACAGGGCGACGACGATACCGGTGGGGACAGCGGCGCGGGCCACGACGCAGGCGGCGGCTCTGACGATACCCTTGGACAAGGCACGGCGGGGGTCACCAAAGACACAGCGGACGTCGTGATCACTTGGGACTACGGGACCAGTGTCACCGTTACAGACTTTGACACGGAAGATGACACGATCTTTGTAGACTGGGTCTCGTCTGACCTGCTCGAGATCGAAGAGACAGCCGCGGGCGTGACCTTTGCAATCGTCGGAAATGCGCAGACGACGACCTTGTCCGGTGTCGCTCTGGCGGATCTTTCACCTTCCAATTTCACCATTCTGGACGCGACCGCCGAGGCGGAAATTCTGTCGCTGATCGCTCAGGACAGCTCTGGTGATGGCACCGGTGGGGACGATGGTGGGCATGACGACGGCAATGACGGCCACGGGGGCGATGATGGTGACGGTGGGCACAGCCACACGCATATGCACGTATCCATCAACCTTGCCACGCCAGCGCAGACGATCACGGGCTTTATGCCGGGCATGGGGGATGTGATCGAGATCGAGAGGGACGTCTACGCCGAAAACTTTGCGATTTTCGAGGAATCTGGCGAAGCTCTGGGGCAGACTGTCCGGATCGAAATCAGTGACGGGGGATCCATCAAACAGATCATTCTGACCGGTTTTGGTCTGAGCGATTTGAGCCTTGGCAACTTTTCCATCTCCAACGAAGGTGTCCTGAACGAAGTTGCCTCGACCCTTGGGGCAGTCATCTTTACGCAGGGTGAAGGCACGATCGAGTCGCCGAGCTATGATGCTGACGGATCCAATCCGGTCGAAAGCACCGGAACGACCGATGAAGGTGGCACCAGGTTCAAAGCCGACAGTAATGCGGATGATATCGTTGGATTTGATCCGACACGGGACGCGCTCGATTTCGGTGGGACATCCGTACACGGCATGATCGTGACCAAATCCGAAACCGGCGAAATCGTGATCGACAGCCCATGGTCGCCTGCCGCCCAAATCGTGCAGGGCATCACCTATCAGGATGTTACGATCGATAATTTCGGCATCGTCGGCAATGAGCATTTCCGTCAGGACATGGGCGGCGTGATCAGCTGGGAGCAGGGAGTCGGCCCACGCGAAGCGGACACGGTCTATGTGCGCAGTCACGAGTATGGGGTGCAGGAAACTGTTGACGGCTTCGACCCTTCAACGATGAAAATCAACTTTCTGTATTTTGGTACCCGCGAGCAACTGACCGTTGAGGACAGCGAGGACGGGCTGGTTATCTCAAGTCTGCCAACGGGCCAAAGCCTCACTCTGACGGATGTTGCATTGGCTGACCTTATTCCCGGTCTTGTGGAATTCCATCACGATCAGGTGATAGAAGACAACCTGGAAGACTCCTTTGGATTTTCTCAGGAGGACGTCAGCCTTGTTTCACGCGCGGAGTTACTCACCCCGAATGCACCCGCTGGTGCCACGACGGATGGTGAACAGGTCCGTCCCGGGACAATGACGCCAACGGGAGGTGGCGAAGATGAACCCGATGATGGGACGGATGACACGCCCGATGTGCTGGAAATCAAGTACGAATGGGGCGTGCAGGAAATTGTCTCTGACTTCGATCTGGAAACCGACACATTCGATTTCGGCGCATTGACGGCGGCAAATGTCGGGGTCACCGAAGAGGCAGGAAACCTCGTCATCGAAATTCTGAACAATGGCGGTCACACTTATACGATCCTTGGCTTACAAGCAGAAGATCTGTCTGATGATAACCTGACCGCAGACGCGAATTCTGGCCTGCTCGATGAGGATGGCGCATTTATCGCAACGCTTGGTGATCTTGGTTTTGATTTCGGCTAAACAATAGTCCTGTTGGTTTCCCATGGGCAGCTTAGTTTGCCCATGGGTGTCACAGAATGGCCTGCTGCCGATACGGTCCGGAAAAGGATTGATTCTTTTACCGCTTGACGACCCAGAGTAATATGCACCTGCCGCAATTTTCATGCAGCGAGCGCAGCGAGAGAATCGAATGTACAAAGTGGGCTCGCTACCGCCATTGGAGCAAACGCGGCATCCAGGCGCTGGACGCATTTCGCTCGGATGAGGAACGGCCTGAACTGCCATTCGATTGGCAAGCGCCATTCTGCAGTGCGACCCATCAAAGCTGCCGTTGGCTTTTACGTGCATCGGATTAGACTGAAAAGCTACGTTCAATGATGGACTATGTTGAAACCCTCATCCTCAGTGGGCGGCAGAAAATGCGCCGTGAACCGCCTGAACTGTTCCTCGGTCGCCGCGAAGGCATGATTTCCCTCGGCATTGCGGGCGCGAAGGCGTTCCAGACAGACGGTGTCCGGCACATCCAGGTAGTGCAACTGATGCCCCGCGTTACTGGCGCGAGCCACATCCAGCATCCATTTTCGTTGCGCGACAGTGTTGGCAGCAAAGTCCAGAACCACCGTTAGTCCCGCATTCAGCAGAGCCGACACGTGCGGAACCATCGCCGTTCGCAGTTTGGACGCGTATCGCACGTAATCGGCTCCGTCTTTCATCTGGTCGGCGAACAACGCGCTGAGCCAGTCATCTTCAGATATAACGATTGTGCCTGCGCAAGCACCGAGCTTTGCACATAGCGTGGATTTCCCGGATGCGATTTTTCCACAGACCATGTGGAGCATGGGGGACTTTTGGGACATATCTGACCTCCAGTATTCAAACAATCGAAACGGCCGCCCTACTATGAGGGCAACCAACCGCTTCACACCAGTCGCATGTGCGACTGTGTAAGCCAGACAAGCCCAAAAAGCATCATCGCAGCGGCCAACGCGCAGGCCAGCGTGCGCACTGTGTTCCACATGGTCCAACGCGGCAGGTAGGTGCCGGTCCAGTAGTCGCGGGTCGCGTCTGCTGACAGCTCCATGCCTGCAAGCGCCTCGTTCATCGGCACATTAAAGAACACTGTGACGGCGAAGCACCCGAACAGGTAGACCAGTGCGCCAAGCAGGATGAGCCTTCCCGGTCCACCGGCAAGGTTCGTCGCGCTGTAAACGACGACGAATACCGACACGACGGCCATACCGAGAAAAAGCGTCATGAAAACCCAGCGAAAGGCCTCGCGATTGATGACTTGCATGGCTTCAACGCCGCCTGTTCCGCCGGTAGACGCGGGCGACAACGCGGGCATCTCGGTCTCCACCGCCGGGGATATGAGCGGTGACGGCACGCCAGAGGTTGTCATCGGCGCCTTCAGCGCAGACCGCGATGCGCTGCTGTCACCCGGTGAGGCCTATGTGCTCGACGGAGCCACGCTAGGTGCGCTGGAACCAACCAACGGTTTTGCGGCGTTCGACCTTGGTGACCTTTCGGAGGGCGCTGGGGTCCTCTTGCAGGGCGCTCTCAACGCCGAATTCGCAGGGTGGAGCGTGGCCGACGCGGGCGACGTCGATGGAGATGGCCGCGCGGATGTCATTGTGGGCGCGTTTGGTGCCAATATCTTTGCAGGACGCGCTTTTGTCGTCTTCGGCGACGCGATCGAAGATGCACGCGCGACTGAAACCGCCATCGATCTCGGGGCGTTGACACCGGATCAGGGCGTGACGCTCACCGGCTCTGCGATCCTTGATTATGCCGGGCATCAGGTCGCAGCCCTTGGTGATCTGGATGGGGATGGCTTTGATGACATCATCATCGGTGCAGGCCAAGCCGACGGGCGCAGGGGCGAAACCCATGTCGTCTTTGGGTCTGCCATTGTCGCAGAGACCGGCGAAGACGGCGACGGTGAAATTGCGCTTGGCGATCTGTCCGGCGGCGATGGTGTCACCATTACCGGTGCAAAGGCGCAGGACCTGCTGGGTTTTGCGGTGTCCGGTGCGGGCGATGTGGACGGAGATGGCTTGCTGGACGTGATCGCAGGGGGTTGGACCGGGTCGCCGGACGGCTCCGGCGCACAAAACGGGGTCGGTGCCGTGATCTTTGGCTCAGCAATCCTCGCCGCGCGCGGTACCGGCGGCGAAATCGATGCAGGCACAATGACCAACAGAGAGGGCCTTGTCATTTATGGCCCTGAGGCAGGGAATGCGCTTGGTCGGGGTCTCGCGGATGCGGGCGATATTGATGGTGACGGCTTTGGCGATGTGCTCTTTGGCGCGTATCTGTCTGATGCGGATGGCATCCCCTTCGGCGGGGAGGCTTATCTGCTGTCAGGTGCCGCACTGACGGCCGAAACACTGCCGGGCCTTGATGTGTCGGTTGATGTCTCTGATCTGTCTGGCGGGCGCGGGGTGCGCTTTGTCGGTGCGGATGAGCGGGACCTGACCGGGTTCTCGGTCTCAACGGCGGGTGATGTCGATGGCGGCGGTGCGCCTGATGTGCTTGTCGGTGCCTATGGGTTGGGCGAAAGTGGCGGTGCCTATCTCGTCTTCGGCGAGGCCTTGGCAGCGGATTTCACCGCTGCGGGTGATGGCTTTTTCCACTTTGCCGATATGACGCCCGACGAAGGCATCAAAATCCTTGGCCTCGGCGAGGACAACACCGCAGGATGGAGCGTGGCAGATGCCGGAGATATCGATGGCGACGGGCGCGATGATATACTGCTCTCTTCATGGCGCGGCGATCTAAGGGGCAGCGATGCGGGCGAGGCCTACCTCGTTACAGGCGCTGCCGTGGCAGAGGCCGCGCGTTTCGACGGGATCATCGACATCGCGGATTTCCTGCCTGTTGACGCGTTCCTGTTCACTTAAAATACCAGTGTGGCGCCGCTCACGGGCGGCGCCGCTTTGCCACAAAGCTTCCAAACGAGCGACATTCCGAAGGTGTTACGGCCCTAAGTTCATCTTGCGCGTCACACGGATCGCCAAGCATTCCCGGCTGTGCTCATCCAGCATGTTCAAGGTCCGGAATGCCTTCCCGTCATCGGTCCGGTGGTGCATGGAAGTCATACAAGCAAACGTGATTGCAATACTCAGGTCGCAACCGGACACATGCGCCGTCGTTAAGCCAGAGCCGGCTGTCATGGTGCTGTTCCACAACGCGGCAGACCCGCCGTTCCGAGACCATGATGTTATCCCGGAAGTGATCGATACAGGCGTGCCGACGTGACGGGCTTAATAGTTTCCCGGTGCAGCTTTCGACAGGATCATCCTGTCCAGCGTCAAGTTCGACACGGCTCTGCGCAGCCGGTCATTCTCCTTCTGAAGCCGTTTGTGCTCTTTAAGTTGGTCAGTTCCCATACCGCGCACGCCAGCGATAATATGTCTGTTCCATTATCTGCACCTGTCTGATTGCATCAACACGCGGCATCCCTTGGCCACACAGCACCTTAACCTGCCGCAACTTCGTGACAATCTCTTCCGGCTTGTGTCGTTTGATCCCCATAATTGATCCTCCCTTTCTTAATTACAACGGCGGACCAGTTCAGTGGGGAAGGATCATTAAGCACTTGCTTTCAGTAATAAAAACGCGCACCTGCCACGCGCGAGGCAATCTAACCAGCCGCGAATACTTTACGACAGAACCTGATGAGGTCTCTTCAGAACATCCAGCGAAAAAATTCCGCAGTCAATGCACCAGTCCCGATTATATCATCTTTGCGTGACTGCGTAGAAGACTGGTAATTTGGGCAGTGTCCTTACCTGCAGCGTGAATATCTTCGGCGATCAGGTTTGTGATGGTAATAGCATAGCTCAAGATTTTCATTTCTTCGTCGGCGCTTTTCGCCTGTTCTGCCAGCAGAAACAGCATTGCGGAAAAAGCTGCGGAGCGCAGCCGAACAGACCGCGCCGGAGACATCCGGGAGATTGGCAGTCTTTGCGTCGAAGGTCCAAGCCCCTGTGCGACAACAGCGAGATACACACCTGCCGCACGGGTTGCGGCACATGTTTCGCACTTAACGTCGTCCAACGTGTCCTTCAGCGCCAGTGTCACCACTGTTTCGCTTACAAAGAAAGAGTCCTGCTGATCCTGCGCCAGTGCCACCTCCATTGCCCAGGAAACCACGCGACCAAACACGGCCAAATCTGAAAGCGACGGCTCGGCCAACAACCTCGCGGCCTGCTGAATTTCCGTATTTTTCGGGTGCCACATTTGCAAGCTGGACTTGTAAATGTCTTCTGCCTTTAATCCAATTTCGGACAAGGTGCTACGCAATGGCTCCGGCAAGTGAGACACCACAGGCGCAGCCATTGTCATGGGAATATGAGATATCTGTTGCGCACCCCGCATCAGATCACGCAGTGGCAAAGCGAGTTCACCGGGATATGGAAAGCGTAGTGCCATCTGATGTTGATCCTTCTTGCCCCCGATATCGTTACAAAGCGGGGATTACCCGGTTATTGTAACACAATGCCGCTGCGTCCGGAATCGTGAAAATTGCCTGTAATTTAAGCAAAAAACCATTTGGCTCGACGAATGTGACGGCCCACGGGTCTGATAGAAACCGCATATGGAAAAGCCAACCCGAACTGTTTTTCTATTGCGACGGCAAGCTAAATCGCGTTTCCTATTTGTATGGTAGGCCGCGTCCGCAAAACTCTGTCGCATGCGACTAAACAACGTTCGAAAACCGATACCGGAGACGAACTGAGACTGCGTGCTGCGTGGATCTATTACATGGAAGGGGAGACCCAAAGCAAGGTCGCTGCCCTCCTTGGGATCAATCGCATCACAGTGACGCGCCTGCTCTCTGAGGCACGGCGACGTGGGGAAGCGACAATCCAGATCAAAGGTGAACTTGCGTCCTTGGTGTCGCTGCAGCGCGATCTGGAAACCCGGTTTGGGTTGGAGCGGGCGATTGTCGCTCCTTTGTCGGATGCAAAAGCTGATCCAACCCCCGTGATTGCAGCAGCAGCAGGGGTGCATATTTCATCGCTGATGCGCGCGGGGCTGACCATCGGGGTTGGCTGGGGCCGGACCTTGCACGAAAGCCTGCCGCATATCGAAGGGCGCAATCTGAGGGATGTGCGTGTGGTTTCGCTGCTTGGTGGGATCATGGAGGCGCGGCGTTTCAACCCGTCAGAATTTGCCTGGCGTTTTGCCGAGCTTTTTGAGGCAGACGGATACCTTGTTCCTGCACCTGCCTTGGTGGACAGCGCCGAAGCGCGCGATGTCTTGCTGCAGCAAAGCGGTTTGGATCATGTTTTCAAAATGGCACAGTCAGGAGAAATCGCAGTTTTCGGCGCTGGTGGCATTTCGGAAACATCGACAACGTATCAGCAGGGTCATCTCTCCGAAAAAGAGCGTAAATCACTGACCAAAGCTGGTGCGGTCGGTGATGTATTGTACAATTTCATCGATGCAGACGGACGGCGGGTTGAACATCCGATCAATAACCGCGTGATCTCAATTTCGTTGGACAAGCTGGCCCATGTTCCCAAACGCATTCTGGTGTCCGGGGGAAGCAACAAGATCACCGTTATCCGCGCGGCGCTGAATGCGCTGGCCCCGACGACCTTGGTGACAGACGAGATTACAGCGCGGACACTGGTTGACTCAGCGCCCTAGGGTCAACTCTTCGAAGTCAACCAGAACCGCTTGAGCCCCTGCACAAATCAGCATGTTGCGATCAACTATCCGGGTCTTATCGACAAAACCGAAAACTGGCATCGACAAGTTTTTTGCCATCCCAACACCGGTGCTGCTTGCGTCGATCAGGATCGCCGTTTCAGGGGCATGGCCGCGGGCGCGAATTGTCGATCGCAGTCCGTTTCCGACCCTGTTCGCGGGATCAAGATAATGAATTGGCCCGGCAGATTCTAACCCCGAGAGGGCGGGCAGGTTCTGGGCTGCGTCGACGCGGCGGTGCCGACCATGAGACACGATGGCGACATCAAGGTTCGCGGTTTTTAGGCGCCCCAGGAACAGTTCAAAACCGGGTGTGAGCGCCAGGTCGACCGTGTCGCGATCAACCAGACGCTGGTCGAGCTTTTCCAGAAAATCTTTGGGGCACAATTTCCCGGTGCGTTCCGCAATATAGGTCAGCGCCGATGATAATGGTTGGCCGGAAAAACGATCACGGGTTTCTTGAGGCGTCAGCGGCACACCATAGTCGTTGAGCAAGGCAGACAGTTCTTCACTGTCGATCAAGTCCGTTTGTGCTGCGACCCCCTCGAATGCGATCAAAACCAGCTTTGTGGCAGCAGAAAGCTGTATCTGGCCCAAACGCGCGGTATCAGAGATGTTCCGCAGGGCTGCTCCCTTCGGTATGTCAACACGCGTTGGCACATCCGCATCGCTTTGTCGTGCGGCAAGGTCCCAGAGCCGATTACCAAAACCACCCTGTGAATGCGTCATTTTGGGAATGGCCCATGTCCTGCTTCCGTTTGTAAAAAGGTCTAGAAACGCAATTGCGGCAGCTCGGTCCTGCGTAGTTTCCTTTGAAAAGGTCTGCCATATAGCGATTTCATCCATTCGATCCGGCGCGTTTGTATCAAGCCAGAAGTCTTCTCCAAGAATGGCTTGCCGGATCACATGGCAATAGGAGGCATATAGATAGGCCTCAGGATGCATCAAGGCGGGGGTTTTTGCTTCTGCGGGTGCTGATCCAGTCCGCACCGACACAGGTCGTTTGTGCAAAAGTTCGTAAAACATCATACCAGCGGCAAAACTGACATAGGCGCGGCGGACCATCCGCGAGGCCGGTTTCTGGCTGTCAAACGCATGGTGCCAAGATAAAAACGTGTCTATCAGACGCTGGTCACTCAGGTCGTAGTGCTGTCCGGTTTGCGCCGAAACGGCGGCCATCTGCGCACGAAAAGACGTTTCGAACCAACGAAGCTGGCGCACGGATTTGCGGGTCGGCAGAGAGGTTTCTGTCAGTTTATCAATGGCGGCGGAGTTCATGGTAACTTTCCTCTAAGGGAGCGTTGGATCAACATTACACTGTTCGCATTTCGTCGCAAAGCCGTGTCGCACTGTTCGCTCTTATTTGCCGGTTAGCGCCGACATCACTGCGTCGTCGACAGTTCTATGCCCCAACCACGAAAGCCGCGTCAGCGTGGCATGTCCTTGTCCCAGCAAATCGTTTTCATCACCGTCCTTGCCAGTGCCCATTCTGCCGCGTGGCACCAGCAATTCGGTGCGTGCCCCATTTTGGGAAATGACATCGCTTGTTGACGCGATCTTGTCGCGCCCGATACGGGCCTGCCGGAGTTGCGCAGGCAGTGCAGCGGGCAAGTTGATCGACAGCCAGTGACCATAAAGAACCCAGTGCTGCCGTTCTTGCCATAACCGTCCGATCAATCGTGCCAGGTAATCGGTATCATCTGTGCCAAGCTGCGGGTTTTTGACCCGCGACATACCGATTGCGGGGATGCCCCAAAAGGTTGCTTCGCGCGCGATGCCCAGCGTGCCGGAATAGGCGATATCCTCTGCCACGTTAGGACCATCGTTTATGCCCGACAAAACCAGATCGGGCTTCGCTCCGTCTTTGAACACCCATGTCATCGCCGTGACAACGCAATCGGCGGGCGTGCCGGAACAGCTGAACCGTTGAGGGGCGGTTTCTGTCATGAATAGCGGGCGACCAACAGTCAAGGAGGACCCTGCTGCCGTGCGCTTTGCTTCGGGTGCGACGACCCAGACATCATCGGACAACTTGCGCGCTGCCTCTTCTGCAAGCGCAATTCCCGGTGCGTCGATGCCGTCGTCGTTGGCGATCAGAATGCGCATTACCTGTCCCTTCCATTTACGAAGTGGGTTTGCCCGGTCTTTGCGGTTGGATCCAGCGCGTCTATATGGTCCGCAAGATCGGTCAAATCCGCCGTGGCGCAGGAATGGCCAAAAACACGAGCTGCATCGACCGTCCCGCACATTTGATTGTTTTCATGCAGCGTAGGATGGGTGGGCAGACGTATCCAGTCTGCCTGTCCGTTAGCAAATGCGATAGCACCGGGTGACCCGTCGGGCAGATGGCCTGTAAATAGCATCGGGGTTTGGCGCGTCACCGCCAGGGGAATTGCAGTTGCAGCGGGCCCAGCGACACCCATGCCGTCATGCACCAACAAAGGAAGAGTTGGGAATTGATCGCCCCTATTCCACAGATGCGCGCGTTCTACCTTGGCGACCAGTCGCTTTGTAATTTTGGGGTTATGACCAGAAATTGCCCTGATCTGCGCAAGCAGCGGGTCGGCCATATCACCGGAAATGGCAAAAGGGCCCTCTTGGATCGCGATCAATTCCAGCGAACGCCCCGCAAGCGGCGTCGGCAAAACACACCCCCCGGAATGCGTTGCTATCCACGCTCTAATTGCGATGGCACGATCATGGGCTGATACTGGATCGGCTCCGTAGGACGCATCAATCACCAACAGATCGCACTGCGGCAAGGCAGTCATCGGGAAGACCTCGCTATTGGGCACCACATCACCGCAGTAGACCACTTTTGCGGACGTGTCTGACGCCGCGATCCACATGCCGCCTGCAACATGGCCGGAATGGCCGGTGTCAATAGCAAGTGGCCCGACTGAAAACCGTGTCCCGATCTGCACAGTTCTGATGTCCATCGACGCCAGAGGGTGGGCCGCCAGATCATCAGGCCGCGCGTATTGCGCAAGTGCCGCCGGCGTTTCAGCGAGCGTTTCGGCAGTCATATAGATCGGACCGGTGTACCCTTGCGCCGCAAGCCAGCAAAGGGCACCGACATGGTCTTCATGTGCATGAGATATGACGAGAGCGTCCAGATCGCGCGCGGACAGTGCAAGCCGGGGGTGATAGCTGTCATCACCCGCACCCACTTTGATCCCGGCATCCAGCATCACGCTGCAGCCTTGCGTTTGTACGCAAACGCTTGTGCGCCCCTTCTCGCCAAAGCCGCCCTGAAGGTGAACTTGCATCAGTTTGGCTCCTGCGCAGGAATAAGCCATCCGCCCTCAAAAGCGAGCCGTGCAGTTTGCCCCACTTCCAGCGTCACCGGGTCGGGTTGAACAAAATGCACGATCCGGTCTGATGTTGCGTCAGGTCTAAATTCGATCCGCGCCAGACCACCCTGATAGACAACACGGGTGATCGTGCCGTCAAAGCCGGGCGCATCGGTGTTCACGATTTTGACAGCCTCAGACCGGCAGCAGGCCAATGCCCCGGCGCGGGGGCCGTCACCGGGCCGACATCGCAGGGACAGGGGCTGGCCGAACAAGTTTGCCGCACAGGTGCCATCTGTTCCCGCTGCCAAAACGTCCACTGGCAGCACGATACCCTGAGAAATAAAGGATGCCACCATCGGCGTGGCGGGTTCATGATATAGCTTATGCGGCGTATCCAGCTGCACAAGCTGCCCATGATCCATGACCGCAATCCTATCCGCGAGAGCCATCGCCTCGGATTGGTCATGCGTAATATACACTACTGTGGTGCCCGATCGCTTGTGGAAATCGGCAAACTCATCCTCCATCGATGCGCGCAAATGCACGTCGAGATTGGCTAAGGGTTCGTCAAACAGCACCAGTTCGGGCGTCGCGACAAGGCAGCGCGCCAAGGCAACGCGCTGGCGTTGACCACCGGACAGATTGGCAGGTGCCCGCTCGCCATATCCTTCCATATCCACCAGCTTGAGCGCTTCTGCCACGCGTTGTTCACGCTCGGCGTTTGGAACTTTTGCAACCTTCAACGAATAGCCGATATTTTCTGCGACATTCATGTGCGGCCACAACGCATAGTTCTGAAAAACGATGCCGATACGGCGTTTTTCTGGTGACACGTTAAAATTGCTTGATGACACCACCTTCCCGCCAATCCGGACTTCGCCCTGACTAACCTGCTCGAACCCGGCAATGATACGCAACAGAGTGGTCTTGCCGCATCCCGACGGGCCAAGCACCGCGAGGAACTCCCCTTCGCGCACGTCGATGGATACATTCTTTAGCGCCGCAAACGACTGAAATTTCTTGGTGACGTTGTCGATCGTTAGTCCCGCCACGGCAGCACCCCACTTGGAAGTTTCTTGGCAAAAAGGTTCGCCGTCAGCATCAACAGAAACGTGAACGCAACAAGCAAGGCGGAAATCGCGGCGGCGTATTTTGTGTCACCCCCCTGTTCAAAGGAAAAGATTACGACACCAAGTGTTTCAGACCCTGACGACCAAAGAAGTGCTGAAACAGTCAACTCTGAAAATGCGGTCATAAAGATCAACAGCCCACCTGCCATTGCCGCCGGTGCGATCATTGGCAAAATGATCGTACGCATCCGGGTGAGCAACCGCGCGCCGCTGACCTGCGCTGCTTCTTCCAGCGCGCGATCAATCTGGAGATAGCCGTTCACGACAGGACGCACGCCCAGAACAAGGAAACGCGCCAGATAGGCAAACAGAATGATCCAGACCGTATTGTAAAGCTGTACGTTCAGAACCGGGATTGGTTTCAGGAACAACAGGATCGCTGCGATGGAAAGCACTACACCGGGCAGCGCATACGGCATCTCGACCACAATGTTTAACGCCTTGGTCCAGCGTCCCCTGTGCCACGCAATCAAATACCCGATGGGAATGGCAACAAACATGGCGAAGACAGCCGCCGCAATGGACAGCATGAAGCTGTTGGCAAAGGCACGCCGCGCCGCGATGTGTTCCATCACCACAAAGCGGTAATTGTCCAACGTGACGCTGTCGGCGGTCAGGGTGACGCCGTACCCACGCACCAGCGAGGTCAGGACCAATCCGGTAAGGGGCAGCACAAGAATGATCATCATCAGTAGCCACATGACCACTTCAAGAGGCACACGCCAACGCCCAAGCATATAAGGCGCAAGCGATGCCGAGGTTCCGGAAATGCGGTAATCCCTGCGCGAACTGAAGTAATCCTGCATGAATATCCCGATCATGGCGATGACAGCGATCAGCATCGACAGCACCGCAACCTCGGACAGGACCGCAGGGCCGCCACCCGCAAGGCGTTGAAAGATCAACGTCGGCAAGACCAGATAATTGGCCGGAATGCCCAGAAAAGCGGGGATGCCAAAGTTGCCGACACAAGAGACAAACGTCAGCGCCGCAGCCGCCACAATCGCCGGAGTCGCCAGTGGCAGGATAATCGTCGCGACAACGCGGAAAGGCCCAGCCCCACCGCTTTGCGCTGCTTCTACCAATTCGCGAGGAAGCTGGCGCAGCCCGGCACGCACGATCAGGAAAACGAGCGGCGAATACTGGATCGAAAGCAACAGTATAATGCCCTCGGGAGAATAGAGCGGGTTCGGCGTGCCCAGCGGTGGGGCAATGCCGAAGAAATTCAGAATCGGACTGGAGGGACCAAAGACCTGCAGCCACGCAAGGGCGGTTACCTGAGGCGCAATCATCAGCGGTGTGACAAAACACAGAACAAGCGCTTGGCGCTGCCGAATATCGGTCAGTGTCACGATCAGCGCAACTGTGACACCCAGAATGACGGACGCAACGGTGCCACCGATCCCAACCACTATCGTGTTGCGCGTCGCGCGCCAAACTGTCTGGTCCGATAATCCATCTCGGATCGCATCAAGCGAGAAGTCTCCACCTGGAAATACGGTTTCCTGCAACAGCCGCAACATCGGCAGGAAAGAAAGCACAAAAACGACGATGCCAATAAGGAAAATCAGGGCCAGAAACTGGCCCTGATCGGTTTTGCCACGTATCGCCACGGTTGGCGTTACCCGCCGAACATATCGGCAAAGCGTTTTTTGTTATCACCGACTTTCGGAGAGACCGTAGATGCGGAGATATCCATAACCTTGACCTTGGTACCTGCGGGCAACCAGTCGGGCTGGCCGACCGAGGCTTTGGCAGGAAGGTAGCCTTGGCTTAGTGCGAGTTTCTGCCCTTCATCGGACAGGATGAAATCAACGAATTTCTGTGCGTCTTCCACGTTATCCGCAGTGGACATGATTGCAACCGGTTCGGTCACCGCTGGTACGCCTTCGGGTGGAAAAACGAATCCGATGGGTGAGCCGTCCTTGATGGCATTCATCGCGAGGAAATCAACAACGACGCCATAGGCGTTTTCGCCTGATGCGACCGATTTCAACACCGCGCCATTGCCGCGTACAGCCGTCAGGCCGTTTGACTGCATTGTTTCAAAGAACTCCCAGCCCAGTTCCGGATCTTCGACAAAGCCGGAAAGCAGAAACGCAGCCGCACCGGAGTAAAGCGGGCTGGGCATCACGACGAGGTTTTTGTAGGCATCACCTGTCAGATCACTCCAGGTCGCGGGCTTTTCGGTAGCACCGGTGTTATACATGATGCCCGTCGTGATGAGCTTGCTACCAAAGTAATACCCTTCGGGGTCTATCGCGTTCGCGTCAAAACCGTCGGTGACGGCGCCGTCGTATTTCATCAGGCGATCGTCAGCCTTGAGCGTTTCCATGCTCACGGCATCAGCAATCAAAAGCACATCGGGTTGCGGTGCACCGGCTGCGAACTCGGCAGCAAGTTTGCTCATCAAATCGCTTGTGCCAGAGCGAAAAACCTGCACCTCAACACCCGGATTTGCGGCTTCGAATGCGGCAACGGTTTCAGCGGCGTCTGCATCGGGCTGCGACGTGTAAAGCGTCAACTCACCGGCATAAGACGCCTGGCAAACCATCAGTGTAACGATGGCGGTGGATGCAGATTTAATCAAAGTTCGCGTCATTTGTATCTCTCCCATGGTGTTAGTACCCCCCCGGCATTTGCCTTGGGATTCTTCGAATATTTCTCTAGTTTGGTTGTAATTGCTCACCATCCAGATGATTTTTTTCTTTAAGCTACAATTGTAACACTTATATTACAATTGTGCATACCGATTGATTCGGGTCAAACAATTAAATGCAAACGGCCAGACCAACTGGCCAAATCAGCCGCCCCATCAGATGATAGAAAAAGATTTGCAGTCTCACCAAAGACTCTTTCGTACAAGAAAGAAGAGAATGTCCGAAGTGTGATGAACGCTTTCTCGTTATCCGTCTAACGGGGGCAAATTGATGTTGTTTGCGAACTGTGAATGTGCCCCCGAATTACTATTTCGAATGGCAGCCGTTGCGTTGCTCCGGACCTCAAAAGCCTGAGGACGGTGATATCAAACTGCGGTGGTGAAACGCCCGCAGACGGGAGCGATCAGGCAGTTTTAAATGGTGAAATGGATTAATGTGAATGGCTGCAACCTTGTCGGCCACCGATGGACATTTCCTATTTCGAAACCTGTGGTGGTATTCTTGGCCCGGTTGACTGCCAATGACAACAGCTTTCAAGTGCCTGCATCGAGAGCACATATCGGTATCATTCTCGCACTTTCTATACTGTCAAATTGACGTTGCCAGCAGTTTGCCGATCTGTTCGGGACGTTCGATATGAGGTAGGTGCCCAGTGTCCTCAAAAAGGTGGATTGCGACGTTACCGGGCGCTGTCAGCGCGTGCTGCCATGGTATGATTTTATCCCGGCGACCCCAAATCAGACGGGTGGGCATTTCAACCCTGCTGAGAGCAGCTTTTAGATCAAAAGCCTGAGTCCCATCCGGGAAAACAATGCCCGCAAGAGCGATTTGAGCAGCCCGCATGTTGGACTGTGTGCGCGTCGCCATAACGGAACGGACGTAACCTTCGCTGATCAGCGTGTCGTCTTGGACGAGCGTTTTCAGCCATGGCGCAATGCTTTCTGCACGGGATGCCTTTGCGATGCCGCTCAGGGTCGCACCGTTAATATCAGGGCCAAGGCCAGCAGGTGCGATTAGGCAAAGCGAGTTAACTTTACTCGGCCGGGTATCTGCAATCGCCAGTGCGACGGCACCGCCAAGACTATGGCCAATGAGTTGTGTTCCGTCCAGATGCAGATCATCAAATGTTTGGCGCACCGTTTTTACAAGGTCGGAGAAGCTGCTGATACGCAGGTTTGGGGATTTACCGTGGCAGGGCAGATCGATGCGGATCAGGGGATGGTCCGCTAAAAAGGGTTCGATCTGCTTCCATGATTTAGTGTCACTGGCGAAACCGTGGATCAAAACGATGGGGTTTCGCGTGCCCCCGTTTCTGTAAGTGATGTTCAGGAGCCCAGTTTCCGGCACGAATATTGTCGGTGATGCGAACGCAGGGTCAGACGTTTGCGGCACGTCTTTGGCTTGTATGCGCCCGCGCGGGCCACTGCCCGTTACTGCGGTAATGTCGATACCGGCTTCGCGCACGAGGGTGCGGGCACGTGGGGTCGCACGGGTTTTGTCAGTCCGTGCGGTTTGCGTCTCTAAAGGGTTTGGCACGTCAGCGGCCTGATCAGAGGCCGGTTCAGAGCATTCAGTTGTGTTTTCGGAGACAGTCTCCGGCGTAGCAACGGGGGCATCCCCGACTTCCTCGTCTTTGTCGTAAAGCCAAGCAACCGGCTGGCCTATGGCCACTTCGGTCCCCGCAGGAACGCAGTGATACAGCACACCATCGTTTTGGGCCTCGACCTCCATCGCGGCTTTGTCGGTTTCGATATCAAACAGGGGGTCTCCCTTGACAACAGTCGCACCGATCTCAACATGCCATGCGC
This sequence comes from Roseobacter litoralis Och 149, assembly GCF_000154785.2. Classification (NCBI taxonomy): domain Bacteria; kingdom Pseudomonadati; phylum Pseudomonadota; class Alphaproteobacteria; order Rhodobacterales; family Roseobacteraceae; genus Roseobacter; species Roseobacter litoralis. The sequence goes on from NC_015730.1 coordinate 3,357,658, forward strand.
TCACAGTTCCGCTGGCCATATCCATATCGACCTTTGGCATGATGACTTCGACAGGCATCAGAGGCGGCCTTTGACCAGTGCTGTTGCAGCTTCCAGAATATCCGGCACCTGCGGCACAGCAGATTTTTCCAGCTCTGGGTTGTAGGGGATCGGGCTTTCCGCCCCGCCCAATCGAATGATCGGCGCATCCAGAAAATCGAACGCATCGCTTTCGGCTACCATGGCTGATATTTCGGCACCCACGCCAAGGGTCTTTACCCCCTCATAGACACAGATCAGCCGTCCGGTTTTGCGCACTGATGCCAGCACGGTATCGCGGTCCATCGGACGCACGGTACGCAGGTCGATGACCTCGACGTCAATGCCATCCTTTGCCAGTTCCTCGGCGGCAGCGAGGGCCTTGTGTACCATCAGTGAGGTCGCGACGATGCTCAGATCCTGCCCTTCGCGACGCACGGCGGCTTTGCCGATAGGCGTGGTGTAGTACCCTTCGGGCACATGGCCTTTCATCTTGTACAGGATCTTGTGTTCAAAGATCATCACCGGGTCCGGATCTTCAAGAGCTGCCAGCAACATGCCTTTGGCATCCTCAGGCGTTGACGGTTGAATGACCTTGAGACCGGGGACATGCCCAAACCACGCTTCGATGCTTTGGCTGTGCTGTGCAGCAGCACCCGTGCCAGACCCTGCGGGGAACCGCATGACAACCGGGACTGATACTGCCCCTCCCAGCATGAACCGTATCTTGGCAGCTTGGTTGACGATCTGTTCCATCGCGAGCGTGGCAAAATCCGAGAACTGGAATTCAAAGATCGGGCGTAAGCCAGTCAAGGCGGCCCCCACGGCGACACCTGCGCCACCAAGCTCGGAGATGGGCGTATCCATCACCCGGTCAGTTCCGTATTTCTCCACCAGATCGCCGGTCACCTGAAAGGCCCCGCCATAGATGCCAATGTCCTCACCCATCAGGATGACGCGCGGGTCGCTGCCAAGGGCGATGTCCATCGCCTCGCGGATAGCCTCGGCGTAGGACAATTCGCGGATCTCAGGTTTGGCTTGTATATTCATGCGGCAGCGTCGTCGGTATAGACAAAGCGGGTGGCGTCAGCCACGGCGGGTGATGGGCTGGCGTTGGCAAAGGCGATGGCGTCCTGAATGACCTGCTCGGTCTCGGATTCCAGCGCTGCGACGTCATTTTCGGACATGATTTTATGTGTGACAAGCAAAGCGGACATCTGTCCGATCGGGTCGCGCTCCATCCAATCGGCGATCTCCTCCTTGGTGCGATAGCGGTTGCGGTCAGATTTTGAATGTCCGCGCCAACGATAGGTGAGGTTTTCCACGAGGCTTGGACCATCGCCCGCGCGGGCACGGGCGACAGCGGAGTCCACGGCCTCGGTCACAGCTGAGAAATCATTGCCGTCCACGGTGACGCCCGGCATGTTGTAGGCTGCCGCCCGTTCGGCGATATGTTTGACCGCCGTGGATTTTTCTGTCGAAGTCGACATGCCATAGCGGTTGTTTTCACAAACAAACACCACGGGCAATTTCCAAATGGCCGCCATATTAAGGGCCTCGTGGAAGGCACCCTCGTTATTGGCCCCGTCGCCGAAAAAGCACACGGTCACAGCGCCGGTGCCAAGGCGTTTGGCCGACAAAGCAGCGCCAACCGCGATGGGCAAACCGCCGCCCACGATGCCGTTTGCGCCAAGGTTGCCTTTTGCCACATCCGCGATGTGCATCGACCCGCCACGCCCCCGGCAATAGCCGTCCTCCTTGCCGAAGAACTCCGCAAACATCCGGCCCAGATCGGCGCCTTTGGCGACACAATGCCCGTGGCCCCGGTGGGTCGAAGTGATCTTGTCATCATCACTCAGCGACATGCAGGACCCGACTGCGGACGCCTCCTGCCCAATGGAAAGGTGCATCGTCCCGTGGATCAGACCCCGGGTGTAGCTGTCTTCAGCGCCTTCCTCGAACTTGCGGATCAGGAACATCTTGCGCAGCGCACCCTTCAGTTCATCGGCGTCATAGGTGCGAATGGCGTAGGGTGTGTTTTTCGGATCAGACATTCGCGGCATCCTTGCCGTAAATCATCTCATCCTGACGGCGGCGCAATTCGACGATGCGCGCATCAGGCAGCGTGGTGTTATGCGCTGTGATCAGTTCACCCTTGGCGATCGCGGCGGTGGTCACGGCCCCGGTCAGCAGACCCGCAGGCAAGGCACGCGCGGTGCGCGCACGCGATGTTTCCATCGCCCATGCGCGGTAGGTGTATTCACCGATCTGATCCAGCGTTTCACCTGCTTTCAGGTCACGTTTGGCAACGGCGGCCACCTCGGCCACAGGCTTGTCCAGCGGCACCATGTCCGCCTTGCCGTAAAGCACAGCGCGCGCGCAGGTCAGTGGCACTTCGAGCGAAGTCAGGTGATAGGGACGGATAAACTCGAAATAGGGGCCATCGCCCATTTTCAGGTCTTTCAAGCGTTCACGGATGCGCGGGTGTTCGGCTTCGATGATGACAAACACACCCGGTGAGACGCCCTTCCCGATAGAATAGTCCACCCGGCCGATACCCTCTAGCAGTCCGCCGTCTTTCTTTGGGATTAGCGTTTTGGCCAAGTCTTTCGGACCAGCGGCGGGGCCGTGCATCCCATCGCAATCCGGGATCAATCCGGTGGCATTGCCAATCGCGCACATCTCGACGGCGGTTTTGGACCCGTCGACAAATTCCACCAATAGGCGGGGGTTCATGTGGCGGCGCGCGGCCTCTTCCATGTAGGCTTCGGGGATGGCGTCGAAATTCAACGGGTTGTTCTTGCCCTTGCCCGCGCAGACGATCTTGTGCCCCATGGCGGAGACAAATTCGATCAGCTCCATGCAGGATGATGGCTCGTCGCCCGCGCCCAACGAATAGACGACGCCGAGGCGGTTGGCCTCGCGGCGCAGGTAGGCCCCGATGGTCACATCGGCCTCGACGTTCATCATCACCAGATGTTTGCCACGCTCCATCGCCCGCAGGCCGATTTCAGCACCAACAGCCGGGATGCCGGTTGCGTCGATCACCACATCAATCAAGCCAGATTCGAGGATCGCATCAGCATTGTCGGCCACAGCTGTCTTACCGTTCTCGATTGCCGCATTAAGGGCGTCGGTCGAATTTGCGTCTGCGCTAAATCCTGCTGCAGCATGCGCGATCTCGACGGCTTTGTGGGCGGCCGCGGGGTTTACCTCGGATATGGCGGCAACCTCGACACCGTCCATCATCCCAGCGCGGGTGACAATGTCAGTGCCCATCTCGCCAGACCCGATCAGACCGATACGCACGGGCTTTCCAGTTGCGGCCCGTTCAGAAAGGTCTCTTGCAAGCCCTGTAAGTGAGATGTTTGCAGCCATGGAATGGTATCTTTCTGAGCTGGAGTGCAGGAGTCAACTAGGTGAACTTTGGTACAGTTGTCAAATCAATTGTTCATTGACTTTGTGATGATAAAAGTTGACCAATCATTAAAAATGGACAACCGTCTGGCGATAAACACAGGTGTTCAAGTCTGGATGGAAAGAATCGATGTTGGAGCTGAGCATTCAAATTTGCTCGGCGAAAACATCAAGTTAAAACTAACTGGGAGGACTACTTACATGACAACTCGCAACACTCTATCTCGCCGATCATTCCTGAAAAGCACCTCTGCTGCAGGCATCGTCGCGGGGGGCGCAGGCTTTGGAAGCGCTGCTTTTGCACAAGGCAACCTGCCGGACCCCCAAAGCGTTCTGGCGGATATCTCAATCAATAAATATGTACGGCAGGACTACCGCGAGCTTTATGGCATGTCCGATGACAAGCCGATCTGGGACAGCAACAAGGACTGGATCCGCACTGTTGATTGGGAGGCTGTCCGGTCCGAGCTTGCAGGGACCACAGTGCGTTTTGCCATCGGTGCGGCGGATGCGGAATCAGCCGCCGAGGGCCTAGTGCCGTTTGAAAAGCTGTCCGGCATCACGGTCGAATTGGTGCCGATTCCGGATGACAGCTTTTATGACAAAGCGCTGGCCGAGTTCATTTCCGGCAATGCGTCCTTTGACGCGCTGCAGTTCTTCTCGCCTTGGTTGGGCGATTTCGCCGCGCCGGGCTTTTTGGCCAGCCTCGATGAATATGCTGACAAATGGGGTCTGCCGCTGGACGACTTCTATGACACGTACCGCCTGAACTATGGGTTCTTCAACGGCAAGATGTACGGCATTCCGTTCGATTGCGACATTCAGATGGTGCATGTGCGCAAAGGCTACATGGAAACGCTGCTGGGCGGTGCCGTCGACAAGGTCAATTCGGTCCCGACCTATGACGAGCTGATCCGCGTATCAGGGGAGTTGAACAAGATCGAACCCGGTGTGTCGGGTGTCGGCATGATGGCAGCCCCCGGTTTCTGGTCGACATACACATGGCAGCATATTTCGGCACAGGCCGGCATGATGCTGTTTGATGAAAACTGGGAGCCGATCTTTAACGGTGACGCAGGCATGAAGGGTCTTGATATCATCATGGCCCTGACCAAGAACGCCAATGAGGGTCATGCGGGGGCCGGTTGGCCGGAAAACCGGGCGGCTTGGCTCGGCGGTCAGGTGGCCACCAACATCAGCTGGCAGGATTCAGGTACGCAGGCCATGCGGCCGGACCAAAGCCAGATTGTTGATGATTTCGTCACCATTTATGAGCCACGCATCGACGGCGGGCGTTTTGCACCACCGAATATCGCGGGATCTACATCCTGTGTGGCGGCCAGTGCTCAGAACCCCGAGGGCGCGTTCCTGATGCTCGCGTTCCTGACGACCGCATCGATCATGGCAATGAACGAGGCCAATGCAAACGGTGTGGCACCGGGGTACAAATCCGTGCTGACCAACACCAACCTGCATGAGGTGTCCCAGCCTGCGAAAGTCTGGGCCGATAGCCTTGAGCATGCGTGGTGTTCGCCGCGTTTGCCCGGTGCATTCCCCATCGAACAGGCCATCGGTAACGAGATCAACCGCGCCGTCGTTGGCCAGATTACGCCGAAGGAAGCGCTGGACAACGCAGCTGAAGCGGTCAAACGGATCATGACCAGCAATGGCTTCTATCAGGGTCGTGACCCGGTGGATTATGCCGAGGCAGCGCCCGGTCTTTACGTGGGCGAAGGCAAGGCTCTGCCGTTCTAGCGACCTCAAGACGAGCAGGACCTCAGCATGAGCACTTCGAACCTGTCGGATCCCGGGGCGGCGCAATCCGCCCCGGGCCAGCCGACGCCGCGAACGTACAAAAGACGAAGCAAGCGCCTAAAAGCGTGGTTTCCCTACCTTTTGGTGGCCCCGGCGGTGCTTTATCTGATGATGATCACGCTCTATCCGGGTGTCTATGCCATCGTGCAAAGCTTCTATGCTGTGAAATTCGGTCCATGGCAGCCTGTTGGCTTTGATAACTACGCACGGCTATTCAATGACTATCAATTCTGGGGCGCGCTTTGGAATACCTTTGTGATGGGGTCGATTGCGCTGACCCTGCAATGCGTCATCGCGCTGACGCTGGCGTTTTACGCCTATCGCGACCCTTGGGTCACAGGCTGGCGGATCATCTTTCTGGTCCCGATGCTGTTCATGCCCTCGGCGGTGGCTTTCACCTACAAGCTGTTCTTTCTGGATGCGCGGGTGTTTGCAGATCTGCTCATGCGGATCGGGCTCATTGACGGCAATATCGCGTTCCAGTCCTCGATCTGGATGAGTCGGTCGATCCTGATCCTTGCCGACGTCTGGCAGTGGACGCCGTTCCTGTTCATCATCTTTGTCGCAGCCCTTCAGGGGCAGGATGAAGAAGTCGAAGAGGCCGCGCGTCTGGATGGCGCTTCCTGGTATCAGATCTTCTGGAACATCTCGCTGCCGATCATGAAACCGGTGATCGCAGTGGCGCTGATCCTGCGGGGGATCGATATCACAACGATGTTCACCAACGTCTTTGTCATCACCAAGGGAGGGCCTGCCTTTGGGACCGAGACGATCAGCTATTTCATCTACCGCACGGGGTTCAAGTTCTTTGATTTTGGCTATGCGTCCTCCGCGTCGGTGATCATGCTGATCCTGACCATCATCGTTGCGCAGTTTGTGGTCAAACGCGCCTTTGTCTCGGCGAAGGTGTAGCGATGGCCTCTGTGCGCAGAAAACGCCGCGGCGAAAGCCTGACCCTGCGTTATGCGATCCTCGGGGCGTGGGCGCTGTTTTGCCTGATGCCGGTGCTGTGGTTCCTGTCCATCGGGCTGCGCCCCCGCACAGAGATCATCACACCCCAGCCTATCTATTGGCCCACGTTCAGTCTGGATGCTTGGCATATGATCTGGGAAGACTGGCCCATGGCCAAATACCTGCGCAACTCAGTCCTGGCCATAATCGGGTCGGTGCTGATTGATCTGGTGCTGGCGATCCCTGCCGCTTATTCGCTGTCTCGCTATACTTATCGGGGGCGTGACGACATCGGGTTTTATATTCTGTCGACCCGGATGATGGCCCCGGCCATCGTCGCCATCCCGATCTTTTTCCTGTTCCGCAATGCGGGCTTGCTGGATTCCGTCTGGGCCTTGATGCTGATCTATGCGGCGATCAACCTGTCCTTCGTGACGTGGATTATCCGGTCTTATATGATGGATATCCCCAAGGAACTCGAAGACGCGGCACGCACGGATGGTGCAGGCGATCTGCGCATTCTGTGGGAGATCATCATCCCCGCCATTCTACCCGGCATCATCACCGCCAGCGTCATCGCGATGATCTTTGCCATCAACGAATTCCTGTTCACCCTGCTGATCGCCTCGACCCCTGACGCCTATACGATGTCGGTCGCGCTGGCGAATTTCACCGGCGGGTCGGACGGGTTGATTTACAACGCAATTGCACTGGTCGCCTTTCTGGCCTTTGTGCCGGTGTTTCTCGTGGTCGTTTTGATCCAGAAACATCTGTCACGAGGTCTGACGATGGGCGCGGTCAAAGGATAAAACATGGCAAGGATCGAGCTTTCGGGCATCCAGAAAAAATGGGGCAGCGTCTGGGGTGTGCGCGATGTGAATATCGACATCGCGGACGAGGAATTCGTGGTCTTTCTTGGCCCCTCCGGCTGTGGCAAGACCACGACGATGCGGATGATCGCAGGTCTTGAAGATCCCAGCGAAGGCGAAGTCATCATGAACGGCGAGGTCATGAATGACGTCGACGCCCGCGACCGCGATGTGGCGATGGTTTTTCAGGGCTATGCGCTTTATCCCAACATGACGATCTATGAAAACATCCGGTTCCCCCTGCGTATGCGCGAGGTGCCCAAGGCCGATCAGGATGCGCTGGTGCAGCGCGCGGCCAAGATGACAGAACTGACCGATTATCTGGATCGCAAGCCCGGTGCCTTGTCCGGGGGGCAACGTCAACGTGCAGCGCTCGCGCGTGCCATTGTACGCCAGCCGCAGGTGTTCCTGATGGACGAGCCGCTCAGCAACCTTGATGCCAAGCTGCGACAGGCGATGCGGGTGCAGATCAAGCACATCCAGCGGCAATTGAAAGTCACAACCGTCTACGTGACCCACGACCAGATCGAAGCGATGACGCTGGCGGACCGCATCGTCATCATGGAAGGGGGCGGCGTGCAACAGATCGGCACACCGGATGAGATCTACAATGATCCGGCCAATACCTTTGTGGCCGGGTTTATCGGATCACCGCCAATGAACCTTGTTGAGGGGTCGGTAACGGGCGGGGTATTCACCGCGCCGGGGGTTACGGTCTCGGGGCTGGCGGCCACGCTGGGCGAACGTGTGGTTCTGGGGTTCAGGCCCGAAGACTGCACCGTCGGCGGCAGCGACCCGCATTTGACAGGGACCGTCTTTGGGGTAGAGCCCACGGGCGATCTGACCTACCTGACCGTCAAAGCCGGGGACGCCATGGTCGAGATCAAGGCCGACCGGGATTACCGCGCCGATCTTGACACGCCGATCACTGTGACGTTCGATCCTGCGCGTATCTGTCTGTTTGATGCGGCCACTGGTCAGCGGCTGCGCTGAATCCTTACGCGCAAGGAGGCGTCATGACTTTTGACTACACGTCCATGGGGTTTTACACCTTTGATGCCCTGTGCCGACCGGTGAACGACATCCCGCCCGGAGGCAATACGTTCTTTGTTGATGATTTTGCCCTGGCTGTTTCGGGGGCCGCTGGGTCGGCTGCGATCGTGGCCGCGAAACACGGGCTGCGGGTGCAGGCGGTCGGCGGGGTTGGGAATGATCTGATGGGCGATTGGGTGTTGCGCCGCTTGGATGATTTCGGCGTTGACCGTGAAATGATGCAGCGCTGCGCAGATTTTTCGACGTCATCGAGCATCGTAACCACGCGCCCCGATGGCGCGCGCCCTGCCCTGCATAAACTGGGCGCAACGGCGGGCTTTTTTGTGGATGAGACGCAACTGGATCGCGTACTTGATACGAAAATTCTGCATGTGGGTGGGGTCGGTCTGATGGACGCCATGGACAAAGGTCGCACTTTGGAAGTTCTGGCAGAAGCACGGAAACGCGGCTGCAAGACAACGCTGGATGTCTTTGCCTCTACCGCCGATGATCTTGCGCTGATAAAACCACTGCTGGCGCATACGGATGTGTTCATGCCCTCCGAAGAAGAGGCGATGGCATTGTCGGGCCTTACTGACCTCGAGGACATCGCCCGGTTTTTGCTGGATCAGGGGGCGGCGGCTGTAATCCTGACGCTGGGTGCCGAAGGGGCAATGTACCGCGATCAGACGGGCGTAAAAATCGAAATCCCAGCCTACGACATCGACGTCGTGTGTACCTGCGGCTGCGGCGATTGCTTTAACGCAGGCTTTGCCACCGGGCTACATCTGGGTAAGTCGGTTGAGGACTGCATCCGGCTGGGTCAAGCGAGTTCGGCGCAAAACGCCACTGGGTTGGGTTCTCAGGCTGGCGTGAGCGATCTGGCGAACACACTTTCTTTTATGGAAAAGACTGCTCTCAAGGCTTATACTGCCAGCTGAAACCATCAAGAGGTCTGCCACAATGAGCAGTTCCTACCCTAACCCACGTGCTCTGAAATTACCGTTGCGCGACCTTGTGCGCGGCGTGCGCCAGCATGCGGGGCCCGCTGCTGCGATGATTTCACACGCGCTCGAATCCTTGCCGGGGCCGCTGCGCAATGCGGTCGAAAACATCACGCCGTTTGATCCTAAGGGGGCAGGTCTTTCTGGCCCGCCTGACCCGATGATCGTCGCCAATGCCGCAGCGGCAATGCAAGGTGCGGACATGTCCGCCACTCAGATGGCGACCTGCGCAGGGTTCGCGATTTCAGTGTTACTGGCAGAGGCGCGCAAACCTGATCTGCTGGTCAGCGAAACGATCTTGGCCATGTGCTGGCATGATGCTGAAACTCAGTCTTACCGGGCTGCCGCCCTTTTGCATGCGATGGTGCGGCGTGAACCTTTCGGTGTCGCCCCGGGTTTTATGGCTTCCGGAGCCGGACCCGACGCGGGGTTGCCGCTGCGCATCTGCATCGGGGCGGTGCTGTGGCTGCTGACGGAGCCGGGGGATGGCGCCACACCCGAAGAAGAACTGGTGCGCATATCTGGCTGGTTGGGTGCAGGATCACTGGAGGCCTGTCAAAAGGCGTGGAACGACCCACAGACGCTCAACGAAATCCTGCTGGATGTGTCTGAAAGGATATGACGTGAAAGAAGCCCTGCACGCTCTGGAAAACAGCGACCTGCCCGTGCGCAAAACGATCCTGCGCGCGCGGTGGTTTGTCAGCTCTTTTCGCGAATTTCTCGCGTCTCTGGAACACGAAACCGGCAAGACACTATCCTTGGACGAAGCCAAACTGTTGCAGGCTTTCAGCGCGTGGTTTCGGTCTTTCGAGGCGCAGAAATTCAAAGCGCAGGAACACCGGCTGGAGTACGTTACATTTGCGGCTGGCCTTATGCTGCGAGAAATGGTGCGTTTTGCTCCCGTCACAGCGCAGGAAGACGAAGGTGAACGCGACCAACCCGCAACCTTTTGGCCTGAAGGGTATCTCTACGTTTCGTTTTGCCTTGCTGTGCGCGATGCGGTGATTGAACAGGATTTTTCACTGTCCGCGGATACAGCTCCCAAACTGGGTGATTTGCGGACCTGGTGGTCTTTTCGCGAAAACGTGAACGAAGACGTAAATCTCGCCATTGGTTTTTTCGAAGATTTTGTTGGCGAAACTCCCAACTGGACAATGCCGGGCCTGTTCACGCCGGGCCGTATGAGAAAGCAACTCGACGATACTGGACAACCCCGCAAGCTTACTTGAGACGGGGTGTGTTGCATCAAATCGCTCTATTTGGCCCCACAAGCGCTGAAGCCAAAGACCGCGCATGATAGCCACCATACGCACCTCAAAGTAGGACTGTTGCATTAACGGTCAGCTTGTCGTGGAATTATTGATCAAAGGGACTTCTACATGGCAAGCAAACAGCCGTTCAAGCGCTACCGGTTTCCCCTCAGTGATCATCCTGTGTGCGGTTCGGCAGTATCTGCGGTACCCACTATCCCACCAAGATGTGGCGGACCTGCTGGCGGAGCGAGGGCTGGATGTCGACCGCTCGACGGTCTTTCGATGCGTGCAGAAGTTTGGGCCTGAACTGTTCAGGCCTGCTTAGCGCCCTCTCAGCCGCGCTAGCCTGAACTAGCACGTCTCCTCTCGGCAGATCATCGTGTGATCGCCTGCCGGGCAATGGATGAAACCTACATACGGGCCGGTGGAAAATGGCGGTACATGTGGCGCGCAATTGATGCGAACGGTCAATTGCTTGGATTTCAGGCGGACGGCCCGATGCGATGCGAGGCGAGGCGAGGCGAGGCGAAAGCGGTAAAAGCCTTTCTGAATAAGGCAATTGAAAGTGTGCTGCTGCACCGCCTCGTTTCAATCTGCACAGATAAGGCGCCGACCTATCGAAAGGTGATCCGCGAGATCAACCTTCGCTACGATCCGCCCTTTGACTCCATCACCCATGTTGATCGCAAGTATCTGAACAACCGCGTCGCAAGCGACCATGCCGCCCTGAAGAGATTGTTCGGATATCGGTAAAGCGTCCGATCTCTGCGATTTGCCAAAACGACACTACTGGGGATAGAACCAATCAGAACCACCAAGAACGGACACATACAAACACGGCAGTCGGGCGTCCGAAGCGAGATCAGCTTCATCAACGAGCTATTCAACGCGGCCGTCCGAAACCAAGGCAGCAGATAAAACTATCTGCGCCGGAAGTTAACGCAACAGTTCGTTCCACAGGACACTAAGTTTGCAATCGAAATGACGTTTTGTGACGGGAAATGAATCTTATCATGAAAGTTCACAGACACTTTGATGGCGAACCGAGGGTCAGTATTATATATTCCATAATAAATTGATATTAATATATAATATAAAACCACGTATAATACCTCAGTAGAAGAAATTACCAAAGGCAGATCGCACACATCAGCGAAATCAACCTTTTTATCGAGCCTTGATTTGAAGAGATCATAGTAAGCGTTGGCTCAGCCCCACACTACCGCCTAAGGTTGGTAGATGCGATTCCTGCCCTTCAGGTTTTGGAAGGGAATTTATCTATGGAGAACACTGCAGAGACTTTGGGAGTTTCTCTGGTCGCAAGCATTGACCGGAATATTTGAAGGCACGGATTGGTGCTGAGACGCTCGTGAAGGGGATCACTGTAAGTGCGGTTGCCGCTAGGCATGGTTTGCGGCCGACGCGCATATCAGATTGGCGGCGCAAGGCGCGTGAGGGCAAATTGGTTTTGCCCGCAGATAAAAACGCGGTTTTTGCACCTGTCAAACTGGCCGTACCCGCGATTGCTGCACCAACGCCGCCAGTGCCGGTCACAACAATCGACCTTCTCAAAGGTGGCGTCACGATCCGATTGGCTGGCGACACGCCTGCCGCGCGCATCGCCGAGATCGTGGCTGCGTTGTGATCCACCCGTCGCATAGGGTGCAGATCTTCGTGGCCACCAAGCCAGTGGATTTCCGGAAGGGACATGATGGGCTTGCGGCGTTAGTGCAGAGCCATCTGCAATAGAAGCCGTTTGATGGTGCGGTCTATGTATTCCGCGCCAAACGTGCCGATCGGCTTAAGATGATCTGGTGGGACGGCACCGGTCTCGTCATGGCTTACAAACGGCTCGAACAAAATGCCTTCAAGTGGCCTGCCATCCGGGACGGTGTTTTACGGCTTGATCCGGCACAGTTCGAGGCACTTTTTGCGGGGCTAGACTGACGGCGCGTCACCGCACTGGAGACCCGTCCACCAGCTGCGGCAGAATGACTCGGGTGGCGTTTTATACAGGTGGATTGGTGTCAACTTTTATAGCTGGACACCATGAATATTGCCGCTGATCTTCCTACTGATGTAGCCACTTTGCAGGCTCTTTTGATCGCTGCTGGTGCGCGTGATGCCCGCAAAGATTGTGCACATTGATCGTCTTGAGCAGCTGGTCACCGACTTTGAGCGTGCGATGTTTGGCGCGAAGTTCGAGAAGGTGCACCCTGATCAAATTCATCTCGCATTGGAAGATATCGAGGCGGCCATAGCTGAGGTCCACGCGGAAGATGCGGCGATTGATCCGCCAAAGCAAACAAAGCCAAATCGTCGCGTAGGATGTGGCGTATTGCCAAAACACCTGCCGCGTGTCGAAGAGATCATTGAACCGGATGAGCTGACCTGCGGTGACGGCACCACCCGCCACATCATTAGCGAGGATGTGAGCGAACGGTTGGATATCGTACCCGCCCAGTTCCGCGTGATTGTCACACGCCGTCCGAAGTATGCGTGTCGATCATGTGAGACCGGCATTGTGCAAACACCAGCAAACCTGCGCCTGATCGAAGGCGGGATGCCGACAAAGGCAACTGTGGCCAGTGTACTGGTATCAAAACATGCGGATCATCTTCCGCTTTATCGTCAAAGCCAGATATATGCGCGCCAAGGCGTTGATTTCGACCGGTCCACATTGGCTCTCTGGGCTGGCAAAGCAGCCTATGAACTCAGACCAATCCACGCAGCGCTGCTGGCGCACCTCAAGACATCCGGCAAACTGTTCATGGACGAGACGCCCGCGCCGGTTCGTGATCCGGGACGTGGCAAAACCAAGAAGCGGTATTTCTGGGCGCTGGCCCGCGATGACCACGCTTGGAATGGACCGGAACCGCCGGGTGTAGTCTTCACTTATACGCCGGGATGGTCCGGCCAACATGCAGTTGATTTCTTGCAGGGCTTTGAGGACATCCTGCACGTCGACGGCTATGCCGGATACAACCGCGTGCTGGATCCACGGGACAATGAACCAATCCAACTGGCCTACTGCTGGGCGCACGCGCGACGGAAGCTCTATGAGCTGACCGAGAACAATGTCGCGCCCATTGCTGAGGAGGGTCTCAGGCAGATTGCGGCGCTTTATCGGATAGAGAGCAAAGCCCGCGGGCTGACAGCCGAAGAACGCCAGGCCATCCGGCAAGACCGATCCGCACCGAAGATTGCAGCGTTCAAAGAATGGCTCGATAGCTCACGTTCGCAGGTCTCTGCCAAATCCCCAACGGGTGAAGCCCTGAAGTATATCGCCAAATACTGGGACGGCTTGATCTTGTTCCTGACTGATGGCCGGATCGAGATGGGCAGCAACGCCGTCGAGCGCACCATCCGCCCCATCGCGAATGGTTGGTCATTATGCACCCCCTTTTTAAGTGCTTGTAAACATTGAAAGCTGCTGGTCGCTTTGTCTGCGACACGGGCGCTTTTTGCGGCGTAGTGCTTGTATTACCTGACCAGATTGTAGGTCTTCGGTCCTGATTTGGTAAGGCGCGCCATCGACAACCTGTTTTGCAGGCAGAATTGCGTCCTTGATCAGCCGTCGGATCACGTGATTGGTCACACCGAGCTCTTTTGCGGCCTCAGACATGGTGCGCCACGGGCTATCCTTGTCAGCGGAGAGGTAGCCGCGGATGTTGTTCACGCGCCTTATGGAGGACACGCGCTTTGCATTCCATGTTTTGTCCTGACCGGTGCGGATGCCCATGCGGTTCAGCGAGGCCGCAATGGATCCATCTGACCATCGCCCTGCCATCTCGCGGATGATCGCTAAGGCCTCCTCGCTGGTTTTTGCACCATGCTCGCCAGTCTTTGGTTTTTTGACCCGCAATTCCGTGTGTCGCCCGCCTTTCCAGTGGACGACCAGCACAATCTCACGGCTTGTGTCATCCACATCGGCGACGATGTCCTCGATCAAGGTCCGGAGCAGTTGCTGGCGAGCACGCATGCTCACCGTAGGTGCCTCCCATGCGGCTTTTAGATCCTGCGCCAATCCGTTCAATGCGCTTGGATCAAAGGTCTCGTGCGCGTCTGGAGAGCTCGCCATGCGTTCCTTGAAGGCTTGGACCCGCGAGAGAGCTTCCTCCCAGCGTTTCTCCAGCGTCGCGGCTATCAGGCGGTTCTCCGGGTCACACGCCGCATATCGACGTTCTGCAAGCGTGGCGTCATATTCCGCTTGCTTCAGTTCCAGCTCCAACAGCTGGCGTCGATCTTCCTCTGCATTGCTCATGTAGATTTGCGCCTGTAGCGCTGCCTCAATGGCCAGCGGGGCAACGGCTTGCAAAACGGCGCTAACAATGAGGGTCTCTGCGCGCGCACCACCGAATGTGAAGCACCGCTTTTGGCCCAAAAGCAGGTTGGGATTGTCACACCGATAGACAGGACGGTGTGTTCGGCCCGCATAGACAACGTGCAGCCGTCTCCCACATTTGGCACAGGACATGAGCCCGGCGAGCAAAGCTCGACCACCGCGGGCCGACTTTGTCCCACCGGCCTTGCCAAACGCATTGCGCGCGAGTTGCGCCTGATTGCGTTCATACGCCCCCAACTCGATATAGGCAGCGTGGTGGTCGTGGAGAACCACCTCCCAATCCTCGGGCGATTTGTGATTTTTGTAGCTGACATGGGCGCGGCCGTCCCTGATCTCCGTCTTCTTCCCAGTTTTACCATAAGCATAAACGCCTGCGTAGAACGTATTTTTGAGAATGCTGATGACATTGCGATACCGGATTGGCTGCCACTCAAAAGATGTCAGCCGGATACCGTCCGATGGCCGTGGAAAATGGATACCCTGATCAGCCATCGACAACAGGACCTGTCTGGCGCTGCCAAGTTCTTCAAAACGAGTGAATATCCCGCGTATCACCTCCTGAATCCGCACGTCTGGATCAAACATGATCCCGGCATCTCGGTCCCAAAGATAGCCAATCGGTGGGGTGTAGCGCAGTTCGCCACGCCTGGCCTTCGCACGGGCAGCGTCCAGCATCCGCGTTCGCAGTATCCCCAGTTCAAACTCGCTGATGCTGCCCTTCATGCCTAACAGAAGTCGGTCGTTCGGGAGGCGAGGATCATAAACGCCATCGTGATCCACAACGCGTGCCTCAACCATGCCACAGATCTCAAGAACATGGTGCCAGTCCCGTCCGTTGCGGGCCAATCGAGAGACTTCTAAGCAAAACACTGCACCAACTTCGCCAGAACAGAGAGCCGCAACCAAACGTTCGAATCCCGGTCGGACAGCGCTTCCACTCGCGGATATCCCGAGATCATCGTCGATGACATCTACCGCTTGGAAACCGTACTGGCGTGCAGAAGACACCAGGTCGTATTGCCGCCGTTGGCTCTCAAGATTGGTCATGACCTGGCTTTGTGTCGATTGCCGGACATAGACTATAGCCCGGCGCTGCAACAACGCAGGCGGCAATATTGCGATAGGTGTGAGGTCATTGTTACCCATCATTTGATCCCTCCTGTGTCAGGCTGGCCGCTTCCAGAAGCAATTGTGCAAGAGCCTGCCTCAGCATCTCTCGCTCCTGCTCGTTCATCGGGGCAGTCACTGGCGGATGAAATGGAAGAGGCAGTTGCGCCAGATTGGTTGTTCTGAGGGTGGTCATGTTCGGCTTCCTTCGATGAGTCGCTCTCATCAAAGCTTCGCCGAAAACCTTGCAATGTCAGAATTGAGGACAAATCCAGCAATCCGGCCACCGACACCTCCGGTGATCCCAATGTCATCAGCCCGCAAACTGTAGCATCCAGAACCCAGGCCGGAGCCATGACAGCAACGCCCGGATCTCGTTCAATCCCCACATACGTCCCATCGCCGCGCCGATAGGACCTATAGACTTTTACATTGGCACCAAAATATGCGTGCCACCTATACTGCACGCGATAAACTGACCCGACATGGGCAGAATAAACGGAAACTGGCCCTTCAGCGCAAGAACGCGCTCTTTGCAGGCCATGACGCCGGCGCGCAAAACTGGGCTGTCATCGCATCACTCATTGAGACCTGCAAATTGAACCACGTCGAACCGCACCGCTATCTCACCGGCGTCCTCACTGCCATCGTCAACGGCCACAAGCAAAAACACATCGATCTGCTGCTATCGTGGAATTTCAAAGGCTGATGAACCCATAGCGGTCGTTAGAGGAACAGGGTGTCAATGGCGGCTGAGAGCCCAGTCTTCCGAAATGCTGTACTCGTCCGAAAGTCGGATTTGGGGAATGCACTATTGGGTCCCAGAAGGTGTCAGCTTCAAGCCCGCAAATAGAAAGAAGCATCCCAAGCCACCTTCGACCGACGTTGTTGCATGGAGCAAAAAGAGGTCGGAACGCGCCCTACCCGAGACGGATTTCAGGCGTTGCGTTCGAACTTAGGGCGGCCAAGTTCAGTCATCCGGTTAAGGAAACGGACGCAAATTTTGGCTTCTGTTTGATGATTTTTGAGGGTGCGCGCCTTGAGCTTGTGCCCGATGACAGCCTTCCAACGGCCGATCTGCGTCTTGATGCGACTGTGCTGATTGTAGCCGGATGACTTCTGCCAAGCCATCCGACAGTGCGCTTCGATTTCGGTAATGTGCTGGTCCCGAATCCTCGGCTTTTGCGCGACGACGACGCTTACAACCGCGTTCTTGGGTGTTGGGATGGTGACTTCGATCAACGGGCCGAAGTGCTCGGTCAGAGCCCTGACCGTTGGCTCGCCATCGTAAGCACCATCAGCAAGAAACTTCTCAAAAGGGCCACCGATCTGATCCAGCAGGCCCGGCAGGAGATTGGGGTCGCCAATGTCATCCGCGGTCAATTCAGAGCAAACGATCTCTCCGCTCACAAGTTCAAGACCAAGGTGCAGATTGCGCCAAGCACGTCGTTTACTCTTTGTTGTGTGCTTTTCCTCAAGCCATTCACCCTCGCCAAAGATCTGGAGCCCGGTGCTATCCACAAACAGTTGAACGGGTTTGGTGGTCTCGGATGCAGTTTTGGGGGCCAAGCTCAGCCCATTGCCTCTGCGTGACATGATCGTGAAATGCGGCACCGTGGTATCAAGCCTCATCCGCTTGGAAATAGAGCGCATCAACCCTTGCGTTTGCCGAAGCGCCTGCCTGAACACCATCCGCAACGTTAGCCACATTTCAATCGCGTAATCAGAATACACAGGCTGGCCATCAGGTGTCGTGCGTCGTGGAACCGGCCACACCGCAAGTACATCCTCGCTGAGCTAAACAGTCAGATCGCCACGCCGCCGCAGGCTCTCATTGTAATCGGCACCGTTGGTCATAGAACGCCTTTGCTTCGGGATTCTGGCGCGACGATCAGCGTTAAAATTGTACTGCATTTGCAGCATCCTCAAGAAGACAGACCGCACCCGATATCAGTGGACTTGAGACCCATGTAACAACGCCCCTCTGACCCAAAATCTATGACGACGGACACTAAAGAAGGTCGCTACGCAGCGCTCAATCGGTTAGCGTATTACGCATCAACTTTTTTGGGGAATACATCATAGATCGAACCCGCTTGGGTTATCCAGATGTCATCGCGGCATCGGCAAATATGGGTCAAAGCGCGGCGTAGGTGACGCAGGCGGTAGGGTTGGCCGACAAGATAAGGATGCAAAGCAATGCCCATCACCAAGGGTTCCGATTTCGATTGCTCCAGCATCTCGTCGAAGGTGTCGATCAGAATATCGGCAAACGCCGCAGCACCGTCTTTACGGGCAACAATGGAGGGGATGTCGTTGGCTTCTTGCGGATATGGGATGGAAAGAAGCGGTCCGTGCGCGGTTCTCATCCAGATGGGTTGATCGTCCATGCACCAGTTCAAGGTATAGTCATAACCTGTCTTTTTCAACAAATCAGGCGTGACAGGACTTTCCGCAATCCAGGGCGAGAGCCAACCTTTTGGGGCTTTTTCTTCGGCCTTGGTCAGAACCTCTGTCGCTTCAACGATCAGGGCTTCTTCGTCCGCAGGGGACAGGGCGCTTTGACGCTCCGAATTGGTACGGCCATGGCCGACAATTTCATCGCCACGCGCGCTGAATGCCGCCATAAGGTCAGGTGCGTAATCATACATCGCAGAATTAGCCAGGACGCTCGCGGGCAGGTTCATTGCGTCGAACATTTCGAGCATCCGCCATGCGCCAACGCGGTTGCCATAATCGCGCCATGCATAGTTCAGAATATCGGGTTGTGGCCCGCCGGGTGCAAGTTCTGCACCCAACCCTTCACCGAAGGCAAAGTGTTCAAGGTTCAGACCGATATAGACGGCCAATCGTTTGCCGCCGGGCCATGAGTAATCAGATCTGGCTGTGATCGCGGTGTAATCATATCGGTCGTGGCTCTTTAATTTGATCATAACGGAGCCTCGGACAAGCCTGCCTTTTCAAGCAGTATTTCTGCGCTGTCGTTCCAAACATTGGTGCTTACGATCTGACCGTTGCGGACAACAAAGCTGTCCATATAGCGATTGGTATCGAACGTCGTGCCATCAAGCCATTCGCCGTAGAGATAGCCCGTATTGTAAACATGAACGTCCCCCGTTGCCGGATCATGGGCGGCATCGGTGCGCAGAAACTTCTTCTTCACCCACTTATAACGCTTAGCGTTGAAGGCGGCCGTCTGGTCCGGCCCGGTGAATTTACGGCCACCGGTAAAGGTGATATCAAAATCATCCGACACATAGGCGCGCGCACCCACTGGGTCAGGCACCATTGAACGTTCGAGATAAGCTTCGACAATCATTTTCGCGGCGATGGCGGGGTCGGTTTTCTGGTCCATAATATCCTCTTTCATTACGGAAGGTGAGCTGTGCAATGGCGCTGGCAAAAGCCTTTGACCACTTCGGCAGCGGCGGCATTCATCGTACGGGCCCCGACGTTGGCGTGGGTTATGCGATCTGCCGCCACCAAAGCGCGTTGGCGCAGAGCCGCTTCGTCCAAGGTCAGGATCCGGTCGTCAGAAAATACCATTTGCCCCGCAATCATCACCTCGCGTACGGCGGCCCCTGTTTCTGCCATGACGATCTGGTCCAGTGTCGTGCGCTGCGGTGTGTAGTGACAATAGCTTTGATCGAGGAATACCAAATCCGCAGCCCAACCTAGCGCAATCTGGCCCACGCTGTCGAACCCCAGCAGACGTGCGCTGCCACGCGTCGCCATGTCAAAGGCCTCTGTTGTGCGCACCCATTGTTCGCTGTCAGATGTGTTTACACGGCTCAGCGTGGTGGCAAGGCGCATTGCCTCGAACATGTTCTGGCCGTCGGATGTATTACTTGCATCGGTGCCGATTCCCATCGCGACACCGGCATCTGCAAGCCTGCGCAGAGGGGCGATCCCAGAGCCGAGCCGGAGATTGCTCATCGGATTGTGCGAAATGCCTGCCTCGGCCGCGGCCAGCAACGTCATTTCTGCTTCAGATAGCCAGACGCCGTGCGCACCGCTGAACCGGGGCGATAGGACGCCAAGTTCGGACAGATGTTCGCCGAGTGATGTGCCAAACTTGCGTTGTGCCATGACCTGTTGCAGCCGCGTTTCTGCCAAATGGGTCTGGAGCGGCATAGAGATGTCGTCGGACAGATGGGCGCAGGCTTGCAGGAAGGCGTCCGAACAATGCAGCGGGATGGTTGGACCAAGCCCTGGGCGCACACGACCCGTAGGCACGGGCCAGTTTCTTAGTGCCTGATCGCATACGGCCAATGTGCTGCGCCAATCAGGCAGCGTTATGGCTGCGACGGCCTCTCTTAATGGGCCCTCAAAGGTATCCAGCAGTCCAGGCAGGGCTTGATAAATCGTCTGATCCGCGATCATCGGTGCCACAACTGCGCGTAGACCCACATCATGATAGGCATGTGCGACCGCATATGTGCCCTCAACCGTTGGTCCGGGCAGTTCGATGAAAAGATCGAAACAACTGGTGCAGCCTTTGCGGATCAACTCTACCGCAGAGAGCTGCGCACATAAGGCCAGATCGTCGTGGCTGCGGTCAAGGTTCAGCCAAGCCGAACCTGCTAGGAATGTTTCAAGGATCGCATCGTCTGGAACACCTCCACGCGCCAATGCGCCGTGCGAATGGGTGTGCCCGTTAACAAGGCCGGGAATGATGATGCGTCCGGTGGCATCAAAAGGCTTTGCATCAGCGACGGTTTCACTCTTGGGCAGGATCGCCGCGATCTGATCTTTGTCGATGAGAAGTGATACTTCAGCAAAATTGTCGTTTTCAACAAAAACTTGAGCGCCCCGGATCAGAGTTTTGGTCATGTGCCCACGGTTTCCAGACGAAGAACATGCGCCAAAGCAAGAGCCTTGGCGCATGTATATTCGATTACTTAGTTCAGCGTCACTTCGAAGGCGCGCGCGTCCACGGGCGGCAGGAATGAGCGGTCAAAGATTTCGGACGCTTCGGGCAGTCGATCAAGGTCATAGCCTTTGGCGACAATTTCGATCGACCGCGTCAGTCGTTCGTCCACCAGATCACCCATGCCGATTTCAGTCACTTCAGGCGCGTTCATCAGGTTTGTCAGCGCGAACTCAAGGCGAGCAAGTTCAAGCTCAGGGTTAATAAGGTTATCAAAAGCCATAATCGCCTCGACCGAGCTGTCTTGATTAGCAGCCACTTCCATTGTGGCCTTGTTCACCGCGCGTACCAGACCGGCCACCGCTTCGGGATTTTCAGCCATCAGTTTGCGCGACACCATCATGCCGTTAGAATACAGGTCCATGCCGTAGTCTTCGAAGTTGAACCAGTTGTAGTCGTTGGCAGGGTCTTGGCGGTTCGCGATCAGGTTGAACCAGCTTGTCGAAGTAAAGACGAATGCACCGTCGATATCACCACGGATCATCATCGGCTCTTGCAGGTTCGGCGCCATACTTTCCTGCGATACCAATTCGAGGTCGATGCCGTTCAGTTCCGCAAAGACTGGGAATAAGCGGGTTGTCGGCGTACCCTGTGCACCACCGAGTGTCTTGCCCTCAAAATCAGCGGGCGTTTCGATGCCTGCCGTCTTTGGCGTTACAATCGCGAATGGAGGGCGGTTCCACAGCTGGTACACCATGACAGGCGCTTCACCGGGGCGGGCGGCTGCGTTTTGGATGATGGCATTAATGTCGCCAAAACCTGCATCGTAAGCCCCGCCCATGATGCGCGTCACGGTCGCAGCCGATCCCTCGCCTTGGTCGATGGTGACGTTCAGGCCTTCGTCTTCAAAGTAGCCTTTATTCAGCGCCAGAAGAAACGGCGCGTCGGACCCTTGGGTTTTCCAGCCCAGCGTGAAGCGGATATCGGTCATATCTGCAAGGGCGGGAACGGCTCCGACCATGAGTGTGAGGGCTGCACCGAACAGAGAGTGTTTCATGGGAAGGTCCTTTTCGATTGGATGGAGGAGAGAGACGGATAATTAGGTAATGGCAATGTCATTGCCGCGCGTGGCCCAGCCGGTCACGCGCGCTTCAAGCCATGAGAAGAGCGCGTAAAGGGCAACACCCATCAGGGCGAGGATGATCAATCCAGCAAAAACAAGCGAGACTTGGAAGTTCGAAGAGGCCGTCATCATCACGTTGCCGATGCCCATGTTGGACGCGACCGTTTCCGATAGAACCGCACCGACGAAAGCCAGCGTGATTGCCACCTTCAAAGAGGCAAAGAAGTAAGGCATTGCGCGTGGCAGACCGACATTCCAAAGGATCTCAGATTTTGACGCGCCAAGCGTTTTGAGAACGTCCTCAAGCTCGGGCTCTGTAGTGGCAAGGCCTGTGGCGATATTCACGACGATTGGGAAGACGCAGATCACCATCGCGGTCAGGATTGCAGGCGTTGTGCCCGAGCCGAACCAAAGAACAAAGATCGGCACAACTGCCACTTTGGGAATTGAGGAAAACCCGACCAGCAATGGATAGGCAACCGCATAAGCCACTTTAGATGTGCCTACAATCACTCCCAAGGTAACGCCGATCATAACCCCAAGCGAGAACCCGATCAGCGTAGAATAGAGCGTTTGCAGGATATGTGGCCAGAGCACAGGAAAGCGGGTCCACATCGTGACCAGAATTTCAGATGGCCGCGGCAGAACGAGGTCCGACACGTTCAGGACGATGCATAGCACCTCCCATGTCAGGAAAAACCCGATGATTAGCGACGTCGAGAGTACCCGAATGCGTTGTTTATCAGTCATGGCGCGGCCTTATGTGCTGCGAACTTGCGCGATAAGTTCGCGCAGTCCTTGGGTCATTTCGACAAATTCCGGGCTGTAGATCATGCCAATATCGCGGGGCATCGGGATGTCTACAGGTTCATCCGAGATGATACGCCCCGGACGCGCGCTCATCACGCAGATGCGGTTAGCAAGGTATCCGGCTTCGCGCAGGTCATGGGTGACCAAAAGAACGGTCGGCTTGCGGTCGAGATACAGTTTTTGCATGATTTGCCACAGTTCTTCGCGGGTGAACTGGTCAAGCGCCCCGAAGGGTTCATCGAGCAGCAGAAGATCAGGCTCGTGGATCAAGGACCGGCATAGATTCGATCGTTGCAACATCCCGCCTGACAGCTGCCACGGAAAGTGGCTGGCGAAATCCTTCAAACCCACTTGCCCAAGCAGATCATGCACACGGTCACGGAACGCGCCGGTCTTATCTTTGCGATAACTGTGTTTGAACGGCTCAACTATCTTAAGCGGCATCATAATGTTCTGCTCAATCGTGAGCCATGGAAGCATGGTTGGGTTTTGAAATGCCATACCGATACGCAACTCTTTGGCCTTCGCCTCTTTACCGCCGACCAGAACCAGACCCGCACTTGGCTGGATAAGGTTGCTCACAAGCTTAAGGATCGTGGACTTGCCGCAACCGGAAGGGCCGACAAGAGCGAGAAAATCGCCTTTTTCCATCTTCAGCTTCGTGGGCGACAGGGCGGTGACTGCTTTTTCTCCACTGCCGAAAACAACAGAGGCGTTATCCAGTTCCAACGCCGGTCGAGGATGAGCGCTGGCAGGCTTGGCCTGCTGCGCGGCGACTGCGGGTATGCTAGCTGTCATGTTCATGCCAGAGAGCTAGCAGCGGCAAGGACTGAAGTGGGAAGCAGTTAAGTAAATGAAAATTGAATTATTTCGGGTCTGCCTACTTATTGGGCTGTTTTCATGTACTCCGAGCAAGGATTATACATATGCAGAGGTATACCGCCGCATGACCCAAACGTGAGACAAGGCAACGCGTCGCTTATCTGACGGCGCTGTTAACCATGTCCAAAACATGCTGACGGCGGTCACGTCGCCAGTCACTTCCAGACACATTGAGCCCGAAGGTGGCTGACAATGTGTGGCTGGCATTAATGTGGTGCGCACTTAAAGCGACAATGCTGACGTAAAGTTGCAAAGCATCAATTTCTGCCCGAAACACACCCTCGGCATGGCCGCGCTTCAGCACATCGGAAATATTGTCTAAGAACGGTGCCGACATCTGCTGGATTTCCGGTATCTGGGCGATAAAGCGCCCCCCGAGAAGGTTCTCGCTGCGGATAATGGACAGGAAGGCCGTATTGTTTTCAAAGAAATCAAACGTTGTCTCGGTCAGTCGCATGATTGCCTGTTCAGGTGGCAGGGTATCCAGATGCAGAGCGACCTCGCGCTTGCGGATCTCGGAATAAATGCTGCGCAGTGCTGCCTCGTAAAGGCGCTCTTTATTGTCGAAATAATGGTAGATAAGCCGCGCGTTACACCCTGCGCTTTTCGCTATCTGATGGACCTTTGCGCCATTGTATCCATGCGATACAAATTCATTCAATGCCGCCTCAAGGATTTGGGCTTTGGTGCGCTCTGGATCACGCGTGCGAATGGGCTTGGATCTGGCAAGGGTATTTTTCATATTTCAGCGCTACCAGTAGGTGACATCTTGTCAACCCTGGTGGCCTGTTCCGGATGACTTGCACCTTGATACAACCATCGGCTCGATATCGCCTGTGTTTCATGCGCCGCAGAGTAAACAAGTGCGGAAAATATTTCGACCGAAACCAAGTCTTCAAAACTCATTTTTGAAAGGCCACGATAGGCATTGGGCCGACTGGAAACGGTCGGATTATCCAAGAAGTTACCTGCCATCAGATTTAGTATTCTAGATCATCCAAAAGGCAGCCAGTTCATTTGCTGATACCCAGATCAGAAAACTCCGCATTTCGATCATTTGGCTCAAGAAAGTTCTGCGGTCTGCATGAATGCCCTGTGTGGATAGCTCCTGCATAGCAAGACATATTTGAAGTAATTTCGCACTGGTCAGAAGCAGACGTGTGTCCGGCCTGTTTGCGCGGCACTCGTAGCCGCCGGCCCTGATGGTTTCCGCGACCAAGTCCCAAACGGCTTATCGAACAACAATGTGTCCTGGACATTCGACGGGGTGTCTTGGTTGGCGGGCTGACTGTGCGCCATCATTTCGTAGGTCTTGCTGTCTCGGGTGTTCCTTTTGTTAGGCTGTGTGAGGCCGGTAGTATTCGTTCTTGGTTAACACCGCCCAGACAATTCGAGCAGTCTTGTTTGCCATTGCAACGGTCGCCAGTCGAGCAGGTTTGCGCTCAAGAAGGCCGATAGCCCATGGATCGACGCGGTCAGGATTCACTTTCATTTGCCGCAATCTCGCTGTCATCCCGGTCACCAAAAGACGCCGAATGTATCGGTCACCCATTTTTGTGATCCGTCCTAATCGTTCTTTTCCGCCACTCGACATGTTCAGAGGTGTGAGCCCCAGCCACGCTGCAAATTGTCGACCATTCTTAAACTGTTTTGCGTCGCCGATAGTGGCAACAATGGCGGACGCGGTCACAGGGCCAACGCCTGGGATCGTGCGCAACAGCATAACGCGTTTGTCCAGTTTCGAATGAAGTCGCATGCGCATCTCGTACCAGCGGAACCGGAGATGCATAGCGACAAGTTGGTGGCTAAGTTGTTTCAGAACATCAATTGCGATTTGCGGAAGGGCGGGCTTTTCTCCCTCCAGAACACCTTTGGCGTATTTGACTGCGGCTCCGGTTCCTTGTGGAATGATGACACCAAACTCGGCGAGCAAACTGCGAAGCATGTTGCTGAGTTGTGTTCGTTGCCTGACGATCAAATCGCGCGCACAATGCAGGAACAAGACGGCCTGCTGTTCCTCGGATTTGGGCGCAACAAACCGCATCGTCGGGCGTGTCACCGCTTCACATATAGCTTCGGCATCATTCGCGTCAGATTTGCCGCGTTTGACATAGGGCTTCACATAATTGGCTGGGATCAAGCGAACATCGTGCCCAAGCTTGGTCAGTTCTCGCGCCCAATAGTGGCTGGACCCGCATGCCTCCATGCCGATCAAACAGGGCTCCAGATTGATGAAGAACTGCATGAGTTGTGCGCGCCGGATCGCTCGATTGAAGACAACCTCCCCATCCTCAGTAATTCCGTGAACCTGAAAAACATGTTTGGCCAGATCGATACCGATTGTTGTAACTTGCATTGGGTAGCTCCTTTCATAGCAGTGATAGACAACTGCAGTATGGCGCATTGCGACGCCGGGTGGAGCAGGAGCTATCCACACCAACCGGGGCGGGCAAACTGCAGTACAGCATCGTGTGTAGCAGCTGGTCGTCTGCTAAGGGCTACTCGTGTCTGACCGGTTACCTCGATATTGGAAGGTGCATGTATACAGAGTTATTGTCCGTTTCTAAGATGTCGTTGATCTCTCAGGTCATCAGCGAATGAAAAAGAGCAAGGTTCTGTCGAGAAAATATAGCGACCATGGCCCCCGGTGCACAAAAGCCCGAGAAGTAGCAAACAGGATCAGGTTTTGAGAACACGAATGGGTGTGGGTGGATCGCGTTTCTTTGACAGGCTGACCCGCAACAAACTTGCCGGCAGCATTTCAGACAGCGCCTCGCCAACCAACCGCGCGGCACGGGACAAGGATCGTCTGGCATCGACAACGACGCTGATCGTCTGGGGTCGCAAATTCTTATCCGCTAACGGTACAAAGAATAAGCTGCCTTCTTCTAGTTCTCGCAGGGTGTCAAGTTGCGACGTAATCGCAAGATACGAGCCACCGATCAGCGCTTGTTTTAAAAACTGTAAGGAATTCGTCACCAGTGTGGGTTCGGCTTGATCGAACAGCCAGCCGTAGCGTTCGTCGAGATATCCGCGCACCGGCAAGGCGCGGCTTTGAACAGCGAGTGGGTGCTTCGCGGCTTCGCTCAGGGTGGTTCGCTCAGCTCCCCAAAGCGGATGACCCACCCCGACCACGCAACCAAGGGGCAAGGGCGCGGACCAGAGAACGTGCCGAGACTTGTCTGTCGGCAGATTGAAGGCCAAGGCAAGATCGATGCTTCCGATTTCGAGTTCGTGCGCGACTTCTTTTGGGGTCATGATGTCAACGGAGAACCTGATGCGCGAATAACGCTCTGCAAACGTCTCTATCAAATCCGGAAGAACCGAATTTGCGAGGCTGTCCATAGCGCCCAGACGCACAGTGCCGAATTGCTCTCCGCGCATGGTGCGCAAGTCTTCTTCGAGACGGGCCTCATCCGCGCGCCAACGCCGTGCCATCAGCACTGCCGTTTCGCCCGCAGAGGTGAGCCGCATACCACGTGCGTGCCTTTCAAAAAGAGGAGTTTGGCATAGCTCCTCCAAAGCGATGATTTGTCGGTCGATTGCCGAGGCGGCGATACCAAGTGCCCGTGAGGCGGCCTGAATGGACCCGACCCGGGCGACAGTTTCGAGATAATTTAGGCTTCTCGGCAGAAGGTGAAGCGGCATCCTATCTCCCTAGAGCGTTGCCTTTTTGCGTATGCAGCATGGATTCTTTTGCAATAGATGGCAATGGCTAAGCGAGGCTAGTATCTGCGGGATCACTCGGAGAACCACATGCCGGACACCGCGCCACTCTCTTTTTCGATTAGCGCTTTGAACAGGGCGACAGACAGTCAAGCCGCCGCCATGATGGATAGGGTCGTCGAGCGTTCGCCCTGGCTTGCCCATCGCGCGGCAGCGGCGCGACCGTTTCGCGACGCCGACCATCTGGCCGCCTGGCTTGCCACCGAAGTGAGCCATTTGTCTCACGATGAAGCCGTGCTGTTGCTGTGTGCGCATCCTGAGTTGTCGCCATCCGACCCAGCCAACATAACACAGGCATCGCAAAATGAGCAGGGTCGGCTTCGATTGCTTCGGCCCGATCTTCAGCTGTCAGAGCGACTATCGGAGCTCAACCGACGGTACCTGCGGCATCACGGGTATCCTTTCGTTATCGCGCTACACGCACAAACCGACATTTCCGCCGTGATTGCTCAATTCGAACACAGGCTTGCGGCCGACCCGGATGAAGAATTGACCTGCGCACTGGGAGAGGTCGTTTCGGTCATGCGGGCCCGGCTCGCCAAGCTGGCGGGCGCAATGCCCACGACTAATGGGGCGCCTGAAACCACCTTCACATCGGTAGCAAGCACAAGAGGATCTGGACCATGAAGGACCTTCTATTGCGCTTGCGTCGAAAGGATCAGACCGCCCGTCCGTCTCTTACATATGTCGGAGCCCTCGGGGGGGCCGGGCTTCTGGCTTTGAGCATGGTGTTCATCGTTGGCGGGTTTGAGCTAGGTATCGGGTCCTTGCGCCGTCTCGGCACCGGCGCGTTCCCGGTCATCACCGGTTTCACGCTTGCGGTGCTGTCTCTCGCCATCATCGCCGCTGACCTGCGCGACACATCGGACGCGGAACCACCCGATTGGATATCGTTCGCAGCGATTGGCGCGGCATTGGCGGTTTTCGCCCTCACAGTTGGCCGGATCGGTTTGGTGCCCGGCGTGTTTCTGACAACCATTACCGCTAGCCTTCCGGACCCGTCGCTGCGGTTGGTTGGAAAGCTTGCACTGGGCGCTGGCGTGTCGCTGGTATGCTGGGCGTTATTCATCGGTCTGATTGGCTTGCCGTTCGACGCGTTTATGGGCCTTTAAGATGGAGATTCTGACCGGATTTGGGAACGGATTGCTCGTCGCGCTTCAGCCGGAAAACCTGCTCTACTGTTTCATTGGCGTGTTTTTGGGAACTTTTATCGGTGTTTTGCCTGGCATCGGCTCGCTTGCCGCAATTTCGATGATCCTGCCTTTGACGTTCTACCTTGAACCAACGTCAGCGCTGGTGATGATCGCAGGCGTTTATTATGGGGCAGAATATGGTGGCTCAATTGCCTCGATCCTGATGAACATACCAGGCACGCCGTCCTCTTCGATTACCTGCATCGACGGCTACCCAATGGCCCGCGAGGGGCGGGCAGGTGTGGCGCTTTTCGCGAGCGCTATCGCGTCCTTTGGCGGCGGAATCATGGGAATGATCGTCATGGCGGTACTTGCGCCAAGTCTCGCGGAACTTGCGTTGAACTTCGGCCCGACAGAGTATTTCGCGGTCATCCTTCTGGGCCTTGTGGCGGCCTCCGCGGTATCGAACGGGAACCCGCTGAAGGGCATAGCGATGGTTGTTGTGGGCCTGATGCTTGGCACTGTCGGCGTGGATATTACGACCGGTGCGGAACGCTTTACCATGGGAATTCCCGAAATGCGCGATGGTGTGCATCTGGTGATCGTTGCTATGGGCCTCTTCGGCGTGGGTGAACTGATCGTGTCGATCCGCGCCAATGCTACTGGCGCGCACCAGAACGAAATCGACTATTCCCAATTCTACCCCACCCAACAGGAGTGGAAAGCCATCTTTGCGCCAATCATGCGCGGTTCCGGCATCGGCAGCTTTTTTGGCGCGCTGCCGGGCACAGGCCAGACCGTCGCATCCGCCGTTGCCTATGCAGTCGAAAAGAAGATCTCGCCAAATCGCGCGAATTTCGGCAAGGGTGCAATCGAAGGTGTCGCCGTTCCAGAGGCGGCGAACAACTCGGCCACGCAGACCGCCTTCATTCCCACGCTGACCCTCGGCGTGCCGGGGAGTGCCTCGATGGCGCTCGTGATCGGGGCCCTGATGATGTACGGTATCGTTCCGGGACCTCGGCTGCTGGTGGAGCATGCCGACCTCTTCTGGGGGCTGGTCGCAAGCTTCCTAATTGGGAACGTGTTGCTTCTTATTCTAAACATCCCGCTCATTGGGCTTTGGGTGCGGCTGCTCAAGATACCATACCGCTACATGTATCCCACGATTATCGTCCTGATCTGTGTTGGCGTCTACTCGATCAACAACAACGTCTTTGATGTATGGTTGACGCTTGCGTTCGGCTGGGTCGGCTATCTGATGCGCCTGTTCCGGTTTGAGCCCGCACCTTTCCTAATCGGTTTTGTGCTGGGTCCGATGATGGAAGAACAGTTGCGCCGCGCCATGCTGTTGTCGCGCGGCGACGCAACAGTCTTCCTAACCCGTCCTATCAGCGGCACGCTGATTGCGATCACTGTCCTGCTTCTTACCTACGCGATCTATTCGTCCGTGAAACAGCGGCGTGCGCAAAATAAAGCGCAGATCGCATCGGAGCCGTAATTCAATCCAACTTCCAGACAAGGAAATACATAAACCATGAAACATTTACTCGCACTTAGCGCCGCCACGCTTCTCCTTGCTGCTCCGTTACACGCAGAGCCCGGCAAATGGACGGACGAGCCCGTTCGCATTGTCGTCACCTTCCCGCCGGGGGGAACCAGTGACCTGATTGCCCGCGTTCTCGCAAAGTATTTCGAAAGCGAATACGGACAAAAGGCGGTTGTAGACAACCGGCCGGGTGCTGGTGGCACGGTCGCGGCCGATTTCGTGGCCGAGCAGGATGCGGATGGCACGACCCTGATCCTTGGCAATAACGCGCCATTTACCATCGCACCGACACAGTTCGAAAACCTCCCCTATGATCCGATGGGCGATTTCACCCATATCGCCTATCTCGGCGCATCGACGCCCGCATTGTTCGTGCAGCCGTCCTCCGGAATCACGACCATTGAGCAGTATATTGACACAGCCAAGGGCGACGGCATCACCTATGGCTCGTCAGGCGTCGGCTCTATCACGCATATCCTCGGCAAGGCTGTGGACGTTGAGCTTGGCATCGAACAAATTCACGTACCCTATCAAGGCAGCGCGCCTGCTATCCAAGATTTTCGCGCTGGGGTGCTCGAGGCCTATTACGATATGGTCGCGCTCAACCGGGATTTGATCACCGAAGGCGAAACGCAGCCTATCGCACTTGCCGCCCCTGAACGTTCGCCGATCTTTCCTGAAATTCCGACTTTCCGTGAACTCGGCCACGACATCGTGATTGAGAACTGGACGGGGTTGTCAGGCCCGGCGGGCATGGATCCCGCGATGGTGAAAACGATTAATGAAACGGTGGCAGAGATCATGCAGCTTGAGGCCGTCATCGCGCAACTGGCACAGTTCGGCATCGCCCATATACCTATGGACACGGAAGAGTTCACCACTTTCGTACAAGGCACCATCACGACATGGGAACCGCTCATCAAGGCTGCAAAGGTCAATGGCTGACCTCGATGCATCGCGGTGCGTCCTTGGCGCACCGCACCTACAGAGACAAAGCCTGTGAAGATTGCCGTCCTGTTTGTCGGCGAAGTGCATGATCGCGGCTTCAATCAGTGCGCTCTTGAAGGTGTCAAGCGGATGCAGGCAACAGGCACGGCGGAGATAGAGATCATCAGTGGCGTGTCCTACCACCCGGACGCAATGATAGAGGCGTTGGAGGCCGCGACCGCCCGCGCGGATGGCGTCTTGTTCATCGGCGGACAGGGCAACAGTGTCACGCCGCAGGTTGCGGCGTCCTATCCTGATCGCAGATTTGCGGTCGTGCAGGGCAACGTCATTGGCGCCAACCTCGCCAGTTATGATGTGCTACAAGAGCAATCGGCGTTTCTGGCCGGTGTGGCAGCGGCGAGGCTGACTGAAAGCGGGGTCGTTGGCCACCTTTCGGGTCATCGCGTGGCTCCGGGTCTCAAAGGGCGCGCTGCTTTTGCGTCGGGTCTGCGCCATGTGGATGAAACCATCCGGTTGGTCACCGGCTTCTGCGACACGCAAGACTGCAATGAGACCACGCAGATATGGGCCGGTGCCATCGCAGATTCCGGAGCCGACATTCTCTTTACCATGCTCAATGGCGCACGGGACGGCGCGATCGAGGCTTGCCGGGCTAACGGGATGCGCCAAATCGGCAACGCCACGGATTGGTGCGCCGTAGACGCGGCGGTTTTCGTCGCATCCGCCGTGGCCCGGATCGATCTGGGTGTCGAGCGCGCCGTGACGCATATGCTGGCCGGGCGATGCCCCGACCAGATCGAGTACCTCGGACTGGCGCAAGGCGCGGTTGAGCTGACCTGCGCGCCCGACGTTCCCGAGGCCGTTCGAGAAGAAGTAGTTACGACTGCCGGATTGATATCAAACGGGCAACTTGACGTGGACACGGTCTATGAGGGACCCGAATTCGAGTTGGAAACATGACAAAAACTACCCTGAAAGCTGCGGCGGGCGGTATATCCATCCATGCTGTTGATGTTTCGCGGGGCATTCCAGCCTATGGCCTGTCGGTGCGGCTCATGCGTCTCGACCCCGATCCTGTCGAGATTGCTGGCGGTGCCTGCGCCGCAAACGGCCACTTCATCCATCCAGTGACCGAGGGCGCGGGCGTCATTCGTGGGATGTATGAAGTAACATTGGGAGTTGGAAACTACTACCGCCAGAGCGGCACAGAAGTACCTGACCCTGCGTTCGTTGAGGATGCCGTGTTCCGCTTTGGCGTCGAACGGGTGAGCGAGCATTTTCACCTGCCCTTCAAATTCACGCCTTGGGGCTTTTCCCTGTTCCGAG
The DNA here is from genome assembly GCF_000154785.2 of Roseobacter litoralis Och 149. NCBI lineage: Bacteria > Pseudomonadati > Pseudomonadota > Alphaproteobacteria > Rhodobacterales > Roseobacteraceae > Roseobacter > Roseobacter litoralis. Next base: position 3,389,833 of record NC_015730.1, read on the forward strand.
GGGGCCCATGATATTCTCTGGCTCTACGGTTGCAGCAAAGGGCAGCCATGCGGACTGAAACTGCAGCACGACCGATGACGCGTCAACGACCGGAATGGGCCGGTTCGTCACTTTTCCTTGCTTTCACCATTCTTTCGCGCGTCAAACTTTTCCCAAACATACATGCGGCCTTTTTGGCGTGCGTCGGCAAGCCAAAGCTTCTTGCGGATGCCTGCGACCTCAAGATTGCTGTATTTACCACCTGAGAACTTTGGCCAGTCAATAGCCAGTCCTTGCTTGACCAATTCCTCGGATAGATCACGCCCATCGGGCAGGAAGCACTTTGCAACTGTGCGGCCATAGTCGTCTTCATCAGTAATTTCGGCGCGTATCCTATGACCCTTACACAGACGCACCATGGCCCACTTGGCCTTCTTGCCATAAGGGTGATTGAGTTCCGGCGCGTCTATCCCGTAAAGGCGCACTTGGGTCTTTTGGATCGTAATTGTGTCACCGTCTGTAACGTAAGCTGGCCCTTCCAGCACGCGTGGCAGCGTGACTGATTGTGCGCTCTCTGCATCAAACGCCTCGCCCCTTTCTGGCGCAAAAGACTGTGGCGTTTTGGGTTGCGCGGAAAAACCGGTGATGCTGCGACCTGCCTTATGGGCAAGCGTTTTTCCAACAGGTTTCCTGTTTGGTTTGGCATTGGGCCGGTAGGTCGGCTTGAACAGCGCTCTTAAAAGAAATCTCAACATGGCTGAACTGTACGAGGCGGTGCCCCTCAGGGCAAACGGATTGCAAAGGGGCTAATCGATAACATCATCGATCTGCCAAAAGGTTGTATTTGTAAGGTGCTTCCCGGCTTGCCGCTCGTCCTGCAATGGATAGGTCAGCTGCAGCGCTGTCGAGTGGCCGGTATGGTGAAGCGAGAAAGCTTCACCATTTTACACGCTGCTATTCGCCGGTTACAGCAGCCGAAAATAATTCCAACGCGCCCTTCATCGCCAAAACCGCCGGGTGATCTGCGGCGAGGCCATGGGACGGTGCGACAGCTGTTGGGTCGTCATAAGTCGCCCAGGTTTGACCGTTGACATCTTCATAGAACAAGATCCGCAGTGGCAGGTTCAGGGCCATGGTTTGACCTGTTTGCCAAGCGCTCGCCCCGATTTTGGGACTGCCGAAGATCACGACTGTTGTGGGGCGCAGATCTTTGCCGACCGCGGCATTGCCAGCAGCAAAGTCAATCGTGTTGAATACCTGCGCGCCTGCGGTTTCAACGGCGTCTTTCAACCGCTGCACCGAATTTGCGACGTTGGCGTTGCTTGCCACATTGATGCGTTCTGCCATGGCAGTCCCTGCGGATGTCGCTGCGATAAATGCTAGTGTGATCAGTGATTTCATGGTTGTCTCCTGAGCGTTCGATGTCCGATCAGTTTTGGTCTGGGTAACGTCTAGGCTTCACGAACTGCGGATTCTGGAGGATTTTTGGAGGAATGTGCCCTGAGCCGAAATAACGCCCAAGTCTGGTGTTTTGGTTCTTTTGCGCTCGATAAAGCGTCCTTTCAACTTATGCATTCTGAAAGCCCGGTTGCGATTGAGCGGCAAAGCCTGCGCGTTTTGATCTTCCTTAACCGTCACAGGGATCGCGTTGTGTCAAAGGACGATCTGGTTGAAGCGATCTGGCAAGGGCGAGCGATCAGTTACTGAGCGATTTCCGGGGCGATCAAAGCTGTTCGGATTGCGCTTGGCGACACCGACCGCGATACCCGTATCATCAAGACGATCCACGGGCGCGGATTTCGCTTTGTCGCGGATGTTATTTCCAGAAATCCCGAAAGAGCCTCGGAGCCGCTTCCAACTGTCCTTGTCCGCGCCTTCCGATCCAGCGGAGAGGACGCGGCACTCGATTATCTTGCAGATGGTGTGACAGAAGATCTGATCCACAGCCTGTCGCGACACGATGCGTTGAACGTGCTGTCCTACAACACGACCCAAGCGTTCGGAGATGCGGTGCCGGAGGACATCTACGGCGTCACGCACATTGTTGATGGCAGCATACGATAAAGCGGTACACGCACCCGTGTGAGTGCGGCCATCCTCGATGGAAACGGGCAGCGGCAAATCTGGGCCGGGCGTTTTGATCTGTCTCAGGAAAGTCTTTAGGCTGGTCAATATCTGATCGCAGACCGTTTGCTCGCCGTGATCGCGCCGGATCAAACCCGACCAGCCAAACAGCGGCGCGGCACTGTAGATTCTCAGGCATATGATGCTTACCAAAAAGGCCACTAAGCTTATTTTCGCTATGAACCTCAAGCCTTTATCGAAGCGCTTTCGCACTTTGAAAAAGCGGCTGAGCTGGACCCTGATTTTGCCAACGCCTATGCACAGCAGGCCTATTGCCGCACAACGCTCTATTGTTTTGGATTGCCCGGCAGTGACAAAACGCTGGATCCAGCAGAGGGTCTTGCGCGCGAGGCCATCAGGCGAAACGACGTCGCGGCACTCGGATACGCGCGGCTCGGTTGGGTGCTGGGCTATCTTGGGCGGCCTCAGGAAACCATCGCTGCCTTTGATGCCGCCTTGATGCGCGACCCAGACAACCCCGAGACTTATCTGGCCTATGGCGAGACGATGAACCGCCTTGCACGCCCGTACAACGCTGGGCCACTTTTGGAAACTGTGTTCTCGAAAGACAGCTTTCTACCGCCCAGTTGGGAAATCCCGCAAGGTCATCGAAACCTCGTGTTGGGAGAGCAAGAGGTGGCCATAGGGCACTTTCAATCCGTGCTGGATCGCGTCTCGCGATTCGATCCGGCACGGGTTCAAATGGTGCGCGCTCTCTGGGAACTTGGTGACACCGAGGGCGCAAAGCAGGGTACTGCGAGGATCAAAAAATCGCGCCCAAGTACAGCCTTGCCGACTCAAAACGCATGTTTCCGTATCCCGTTCAGAAAGAAGCGGATGCGCTGACGTTAGCGCTGTCAGGTGCAGGGTTGCATTAAGTTTTATGAGCGAAGCGGACGTTCACTACAGCAGTTTAAAGCCTGCTTTGTACCGCAACTTGCTCATCGGGGTGGGCCAAAGCGAATGGCAGCGATACATGGAACCGGTCTTTGGCCGGGTTCAGCATGAACTTACAGACTGCGAAACAGAACGGTTTTCGCTGCACTCGCCCCGATGGCCGCTCTCATTTATTTTCGCTGACTGAAATAGCCATCCTTTCTTCACAAAAAGAGTTAGACGTAGCAACAACGTTGGGAGCAATTTGCCTTGCCGTAAGAGCAATCAGAATTCGTCCCAGCCGTCGTGGCTCGCACGTCCACCGCCACCTGCGACGGCACTTTTGGGCTGCGCTGGAGCCTGGGCTGGTCTGTCCATTTTGACAACTTTAGCTTCCTCGCCTGTCCGAAAGCTTGCCGTCGATTGCTTCAAATTATCAGCCTCGCTTGCGAGCAAGGCACTAGCAGCTGTGACTTCCTCAAATGAGGCCGCCTGTTTCTGTGTGTTTTGGTCAATTTGGCTTACTGCGGTTGTAATGTCGCCGATGCCATTCACCTGTTCTGATATTGCGGTGGATATCTCCTCAACCCCTTTCGAGATGCTGACAACGCTATCAGCAATCGCTTCCAGCGAAGACTTCGCGCCGGAGACTTTTTCAACACCCTCAGAAACCGCTGCATCACTTTTTGTGATCACAGCTGCTATTTCCTTTGAAGCTTCGGCCGCTCTTTGGGCGAGTTGGCGGACCTCAGAGGCGACTACAGAGAAGCCACGACCAGCCTCTCCCGCGCGCGCCGCTTCAACGCCAGCATTCAACGCAAGCAGATTAATCTGAAAAGCAATGTCCTCGATCATACCGACCACACGGGTAATCTCTTTTGAAGCGTCAGCGATACTTGCCATTGAGTCGGCGGCATCAGCTGCAACTTTTTCACTAGACTGGGCCGTATCACGCGCTGTCTGTGCGTTCTTGCTTGCGTCTTCGACGCTCCCGCTGACCTGCTTGATACTTGCAGAAAGTTCCTCGAGAGCCGCGGACGTCTCTTCCAGAGAAGCTGCATTCTGTTCAGCTTGTTTTGATAGTGCTTCGGAAGTATCGCGCAACTCAACTGATGATGAGACAAGCGTGTTACCGCTACCCGAAATATCAACGATGAGAGACTTAAGCCCGTCTATCATATTGTTCACATTCTTCTGTAGATGGCCGAACGCTCCTCGGAAATCGCCGTCCATAGGCTTCGTCAGATCCCCACCGGCAACACGTTCCAACGCTTCACCGGTTCTGGAAAGACCCTGATCCACGGCACCCAACAATTGGTTGATGTTCTCTGCAAGCTCATTGAGGATCCGATCAGAGAATTTCGCATCCACTCGTTTGGAAAACTGACCGTCGATAGCGGCTTCCACAACGGTGCCGAATGAATTCCCAAGGTCGATCATCATGGCTTCCCTCTCTTCGGCTGCCTTATGATCCGCCTCTTCTTTTTCCTTCGCCATATCGACTTCACGTTGTGCAGCGGTCTCCGCCTCCTGTTTGGCTGCTTCAGCTTCTTCTTGTGCATTTTGAGCTTGATGACGTGCTTGGTCAGATAGTTTCAAGCTCTCCTCCAACTCATCTGCTTTGACTTGCATCTCGTTATTGAGCCGTTGCAACTGAACGACCGTCAAGACAAGAGCTGCAGTTTCCAGAACGACAATCACGGCATGAAACGTGGTACGTCTGATGTTTTCAAGAAACCCGCCTGACGGATAGATTAAGGATGGCATCAGTATCGTCATTGAAACATGATGGACCGCGATGATTGCAGCGGCGATCAACACGGCTGGCACGCTGCGCAAGCTCACCAAAATTGCAAGAAGGGCAAAGTACAGCATGTGGGTATCAATCTGCCAGGGGTGCCCCTGAAATGCCTGGTTAAATGCAATGGCCTGGCCAATCAAAGCGACAGCTGCGCCGACGGCTAGTAGCTTTGGTTGGCTCCACCCCATTATGAAACCCAGACTGACAAAAGCTCCCGAAACAACGGCTGTCATCAACAGGCTTCCACCAATCAGGAATGCGGTGAGCATCGCACATGGAATGAACGAAGCTGCAATACCAAATACCATACGGGCTGGCGCAGACTGTTTTGATACAAACATGAGAACTAGATCCTCGGAACCTGGTTGATTTTTGGGATTTCAATGCCGCAGAGCGCTGCCAAGGCACTGGCGGGTATCATTGTGTAGCCAGAGGTTTGGAGCTGATCGTGTGCCGTTTGGGATGCAAGGATCATCCGTGACAGCGGAGGGCGAATTGGTCCGAGCTCCTGAGCTCCAGACGATGACATGTCCCTAGTTAGACTCGCTGATGATCCGAATTCGAAAACCAAGTAGACACCAGCTTTGTCGGGAAGACCCGACTGGGACGCGACGACGGACAATGGCCCAACGGCCAGCGTAAACACGAAGATACAGATTATCCAAAGCGAAGATTTAATCATTCGTGAGGGGATACCGAAAGTGTCTTTCGCTTCGGTTAATTCGCGATAGCTCTCAGTACAATTGAGTGCGCGAAATTTTCTGACTTTCTTTTGCAGGCTAAGAAAGGTCCAGAAACGCTCTTCGACATGCTAAGGATATTGTTCTCGCAGGAAGTCGCTTTGTTTCGTTTGCAAGTGCAGGCATTTCCCCTGTTCGTGGGTACATATGTATTGGAAATGTGTTGCCGTTTTCGAAAAGGTATACAGATAAAGGATACGCCTGACGGATACCTGCCCGGGGCGTACCTTGGCGAGTCCTCCGGAATTACCTTGTAGCTCCCCAACAGCGGCCGTTCGTCGTTGTTGCAGAATCGGTCACCTTGGGCTCTCCTGACACCTTCGCCGCGTGATCGACGAAAGGCAGGTCTAAGATCAGGTACTTTTCGCTGCACCGCGTGTGTACTCACAAACAACGGCGATAATCGCATTCCCTTAACTTAGATACTAATCGACCAATGCTTTGCCGCAACACTGACACCCGCCCGTGCCGGTAAATCTATCATAGCTATATTCTCTTGACGTCATTCGTTTCCTACTAAGCCAGCTCAGCCCAGCAAGTTTAGATAGCCTGCTTTAAAATCTTCATCCGCTCTTTTAGGAACGAATTTCTCCGGCTTGTCTAAAACCCAATGGGTTGTCGCGATGAGCTTGGCAGATTTACCATCGCTGAAAATCACGCGCGGCCTGTGCTCGGGAACTGCTCTCTTAAACGCAGCCCCCGCATCAACTGCGGTTGTGAAAGTTTCTGTTACGTCGATATGAGCATAAGACAGCGTGTACGTTCCATTCATCATGAAAGTATTGCGGCATAATTGCTGACCTATTTCAAAGTTTCACGTGTCCCGAATACTCAATACACACAAACGCATGCTGGGAAACATCATGAACGTTTCAGCGGGACTGTTTTGAATTGAGGCTCTTAGTTACCCAACTTTATTGGTGAGATTTGTAGTTCGGATCCCAACTGTGCAATTTATGCGCTCCTTCGCGATGCTCAGGCCGGGCCCGCGTGAACCAAGCCGCCCATCGCTGCGCTCAGCGTCTTGGCCATTCGGCTTTGGTCCCTCACGCAAGAAAGTCTTGGGACTGCCGCCCCGAGCGCACTTCATTACAAACAGATCGAAGAGAAGCTTGCTTTAACGGCTTCCCGCGCCCTCAAAAGGCACGTGAGCCTCCGACAAAGACAGAGCTTCTTTTTCCGGTTTTCCCTTCCGTTTGCACCCCCGCTTCTCGCCGAAGGGCAAGAGTTGCATGCGCAACCCCTAAACCCAAGGAAGGAAACAGGACAATGCAAAACAACCAAATCATAAACGGCGATGCCGCCGCAGTTTTAAAAACCATCGAAGAGGGCAGTGTTGATCTGGTGATCACCGATCCGCCGTATCTTGTGAACTACAAAGACCGCCAAGGCCGCAGTTTGCAGAACGACAATAATCTGGGCGGTGTGTTGCCGGTGTTTGAGCCGATGGCGCGAGCAATGAAGCAAAGTAGTTATGCGATTTGTTTCTCTGGCTGGTCAGCATTGCCCCAATTCACGCAAGCATGGGAGGCGGCAGGGCTTAAGATCGTCAGTGAGATTGTCTGGAGCAAGAAATACACATCGCGGCGTGGCTTTACGCAGTATCGCCATGAAAGCGCCTATGTCTTGGCGAAAGGCAATCCGGCAAAGCCTGCGCGCCCGATGAGTAGCGTGCAAGGCTGGGTCTATTCCGGCAATAAACGCCACCCCACGGAAAAAGCCGTTGAAATACTTGCGCCGCTTGTTCGGTGTTTCTCAAAGCCGGGCGATTTGGTGTGTGATCCGTTCTCAGGCTCAGACTCTACATCGGTTGCGGCGGTCTTGAATGGCCGGGACTATCTCGGGATTGAGCTGGAAAAAGCCCATTGCGAGACCGCGCGCGCGCGTTTGACAGAGGCGCGGCGGTATCGTGCAGAACAAGCCACCCAATACCAAAAGGTGGCGGCATGACCTATCAAAGCGAACAACTTGGATTTGATGCATTGCTGGACACAGCAGCGCAGGACAATAAGCGCCTCAAGTTTGAACAGGAAACGCAGCATTTGCCCGCGCTGGCATCGGAGGCCTTTGCGTATCATCGCCAGCAGATCAAAGAGCATCACGCGGCCATGCTGGAAAACGATTTTGAGGCAGCAATTGCCATCCGCAAGGAGGCGCATTTGTTGGCGCTCAAGCTCAACAATGGCGAGCCGGGCATTCTTGCGGGGCAAACAGCGCCGGGATGCGTGCTTGCCGCGCAGTGCGCCGCATCGCCCGGCGCGGTGCCGCTATGCGGTCAGAACGGGCGCTTTGAAATCACGCTGGAAACGGCGGATGCGCCATTGATCGCGCAGATCGACGCCAAGGGCATGTTTGGCATTGGCGGAGCGTCGATGCCCTATGTCGGGTTTTCTACCCGCGCGATTGATCCGCTGCGGTCTTTTATCAGCGAAACAGGCTATCGCAGTTTTCTGGGGTGCTCTGTGCCGCCTGCGAAGGGTCTCACCGTTGACGGGTTTGTCCGCAAGATCATTGCCACGCATGTTCAGCAGGTCTTAAGGGGGGCGGCTTGTGAGTATTGATCCGCGTTACTTTAAGACATAGCGAGAGAACTCCCCGATATTCTAAATCATTCATTTTATTGGACAAATATCTGTTTTTGTGGCAAATATAGGATATTAATCCTACATTTGCGCCCGCATTTTGCCGCTGATCACGCTGTGATCCGCCCACGGCAAAGCTGCGGGCGCGTTTTTGTATCCATTCCCATTTCACAAAAAATCGCGCGGCTCTGGCTCTCGCCCCAGCCGCGCGGGAAAGATATTGCCATGACTTACGACCCAGAAAAATACCGTGCGAGCCTCGCACATAGAAATCTTCCGAAGGATCAGGAAGACGCAACGCTCGATGATTTATGGAGCATCTCACAAACCCTTGTGAATCGCGCCATTGCCAGACGTCATCCACATCTATCGGCGCAAAGTGCCTTACTGAGTGATCCCCTTGCACACCCAAATCAGATAGACTGTGGCCACAGCCCGCAGACAAAGGAGACGCCATGACCTCGGATCAAAACACACAGGGCGCGACCATCGCCGCCATCTATTGCCGGGTCTCTGGCACGCGCCAAGTCAAAAAGGGCGACGGCCTCGGCTCCCAGGAAGCGCGCTGCCGCGAATATGCCACTTACAAAGGCCACGAAGTTGCCGCCGTTTTCCGCGAAGAGGGCGTGTCGGGCGGCATTGCAGATCGCCCGGCCATGAAAGAAATGCTCGCATGGCTGCGCAAACACCGCCACCAAAATCCGGTCGCCATTATTGACGACATCTCGCGTATCGCGCGCGGTGTCGAAGCACACTGGAAGCTGCGCGGTGCCATCGGCTCGGTTGGTGCAACGCTGGAAAGCCCCTCCATTGAATTTGGCGATGACAGCGATAGCCAGCTGATCGAAAACATGCTGGCCGGCGTCTCACGTAACCGCGCGATTGGTACCGCCTGCCTGATTTTGGCTTGTTGCGTTAAGACACGTGCATAACGACGTCGTTAGTGACGTGTCTTATGTGGAGGGTGTCATGCGCGGTGAGGTTTTAGGTGTTGAGCGTCGGCGTCGCTGGAATGACGATGACAAGTTGGCGATTGTTTCATCCGTCGGAATTGACGGGGCGACTGTCACGCATGTTGCGCATAGGCACGATGTGACGCGCCAGCAGATTTACAGATGGCGACATGAGCTTAAGAAGAAGGGGCTGTGGCCCACCGGCGAGGGTGCAGTTTTTCTGCCAATTGACTTCCATATTGCAGAGGCTGTGACACCACCGCCTGAGCCCACGCCGCCATCTGCTGTGGAGCTTCGCTTGAGCAATGGACGTTGTTTGCGATTTGACACTGCCGTGGACGCCGCCGCGCTGACACGACTGATCCGCGCGGTAGACGCGGCGTGATTGGTCCGGGAACTGGGGTTCGGGTCTATCTGGCTTGTGGCGTCACGGATATGAGGAAAGGCATCGCGGGCCTTTCGGCTTTGACCCAGGATGTGCTGCGTCAGAAACCGGCGGGTGGTGCGGTGTTCGCTTTCCGGGGGCGGCGAGGTGATCGGCTGAAGTTGCTGTATTGGGATGGCCAAGGGTTTTGCCTGTACTACAAGGTTCTAGAGCGCGGCCGATTTCCATGGCCAAGCGCCAAAGATGGTTCTGCGCGGTTGACCTCTGCGCAGCTTGCGATGCTCTGGGAAGGGATCGACTGGCGACGTCCGGATTGGGGCGCTCCGCCCGCGCGTGTAGGGTGATTTACGTCTGTATGGGCGTTATTTATATGGTGCCTCAGCCTGCTTTTTGGTAATCAGACGCATGTCGAAACCCGCTGAAAACCTCTCCGATGATCCTGCTGTATTGAGGGCGATGATCGCAGAACTACAGGCTGAAAACGCCAAAATCTCGGCGACGCTGCGGGTCCATGATCAGCTGGTCCAGGCGCTTCGTTTACGGATCGCTAAACTCCAGAAGCTGGCTTTCGGCAAGTCCTCGGAAAAGATTGAACGCGAGATCGAGCAACTTGAACTGGCGCTCGAAGACTTGCTGGTTGCCGTGGCCGAAACCGATGATGCGCCCATCGATGAAGGGTTGGACGAACCCTCGCAAGAGGCTGCCGATGCGCCCGTTTTGCGCCGCCGCCCGCGCGTCTCGGATACGACCCTGCGGGAGCGCCATGAGCTTGATCCTGGCACGTGCTGTCCTGACTGTGGTGGTGATCTGCGCGTGGTGGGAGAGGATGTCAGCGAGTTGCTGGATATGATCGCGGCGCAGATGAAAGTCATCCAGATCGCCCGCATCAAGAAATCCTGCCGTCGTTGCGAAAAGATGGTGCAGGAGCCCGCACCGAGCCGCCCGATCTCGGGCAGCATGGCGGGACCAAACCTGCTGGCCCACATTTTGGTCTCCAAATTTGATGATCACCTTCCCCTCTATCGTCAGCACGAGATATTTGCCCGCATGGGTGCCGACATCCCAGAAAGCACGCTTGTTGGCTGGTGTGGGCGGGCAATGAAAACCCTGTCGCGGCTTATAGTGCGGATCGAGGCCGACATCATGGGCAGCGATCTGCTGCATGCGGACGATACGCCGATCCGGGTGCTGGATCGGTCAAAGCGCGACAAGGGTCTTGGAAAAGGGGTCAGACAAGGCCGGATCTGGGCCTATGTGCGGGACCAACGCCCCTGGGCGGGGACTTCACCACCCGGTGCCGTCTATCGGTTTGCGCCAGACTGGAAGGAAGAGCATGTCCTTAGCCATCTGGCTGACGCGCGCGGCATTCTGCAAGCCGACGGCTATAAGGGATATGCCAAACTCTACGTGCCTGAACCGGGTGGCGTGCCGCGTTTACGCGAAGCGGCCTGTTGGGCGCATCTGCGGCGTGACTTCCATGATTTTTGGGCATCGACCAAATCCGAGATCGCCCGCGAGGCGCTCGACCGGATCGGCAAGCTCTACGACATTGAGCGTGACATCAACGGTCAACCCGCTGACGTCCGTCATGCCGCGCGGCAAAAGTTGAGCAAGCCAAAGGTCACGGCCTTCTTTGCCTGGTCTGAACAACAACTCCTGCGCATTCCCGGCAAAAGTGATCTGGCCAAAGCCTTCAGGTATGGGTTGAGCCGCAAGGATGCGTTCAGCCTGTTCTTGACTGACGGTCGTGTGGCCATCGACAACAATCCCGCCGAGCGTGCCCTGCGCCCGATTGGAATCGGCAGAAAAAATTGGCTATTTGCAGGGGCGGATACCGGTGCAGAAACTCTCGCACGCGCCATGACGGTCATTGAAACGGCCAAGCTCAACGGTCTCGACCCGCAGGCCTATCTTGCTGACATTCTCGACCGCATTCACGATCATAAGGTCAACCGGCTGGATGAGTTGCTGCCGTGGAACTGGGCACCGCTGAACGCGACCCATTCAGAGGCTGCCTGATGGCTGCGGTGACACATGTCTGCACCATCGACTATGTCGCCAAAATGCTGAGCGAGGACGTCGAGCTTCTCGAAGCGATCATCTCCAACGACGACAACCTCACATATGGCAACATCGTCAGCGTATATGCCGGCGCTGACGAAACCGTCTCCGCACTGACCGACGACGGCATCACGGAGCTGAAGGACATGATCGGCGACGCCCGCGCAATCACCAAAACCTGGCATGAATTCCTTGATGACTTCGTAGATGACGCCGAACTTGTCGCCCGCATCAAGGCTAAATCACCGCGGTAACAATGGAGCGGTTACCGTCTCACAGCACCACCGCCAGAAGAACGCCCTGAAAGCCTTGGACGCCAAGATTGGAAAACTCACGGACAGGCTCATTGAAACGGACAGCCCGGCGACTATCCGCGCTTACGAAGGCAAGTTGGAAAAGCTGGAGGCGCAAAAAGCACTAATCGCTGAGAATCTTACCAAAGCTCCGACATCCGTATCGGACTTTGACACTGAATTCCGAACCGCGATGAATTTTCTCGCAAACCCTTGGAATCTTTGGGTTTCCAAGCACCCAAAGGACCGCAAGACGCTTCTAAAACTGGTCTTCGCCAGCCCACTGCCATACGCACGAAAAAAAGGATTCCGAACCGCCAAAACCACCATACCTTTCAAGGTCTTAGGCGATCTTTCTGACCCTGAAAAAGAAATGGCGGACCGAGGAGGATTCGAACCCCCGACCCCTTGATTCGTAGTCAAGTACTCTATCCAGCTGAGCTATCGGTCCACTAGCGCGTGGTTTAGTGATGCCTTATGATTTATGCAAGCCCAAAGGCATCAAAATTGCTGTCATTTTTTCACCCCCGTTTTCGGCCTGTATGTGCGGCCTCGGCGGACTCCGCGCAGTTTATGTATCCAGCTGCCGATCGGGCAATGTGCCGTCCCCTTTGGGCAGCGTAATGGTGAAACACGTGCCGTCCGGTCCGGTCCACGCCAAATCAAGGATACCGCCGTGACCTTTGACGAGCTCGGCGGAAATCGCGAGCCCAAGGCCTGATCCTCCTTTGCGCGCGCCGCCTTGGAAAGGAGCAAACAGGAACTCCTGCGCTTTTGGGGGCAAACCCGGACCTGTGTCTGCGACATCGAGATACCAGGCACCCACGTCCTCCCTGCCCTCGATGTTGATCTGTCCCGGCTGACTGGTCGCAGTGATGGCCTGACGTGCGTTTCGCATCAGGTTTGCAATGACACGGTAAAGCTGCTCCGGGTCTGCACGCACCATCATCATTGCGGGGACTTTACAGACGATCTCTACATCATGATCACCGATCGCCAGCACCTCCCCATCGATCACTTCATCAACAAGATCGCGCAGCGCAAGCCGCGTGAGCGTCGGGCTTGGTTCTTCGGCCTTGCCAAACGCCAGCGTACTTTCGCACAGATGAACTGCCCGTGTGATCGAGCCCACCAGCTTGGGAGCCATCCGCTTGACGGTCGGATCCTCGCTCATCTCGATCCGGTCCGTGAATAGCTGAGCCGAGGTCAGGATATTGCGCAGATCGTGGCTGATCTTGCTCACAGCACTACCCAGCTGCGCCAGCCGCTCCTTTTGGCGCAAGGCCTGCGTCAGGTCGGTTTCCAGCTTTTGCAACGCTTCTTCGGCTTCGCGCAACTCGGTCACACTGGCAGAGGGCACAATAATGCGGCGCGCATCTTCGGGGGCTGCGGCGTAATTCTGCATGTCCCCCACCACCCGTTTGATCGGCTTGAGCAACAGTGCCCGCATCGCCACGAACAGCAAAGAGGCGGTGATAACCGAAATCACAGCCGAGAGGATCAGAATACGGATGCCATAATCTATCATCGTCATCCGCAATGGATCAGTCTCCATCGTGATTTCGATCAGCAGGCCCGCATCCCGCACAGGCGCCCCGATCACGCGGATCACCTCGTTTTGCGGTGAGACAAAACGTGCCAGCGCATCGCGGATCAAGACCACAGCGGAGTTGTCTCGCATGTCATATGTGGCCGCGATGGCTTGCGGCATATCGGAGGACAGCACGAGTTGGCGCACCTGATCGCGACGCAGCACCACATTGAAAACGCCCGCGTTTTCCAGCAGCTCCTTTTCCAGCTCGCCGTCAAGCATATCATCCGCCAGCAGGGCCAGCGACGCGATCTGCGCCCGCTCCAGCTTATTGTTGAGATAATCCTCGCGGAACCGCGCGATCGAGGGCACAAAAATCAGGACTTCTGCAATCATCACAAAGATGGTTGTCAGAATGATGAGACGACCTGAAAGCGAATTGAACATATGTCAGATTTTCACGGGATGTAGCGTTGAACAAGCCCCACGATCTTTTTGACCTTGGGATTGTCGAAAAGTCGCGGACTGTAATAGGCCCCTGCGGCGCGTTTGTTGATCTCTCCGATGGTGGGATAGGGGGCGACCATGGCGGCGATCTGGCTCATCTTCATACGGTTGGCCAGCGCCAGCGCCCAGAGGTTGATCAACTCGTCCGCCTGATACCCGACGATGGACGCGCCCACCGGTCTGCCCTTGTGCACCATCAGCTTGATGAACCCTGTGGTCTTGCGCTCTGCAATGGCGCGATCATTATGGGCATAGTCAAAGCGCACGACCTCCAGAGCGGTCCCATGTTCCTTGCGCGCCTGTGCTTCGGTCAATCCGACCTGCGCCAGTTCAGGCTCCGTATAGGTCGCCCATGGGATGTGGGACACCTTGGCCTTTGACGGCAGTCCAAAGAGCATGGATCGGATGATCACACCCGCATGATACCCCGCCACATGCGTAAACTGCAGCCCGCCTGCCACATCGCCAATGGCATAGACCTTGCGGTTGCTGGTGCGCATACCTGCATCTACCTCAATTCCGTTTCCCTTGGCTTTGATCTTGCCTGCCTCGAGCCCGAGGTTGTCAATATTCGCCTTGCGCCCCACGGCCATCAAAAGATGCGTGCCTGCAATCGTTTCGCCAGTTTCACTGATAACTTCGATCGCACCTGCCGCCCCTTTGATCTGTGCTGCCTTGGTCTGTTCCCTGATCATGACGCCTTCCGCGCGCAGACTGTCCAGAACGACCGCCGCCAGTTCGGGATCATCTTTGCCCAAGGCCTGTGCCCCTTCGATCACGGTCACGCTGCAGCCAAGACGGATGTGCGCCTGTGCCATTTCCATGCCAATCGGGCCGCCGCCAATGATCAGCAGATGTTCTGGCTTGTCGCGCAGATCGAAAATTGTTTCGTTTGTCTCGAAAGGCACATCGCTCAGCCCCGGGATCGGCGGCACCAGCGGTGATGAGCCTGTGGCGATCACGATACGGCGGGCGGTGATCACCGTCTCGCCCGCCTGCACCTCAGTGGGCGAGATAAAACACCCGTACTCACGGATGACGTTGATGCCAAAACCTTCGAACCGCTCCTGACTGTCGACCGGCGCAATTTGCGCAATGACGTCGTGCACGTGGTCCTTGGTGGCGGCATAATCAGCCGCACCCGAGCCATTGGCGACGCCATATTGCGACGCGTGGCGCTGGCTTTGCGCCGCCTTGCCACTGGCAATCAGCGCCTTGGACGGAACGCAGCCGAAATTCAGACAATCGCCACCCATCTTATGCCCTTCGAGCAGCACAACATCAGCCCCCATCTGGGCGGCACCCGCGGCGACAGATAAACCACCCGACCCGGCGCCGATGATCAGGACATCGGTTTTGATACGTTTCATGTCAGAGGTCTTTCTTGCCAGTGATGGCCTTGATGAGGACGGGAAGCACCGATAGCGCACTCAGCCCCAGGATCGGCAGTAAAATATGCGGTTCAAAGATGATGCCGAGGTTGGGCGTCTCGCCTCGGGCGAACACCTCACCCAGCCCCGCACCCACCGATGAATACACAAGCGAGCCGGGGATAATCCCCAGAAAGGTCGAGATGACATAGCGATGCAGCGGCACCGCCAGAAAAGCGGGAACGAGGTTGGCCACGAAGAACGGCACCACAGGCACCAGCCGCATGAAAAACAACATCGACCACTGATTTTCATCCAGCCCCTTGGCAATCTTGCCCACGGTGCCATCGGCTGCATCCATCCGCGCCTTGAGCTTTTCACCCAAACCGTTCCGCGCGGCCAGAAAAATGACCGTCGCCCCCAGCGTCGCGGCCGTGACGCTTAGCGCGGAGCCGCCAAACGTGCCGAACAGAAAGCCGCCCGTCAGCGTTGCGATCAATGCGCCAGGCAGTGAGAATGCAACGATCACAACATAGGTCAGCAGAAAGCCCAGCACGGTTACCGCGAAGTTACTGTCGCGCACCGCAATCAGCGCCTCACGATTGTCGCGCAATGCCTCGAACGAGAGGTAGTCCTTGAGCGTGAACGCACCAACGGCTGCCACCAACAGTATAAGGAGCAGTGGCAAGCGGCGCGTCCAGCCGGATTTTTGGGTTTGTGTCATCTCAAGCATTACTGTCACCTTTTGCAGCCCGGTTGCAATTGACACTTTACATGACGCTTGGGCCGACGTGGCGATAGCCCCCTCACGCGCGCTTGATGTGGCGTGACAGGCATGGACGGTTTTACCCTGCGTCACGCCGGTTCTTGAAACATCTTCATTGCCCGCGTGGTCGAATTATTGCAAAACGGTGCAAATATCCCGGCGTGAGGGTTTGACTTGCCGTCAGATGCGCTTTAGACGACGGGCTTCGAATATGACCGGATGCGGGGCGATTCCGCCACGCTCCGAAGTTTAAAATGGAGACGGAGCGATGAAACGCACCTTTCAACCTTCAAACCTCGTGCGCAAGCGGCGCCACGGTTTTCGTGCACGTATGGCCACCAAAGCAGGCCGCAAGATCTTGAACGCACGCCGTGCACATGGCCGCAAGTCGCTAAGCGCCTGATCTGATCCCAACGGGGTCACGATAGATGATGCCGCTGCATGTCAAACCTTTGAAATCAACCGCCAAAGGGGCTCCCCTTCCGGCGGTTTCTTCAGGTCTGACGCGGATTACAAAGCGATCCGATTTTTTGCGCGCGGCCCGTGCGCCGCGTGTTGTCACCCCCGGCTTCATCCTTCAGATGCGTAAGCGCACGCCAAGCGAAGCGGAGGGCATCCGCGTCGGGTTCACCTGTTCCAAAAAGGTCGGCAATGCAGTCGCGCGGAACCGCGCCAAACGCCGCCTGCGCGAGATCGCGCGGCTCACGCTGACCGATCATGGTCAGCAGGGTGTCGATTATGTTTTCATCGGACGCGCTAAAGAGACGGCGCAGCGGTCGTTTTCCCAGTTGATGGATGATCTTGGCGTCGCGTTGGACAAACTGCACAAAGCGCCAAGGTGAGCCCGCTGGCCCATCTCTTTGCGCTGCCTGTGCGCGCGTATCGACTGATTTTCAGCCCATGGGTCGGATACAACTGTCGTTACCAACCAACCTGCAGCGCCTACGCCCTCGAAGCTTTGCAAAAGCACGGGGGCTTGGTCGGTGCTTGGCTGACGCTGCGGCGCATTTTGCGTTGCCACCCGTGGGGGAAATGCGGCTATGACCCCGTGCCCGAACGTTCGCGCAAACCCTGACCCTGTAATCCAAGGCGCCAACCCTTGCCATTGGGCAAAATTCACGGATATCGAGGCTCTTTTGGTTCATCTGTTCCCGCGGTATAGAACGTCAAGCCAACCACAGGACGCCGCTGATGCTCGATCATTCAGATGAAATTCACCCGCTTTTTGACGGGGCACCCAAGACAACTGAATTTCGCAAGCTGCGCAAGCGTCTCGTGAGGCAGGCGCGCGAAGCGATTGATCGCTATGGGATGATCGAAAAAGGCGCAAAATGGCTGGTCTGTCTGTCCGGCGGGAAAGACAGCTACACCCTACTCGCGGTCCTTTACGAATTGAAATGGCGCGGATTGCTGCCGGTTGAACTGCTCGCGTGCAATCTGGATCAGGGACAGCCGGGTTTCCCAGCGACCGTTTTGCCCGCTTTTCTGGAAAAGATGGGCGTGCCGCACCGTGTTGAATATCAGGACACCTATTCCATCGTGATGGATAAAGTGCCTGAAGGGCGGACGCTTTGCGCGCTTTGTTCTCGCCTGAGGCGCGGTCACTTGTATCGTATCGCGCGCGAAGAGGGGTGTTCCGCTGTCGTTCTTGGGCACCACCGCGACGACATACTCGAGACATTTCTCATGAACCTCTTTCATGGTGGGCGGCTGGCAACAATGCCGCCAAAACTGGTGAACGAAGAAGGTGATTTATTCGTTTACCGCCCGCTTGCGCATGTCAGTGAAGTCGATTGCGATCGGTTTTCGACGGCAATGGACTATCCGATCATCCCTTGCGATTTATGCGGCAGTCAGGATGGCTTGCAGCGCCAACAGGTCAAGGCCATCCTTGAGGGTTGGGAGAAAAACAGCCCCGGACGCCGGCAGGTCATGTTCAAGGCACTGACGCATGCACGCCCGTCGCACCTTTTGGACACGGAGTTGTTCGACTTTCTCGGTCTAATGCGAAAATAATTCAAGTTTTCTGCAATAGCGCAGTAATAATCATCCGGTTGTTAACCGAGACGTCATTCTGTTTGGGCTAGGTTTCTGTCGTTTACTGCTGCGCAAAGCGCTTTTACGAGAGGGATGACATGTTCAAAGTGCTGGCAGAGGCCGTCGCCTCAGCACGAGTCCGACTTGGCGCATGTGTATTTAGCCCGAAAAGCCTCGCTCTCATTCCTGCAGTATGTCTCGGGCTGTATTGGTATGCTGGCGAAGTGGCGTTGATTGTCACTGCCTTGTTTTTTCCCGTACTCGTCATCCTGACCCGCGCAAAACCCCCAGAAGCTTCCACCCCGGTTACCCAAACTTCGGTGATGGGCATGATGCAGCGCGATGACTTTCAGGACATCGTGTTGCAAAGGTTCAAGGATGCGCGTGCGGACGGATTGATCTCTGCCGCTTTCCAGATTGAAATCGACGATCACACGGCGCTGGTTGAACGATATGGACAGACCGCGGCTGATCTCATCTCCAAAACATCCGGCGACCGGATTGTTGCTGTAACGCGTGACAGGGATGCCGTCACGCATTTGGATACGTTCAAATACGCGGTATGTCTTGAGCCGGTGCTTCGGATGGATCTTGAACTGTGCATCCAGCTTGCAGGCAGGATTCAGGCCGCTCTGGAAGAACCCATACCCGTCGATGGCATCTCGGTTCATGTTACCAGTTCAGTGGGATTTTGCCAGCAAACAAAGGTGATTTCGCGCTCTGGCGACGCGTGGTTGGCAGCGGCAGGCCACGCGCTCAGGGAGGCTCATCTGAACGGCCCCGGAGCGGTACGCGCCTACTCAGACAAAATGCAACGTAAGTCAGAAATTCGCGCAGAACAGCGCGAAGAAGTCGTTCAGGCGCTGGAAAAAGGGCAAATTCGACCTTGGTTCCAGCCTCAGATATCGACTGACACGGGACTTGTCACCGGATTTGAAGCCCTCGCAAGATGGAACCACCCTAATCGTGGCATGGTTTCACCGGCTGCCTTTCTGACCGCCATTGAACAGGCCGGGATGCTGGAAAAGCTCGCGGAAGTCATGATGTTCCATGCGTTCACCGCCCTGAAAGCATGGGACAGCGCTGGCGTGCACGTGCCGCAGGTTGGTGTGAACTTTGCGGGCCCGGAATTAAGCAATCCCAAACTTGTCGACAAAATAACCTGGGAGCTGGACAGGTTTGATCTTGCCCCGGAACGCCTGGCCGTCGAGGTTCTGGAAACCGTTGTTGCAAATTCGCCGGACGACACAATCACGCGCAACATCAATGGCCTGAGCAGACTTGGCTGCCGGATTGACCTTGATGATTTCGGCACGGGGCACGCATCCATTTCATCCATTCGCCGGTTTTCCGTAAGCAGAATCAAAATAGATCGCTCTTTTGTCATAAAAGCGGACCGCGACCCTGAACAACAACGCATGATCAGCGCTATCCTGACTATGGCAGAGCGGCTTGAGGTGGAAACACTGGCCGAAGGCGTCGAATCTGCCGGCGAACACGCTTTGCTTGCTCAACTGGGCTGCGATCATGTGCAAGGCTTCGGGATCGGGAAACCAATGCCGTTTGACCAAACGCTGGATTGGATCGCCAATCACAACGCAAAACTGCAAGCGACGCCACAGATCCTGACCAACAAGTCCCGTTAAAACGGCTCATTTCGGCAAACCGAAACGCTCTGCCACCCGTCCAAACACAAGCAAGCGCTGCTGCAAGCGACGATCGGTAGCAGATCATGGGGAAAACCTCGAATCTGCTTGACCTTTGTGCCGACACTCTGTTGAACCACGCTGATACTCAACAGAGCAGGTGGCTGCCCCGATGGACGACCAAAACAAGAACCTAATTCTTGCAACAGCACTCAGTTTCGTTGTGATTCTGGTGTGGTTTGTTCTATTCCCCCCACCCGAACCTGAGATACCGCTCACCAGTGAGACCTCCACGGAGCTGACACCCGATGCTGCCACAGGCAGCCTGCCATCCGTGACATCCGACACCGCGCCATCCGTGGTGATCGAGGGCGAAACCCGCTCCGCAGCGCTTGAAGAAGCGCCACGCGTCGAAATCGCCACGGATCGCCTGAAGGGCTCCATTTCACTGCTTGGCGGGCGGATCGACGATCTGTCGTTGAAAGACTACCGCGAAACCCAAGAGGACGATGCGGATATCGTTACGATGCTCTCCCCCGTGGGCAGCCCCGGGGCCTATTACGCCCTCTATGGCTGGGCTGCTGGCGCGGGCGTTGACCCATCCCAAGTGCCCGGCCCGGATACCGAATGGCAGGTCATCGACGGCGACATCCTCTCGGTTGACGCACCCATCACGCTGCAATGGAACAATGGCGCGGGCCTCTCCTTTACCCGCATCATTGAGATTGACGACAACTACATGTTCGAGATCACGCAATCGGTGGCGAATACGTCGGATGCCCCGGTGACGGTGGCCCCCTACGGTATCCTTGCACGTCATGGTGAGCCGGCTGATCTGAAGAACTTCTTCATCCTGCATGAAGGCGTCGTCGCGATGGCAGATGGCGAGTTGACCGAAACCAACTGGGACGACATCCCGGAATTCCCGGTAGATCAAAGAGAAGGCGTGCCCGCAGAACGTATTGAAAACGTACTGAACGGCTGGATCGGCTTCACCGATCACTTCTGGATGTCGGTTCTGATCCCTGATCCAAGCGCCTCGGCAAGACTGACGACCAAATACCGCCCCCGTGCCGATATCTATCAGGCCGAAACCGTCCTTCCGGCGCAAACAGTGGCCCCGGGCACATCCGTGAGCGCCACAACCCAGCTTTTTGCAGGGGCAAAGGAATGGGAAACCATCCGCAATTATCAAACCGATGGCGTCGATCGTTTCATCGACAGCATCGACTGGGGTTGGTTCTTTTTCCTGACCAAGCCGATCTTCTTTTTGCTGCATTACCTCAACGCGTTCATTGGCAATATGGGCTGGGCGATTATCGGTCTGACCCTGATCATCAAGGCGATCCTGCTGCCGCTGGCCTATAAATCCTATGTCTCCATGGCGAAGATGAAAGAGCTTCAGCCGCAGATGGAAAAGCTGAAAGAAGAAGCTGGCGACGACCGTCAGAAGATGCAGCAAGGCATGATGGAGCTCTACAAGAAGGAAAAGGTAAACCCGGCTGCGGGCTGCCTGCCCATTTTGCTCCAGATCCCGATCTTCTTTTCGCTCTATAAGGTGATTTTCGTCACGATCGAACTGCGCCACGCGCCTTTCTTCGGGCCGTTTCAGGACCTCAGCGCGCCGGACCCCACGTCGATCATGAATTTCTATGGTCTGTTGCCGTTTGACGGGCCAGAGCCGGGGTCAATCATGGCGCTGATCTTCATCGGTATCCTGCCCCTTTTGCTGGGTATTTCGATGTGGATGCAGCAAAAACTCAACCCCGCCCCCACGGACCCGACACAACAGATGATCTTTGCATGGATGCCGTGGGTTTTCATGTTCATGCTCGGCGGTTTTGCCAGTGGCTTGGTCGTCTACTGGATCGCGAACAACACGATAACCTTCGCGCAACAGTATATGATCATGCGCAGCCAGGGGTATAAACCGGATGTGTTTGGCAACATAAAAGGCGGGTTTCAGAAGAAAACAAAACCCGACTCGAAATGACCACGATCACAACGTTGCTGCGCCATCCGCTCAAAAGCCACGGGCGCGAGGCGTTGCGGCAAACGACCCTGACAGCAGGACAGTCCATGCCGTTTGACCGGCTTTGGGCTGTCGCGCATGAGGCATCAAAAGCAGACGGCAGCATGTGGGTCCCTTGCGCCAACTTCAGCCGCGTGTCCAAGGCGCCAAACCTCATGGCGATTACGTCCAGCCTGAACGAAGCGACGGGTGACCTCACCCTGTCACACCCCGACAGACCGGACCTGACGTTTAACCCGGATACCGGCACGGATGCGTTTATCGCTTGGGTCAGCCCCCTTGTTCCTCAGGACCGGGCGTTGCCTAAACGGATTATCAGGCTGGAGGGGCGTGGATTTACCGACAGCGATTTTCCTTCGGTCACCCTGTGCAACCACGCGTCCCATAAAGCCGTCGAAACCCAAATGAACCAGCCTTTGTCAATCCACCGCTGGCGGGGCAACATCTGGTTTGAAACCGACGCGCCATGGGTTGAATTTGACTGGCTCGGCAAGGACGTCCGCATCGGCGACTGCGTTCTTACGGTGCGCGAACGGACTGATCGTTGCCTTGCCACCACAGCCAATCCGGACACCGGCATGCGCGATGCAGATACGCTGGCCGCGCTGGACACTTGGGGGCATCAGGACTTTTCTGTCCGCGCTGAGGTCAAACAAGGTGGCACCATTCGCGTCGGCGATCAGATTGAGGTGCTGTGATGCAATTGCCCTTCCCGGTCGCGCAGGACCCTGACCAGCAATCGCTCGAAAAGGGCCGCTTGCTCTTTGCGGGCGAAACGGAATTCGTAAAGGGTGTGGTCGCCATGTCCGGCCTGCCTGATCCTGACCGGATGGAGGTGTGTTTTGCCGGGCGTTCAAATGTTGGCAAATCCTCTTTGATCAACGCACTGACCGGTCGCAAAGGTCTTGCGCGCGCCTCCAACACCCCTGGGCGTACGCAGGAAATCAATTTCTTTACCGCGGGTGAGAGCCATTACCTCGTCGATCTGCCTGGCTATGGCTATGCAAACGCGCCGGTGCCGGTGGTCGAAAAATGGCAACGGCTGCTGAAGCAATATCTGTCTGGTCGCCAGACCTTGCGACGCGCCTTTGTGTTGATTGACGCCCGGCACGGCGCGAAAAAAGTGGACGAGGAAATCCTCAGCCTGCTCGACAGTGCCGCCGTCACCTTTCAGGTCGTTCTGACCAAGGCCGATAAGGTCAAGGAAAAAGAACGCGAAAAGGTGCTGGATCAGGTGCGCAACGCCCTGTCAAAACACCCCGCCGCCTTCCCGGAACTTGTTGTCACCTCGAGTGAAAAGGGATGGGGCATTCCCACACTGCGTTCGATTATCACCGACCTGACCTGACACGCCCCAACCGAACCCATGGCCCCAAGATGAAGACCCAAGATATGAACCGCGACTGGATTTCTACCGCAAGCACGCTGAACAAGGCGCTGCCCTATCTGCAACGCTACGCCGGGGCCACGGTGGTGATAAAGCTTGGCGGTCATTCGATGGGCAGCGATGAGGCGATGGACGAATTTGCCCGTGATGTGGTGCTCATGCGGCAGGTCGGCGTGAACCCGGTCATCGTGCACGGCGGTGGCCCGATGATCAACGCGATGCTCGACAAACTGGACATCAAATCCGAGTTCGTGAACGGTAAACGTGTCACTGACAGCGCTACGATGGATGTGGTCGAAATGGTGCTGAGTGGCCTCGTCAACAAACGGATCGTTCAGGCGATTAACGGTCAGGGCGGCTGCGCGGTGGGTATTTCCGGCAAAGATGCGCGTCTCATCACCTGCACTCAAACCGACCCCGCTTTGGGCTTTGTCGGCACACCACAAGAGGTTGACCCGCGTCTGTTGCGTGATCTGGCCGAAAAGGAATACATCCCCGTCATCGCGCCCTTGGGGGCGGATCGCGCTGGTCAAACGTTCAACATCAATGGGGACACGGCTGCCGGTGCGGTTGCCGCAGCGCTCAAGGCGGACCGGCTGCTCTTGCTGACGGATGTGCCCGGCGTAAAGAACGACGCAGGCGATGTGCTGACAGAACTGAGCGCGCAGCAGATCCGCGAGATGACAATGGATGGCACGATTGCCGGGGGCATGATCCCGAAAACAGAAACAGCGCTGGTCGCAATTCAGCAGGGCGTGCGCGCGGTTGTGATCTTGGATGGACGCGCGCCGAATGCCTGTTTGCTGGAACTGTTTACCGAACATGGCGCAGGCTCGATCATCCGCGCAGAATAGCAAACTGCGACACCGGGCGAGACGCGCTTTCTTCTAACGCAGATGTGTCAGCACATGGCTTGTTATGAACGCTGCGGCGACTAGGTTAGACACATGGAAAACGAAGCATTTATTCGTCTTGGCATATTCGTGGGCCTGTTCGCGCTGCTGGCGACGCTTGAGGCGCTCGCGCCACGCCGCGTGCGCAGCCAGTCGCGGCGTGCACGCTGGGTCACGAATTGGAGCGTGACCGTTCTGAACACACTCACGCTGCGCGCCTTGGCCTTTGCCCTGCCCCTGCTGGCGGTGGGTGCTGCCATGGACGCTGAGGCGAACGGCTGGGGGCTGTTCAACCTGATTGCGCTGCCCTTTTGGGTCGAGGTGCTCTGCGCTGTGCTGATCCTTGATTTCGCGATCTGGCTGCAGCATCTCATTACGCATAAGGTGCCGCTTTTGTGGCGCCTGCACCGCGTGCACCATGCCGATGTGGATATGGACGTAACAACGGCAATCCGCTTTCACCCCGTGGAAATCGCCCTGTCCATGCTCCTCAAGATCGGGCTGGTCTATATTCTGGGACCGGCGGCCATGGCCGTGATCCTCTTTGAGATTATTCTGAACGGCACCGCGATGTTCAATCATTCGAACCTTGCCTTGCCAAAAGGAGTGGACCGCCTTGTCCGCAAGGTTCTGGTTACCCCTGACATGCACCGGGTGCATCATTCCGTGCACCGCCACGAACACGACAGCAATTACGGCTTTGCGCTGTCGATCTGGGACCGCCTGTTCGGCACCTACATCGCGCAACCCGCCGCCGGGCATGACGAGATGCAGGTCGGGCTGGAATGGCAGGACGACCGGCCCAGCAAGCTGAGTTGGTCGCTCTCCCTTCCCTTCGCGCGCAAGTGACATATGAGACCCTTCAGGCGGCGGCCCTGACCCGTTCCCTGAGCATCCTTGGCGGGCTCCATCCCACAGCTGATGATAATGTTCCGCCGGGTTTTCAGACCCTTTTGTTGCTCGGCCCGCATGAACCCGGTTTCTGGGCGACCTTTACACAAAGCGCTGAATGGAACGACGGCCAGCCTGACCCGATGGACCGCTGGTCGACGCGCGTTATCGACACATGGGCCGCAGATCTGGACGCGCGGGCACTTTACCCGTTCGGGGGGCCGCCCTTTAAGCCGTTTTTCTCTTGGGCGCTCAAAACCGGTCGGGTGCACGCCTCACCGATCATGCTGCTTGTGCATGATACCGCTGGCCTGTTCGTATCCTTTCGGGGGGCGATTGCGCTGCGCGAAAAGATTGACCTGCCCGCCCCCCCTGCCAACCCCTGTCTGAGCTGTGTCGATCAGCCCTGCACCACCACCTGCCCCGTCGATGCATTGGACGGGAAAAACTATGATGTGGTGGCCTGCAAGACATTCCTCGATCAAGCCGAGGGGCAGGACTGCATGGCGCGAGGCTGCGCGGCGCGGCGGATCTGCCCGGTCTCACAGCAATACCCGCGCACCCCGGCGCAATCGGCCTATCATATGACCACATTCAAAGGGTAACAGATGCTTCGACTGATCTTGATGCGTCATGCGAAATCAGACTGGAACCATATTGGCACCGCCGATCATGACCGCCCGCTCAACAAGCGCGGGCGCAGGGCTGCGAGTGCCTTGGGCGATTGGCTGCGCGCGCAGGGGCATGTCCCGGATGAGGTGATGTGCTCCTCCGCCGAGCGGACGGGCCAGACGCTGATGGGGCTGCAGATTACTCCCGCCCCGCAGACACGGTTCATCAGGGCGCTTTATCTGGCGGAACCGCGCGTCATGATCGAAACGTTGCACGAGGCCAAGGGCAATTGCGTGCTGATGATCGGGCACAACCACGGCATCTGCGAGTTTGCCAGCCTGTTGGTGGAGTCACCCCCTGTGCATGAGCGGTTTGCGGATTTCCCAACGGGGGCCACGCTTGTCTGCGACTTTGATGTGGGCAGCTGGCAGGAGGTCGGCTGGCATCAAGGCCGTGTGATCGATTTCATCGTACCACGCGAATTGACAGGCTAAACGGAAAACGCCGCCCCAAGAGGGCGGCGCATCCAGTCCAAGCGTGAACCGATTTAGTGCCCGAGGATCTGGCTCAGGAACAGCTGCGTGCGCGGGGATTGCGGGTTGTTAAAGAAGGCCTCAGGCTCGTTCTGCTCGACGATCTGCCCGGCATCCATAAAGATCACCCGGTTGGCGACCTGACGCGCAAATCCCATTTCGTGGGTCACACACAGCATCGTCATGCCTTCTTCGGCAAGTTCGATCATCGTGTCGAGCACCTCTTTGATCATCTCTGGGTCCAGCGCAGAGGTTGGCTCGTCAAACAGCATGATCCGAGGCTTCATGCAGAGCGAGCGCGCAATGGCCACCCGCTGCTGTTGCCCGCCCGAAAGCTGGCCTGGGTATTTGCCCGCCTGATCCGGAATTTTCACCTTTTCAAGGAAGTGCATCGCCGTTTCTTCGGCCTCTTTCTTGGGTGTCTTGCGTACCCAGATCGGCGCCAGCGTACAGTTTTCAAGGATCGTCAGATGCGGGAAAAGGTTGAAATGCTGAAAGCACATGCCAACCTCAGACCTGATCTTGTCGATGTTCTTGAGGTCGGACGACAGCAGCGTCCCATCCACGGTGATGGAGCCTTGCTGATGCTCTTCCAGCGCGTTGATGCAACGGATCAGCGTGGATTTGCCCGACCCCGACGGCCCGCAGATCACGATACGTTCGCCCCGGTTCACCGTCAGGTCAATGTCGCGCAGCACATGAAACGCGCCGTACCATTTGTTCATATTGCTGATGGTGATCGCGATCTCGTCAGAGACCTGCATTTGAGTTGCTTGTTCAGCCATTGGTCAGGCCTCCTTATCTGTGATCGGTCGCGAGACGACGCTCGAGCCATTGTGAATATTGCGAAATGCCGTAACACACGACGAAGAACAGCAGCGCAGCAAAGCCATAAAGCTCCCAATAAACGCCGCCCCAATCCGTTGAGGCGAGGATCGGTCCACGGATCATCCCGACAAGGTCAAACATCGAAATGACCGACACGAGTGTGGTGTCCTTGAACAGACCGACGGCGACATTCACGATCCCGGGGATCGAGATTTTCAACGCCTGCGGCAGGATAATCAGACGGGTCGCCTGCGTATAATCCAGCCCAAGGCTATCCGCCCCCTCGTACTGTCCCTTGGGAAGAGCCGCGAGGCCGCCCCGGATCACCTCGGCGATGTAGGCCGAGGAGAACATCGTGATCATGATCACCACACGCAAGAACAGATCGACCGTGGATTCCGGTGGGAAGAAATAGGCCAGCATCACCGATGCCACGAACAACAAGGTGATCAGTGGAACGCCACGAATGAATTCGATGAAGATAACACAAATCCATTTGATCAGCGGCATACTCGACTGACGCCCAAGCGCCAGCACGATCCCCAGTGGCACCGATAGCGACACACAGGTCACACCCAGCATCATGTTGAGCATGAAACCACCAAGGTCACGGCTTGGCACCGCCGTCATCATCGCGGTTTCATTTGCGTTCTCGGGGATCAGCAAACCGCCAAGGATCCAGACGAACACCGCTGCAACAATCCCGCCGAAAAAGCCTATTGCAAAGTTGCCCGTCACAAAGCGACGGTAGACAAGATAGCCTGCGACACAGCCCACGAGCGCCAGAACAGGAACGCCCAGCGCGCCACCCCAGATGAGGTAATAGGCGATGAAGGGATAAAGCGCCGTGAAGATCAACAGCTTGCGTGGCAGATCGAAAAACAGCACCGGCGCGCCCGCAATAAACAACAGTATCAGGGCCAGACCCGGCCGCCAGTAAAGCTCGCTCGGGTATTGGAACCCAAAGAGCAGCTGGTTCCAGCGCTCGGTCAAAACCGAGAAACAGGCACCGACGGCACCATCAAGCACGTCACGGCATTCAGACAGGCTGTCCGTGGACCAGACACCATTCAAGAGCCATGGTAACGTCCCTGCCAGAATGAGGTAGATGAAATAGGCCGCAACGATTGTAAGAACGCTGTTGGCGGGGGTCGCAAACAGGTTCTCACGCATCCATTTGACCGGGCCGGATGCCGCAAGCGGCGGCGCGCGCTCAGGGATGGTTTCGGTGCGAACGAACGAAGCGGAGTGTTGGCTTGTATCAGTCATTGTTCAACGCTCCTTCAGGGTGACGGTTTTGTTGTAGACGTTCATGATCGCCGAAATCGACAGCGATATGACGAGATAGAACAGCATCAGCAACAGAACACATTCAATCGCGCGACCGGTCTGGTTCAGGGTGATACCGCCCAGCGTCGCGGTGATGTCCGCATACCCCACAGCAATCGCCAGCGATGAGTTCTTGGTGATGTTGAGGTACTGCGAAATGAGCGGCGGAATGATCACGCGCAGGGCCTGTGGCAGCACAACAAGGTTCATGACACGTCCCGGACGCAGCCCCAAGGCGGATGCCGCTTCAGTCTGACCTTTGGACACCGCCTGAATACCGGCGCGCACGTTTTCAGCGATGAACGCACCGGTGTAGATCGACAAGGCGAACCACAGCGCGATCAGCGGGGCACCAATCTGAATGCCGCCCTGAAAATTGAAGCCCCCAAGAACTGGCATGTCCAAACCGACCGGACGCCCCATGATGAAAAACATTACGATGGTGGGCACAAAAAAGATGGCAAGGCTCGGCCATCCCATCGGCAGCAAACGCCCTGTTTCATAAAGCAGGTTCGTGGCATAGCGCCGGTAGGCAAAGACGCCCACAATCGACGCAATGAAGGTCGCAACCACGACCATTGAACCCGGACCCCAGATCGGGGCGGGAATGTAGATACCGCGGTTGGTAAAGGCAAAAGCGCCCAAGAGCATCGTAGCTTCGGGTTCATCGCCTCTGAAGGCGCGCGGGGCGGGCATGACGGCGGTCATGATCGTAAAGATGATGATGATCCAGATCAGCACAGGAATGTTGCGGAAAATCTCGACGTAAAAAGACATCAACTTGGCCACAAGCCAGTTGTTGGACAGACGTAAAACCCCCGCGATCACACCAAACACGGTCGCCATGATACAGGCCAAAAAGGCCACCAGCAGCGTGTTGAGGATACCGACAACTGCCGCGCGCGCATTCGACGACTGGCTGTCGTACTCAATCAGACGCTGGTTGATGTCATAGCCTGCCGGATCGCCAAGGAACCCATAAGAGATGTTGAGACCCTGTGCGGCCAGGTTCGTCAGCAGATTGTTCGCGAGATAGGCAATGGCCACAATCAGCGCAAGCAGCGCAATCGCTTGAAATGTCATCGACCGGTAGCGTGTGTCGTTGATCAGCATGGATAGCCGAAACGACCCCCTCGGTGGGTCCGTCACTATTGTCATTATTGTCTTCCCCGTGGTTCCGGCTATTCGCTTTTATGGACGCTTGTGCGTCTCTGGCCTGCCGGGAATTGGTTTTTGGTCGTCTAAACTGCGAAGGGCGCAGAATTAAATCTGCGCCCTTGCTTTTTCAGGTTTTAGCGGAACGGCGGCGAGTAGATCAGGCCACCGTTTGTCCACTGTGCGTTCAGTCCACGCGACAGGGCAATTGGGGTTTCTTCGCCGATGTTCTTGGCAAAGATTTCACCGTAGTTGCCTTGTGTCGCGATTGCCTTCATCGCCCAGTCTGCTTCAAGGCCGAGCATTTCGCCCAGAGTGCCCTCAGAGCCGAGCAAGCGCTTGACTTCAGGGTTGTTCGACCCGGTCGCCATTTCGCTTACGTTGGCGGATGTGACGCCCAACTCTTCGGCTGTGATCAGCGCGTTCAACGTCCAGCGGACCACATCACCCCATTCGTCGTCGCCGTGACGGACAAGCGGGCCCAGCGGCTCTTTGGAGATGATTTCGGGCAGCAGCACGTGCTCTGTCGGATTTTCAAACGTTGCGCGTGTCGCGGCCAGACCGGATGCATCTGTCGTGTAGGTGTCGCACGCACCGGCAAGATACTGTTGCTGGCCTTCGGCGTTTGTCTCGATTGGAACGGGCTCATAGCTGATGTTGTTGGCACGGAAGAAATCCGCAAGGTTCAGCTCTGTGGTTGTGCCCGTCTGGATGCAAACGGTTGCGCCATCCAGCTCTTTTGCGGATGTCACGCCCAGCGATTTTGGCACCATGAAGCCTTGGCCATCATAGTAGTTGACGCCGACGAATGTGAATTTCAGGTCAACATCGCGGGAAAACGTCCATGTAGTGTTACGGGCCAGCATGTCGATTTCGCCGGAGGCAAGCGCTGTAAAGCGTGTCTTACCTGTTGTCGGTACGAATTCGACGGCTGTCGCGTCGCCCAGAACTGCAGCTGCAACGGCCCGGCAGATCGCAACGTCAAACCCATTCCATTCGCCATCAGCGTTAGGCGCGGCAAAGCCGACAAGACCGGTTGTCACGCCGCAATTCAACGTGCCGCGCGCTTTTACATCGTCCAAAGTACCGGCCGCCGCGGCGCCGGCCGCAAGACCAGCAATCGTCAGCGCACCTAAAAGTACTGATTTTTTCATTTTAAACCTCTTCCTGATTTTCCGCTTCTTCAATAGCGGGTCGACCGGTCGTAAAACCGGCAGTGACACTTGAGCACTTTGTGTGCTCCGAGTGGTCGCAATACTGTTCGGTTTAGGGTGTGAACGTCAAGGGTAGGATTACCTATTTCGCCACAAGAGAACCTATCCTAACGTCAACTTGACCAACCCGCGCAACTTTTAGTCACGTGACAGCTCAAACACCTGCTTTGCATGAACAAATGCGGCTTCTTTCACGGCTGCAGCCGCTTCTGCCTCCTCATCTGAACCCCACTCTTCGGCCTGCCAGATTTCGTCCAGACGTGAAATGTCCCAAATCGCCTTGGGAGACAGAAAATCATGGGTCGCCGCGAAGCCGAGAATCAGTGAGCCGGAGAGGCTCACCAGATCATGAAAACCCGCAAGTTCGAATGCCGACATCTTACGTGTCTTTTCCGTCAGCCTTGCAAGGGCTTCAGGTTCTTGAGGCACGTGCATAACACCCGCCCGCGTCTGCAACCGCGTGCCAAAGACGCCAGCAGCCCAGTCCAGAATGGGGTCCCATTGCGCGCTTTGCCGTGCCACGAGCCGTTCGGGGTATTCAGCACGATAGCACAAAAGGTCACTGTCCCCGTAAGCGGCCAGCATATCCGCAACCTCATCGTGTTGCACCGCAACCTTGTCCAACGCAGCATTCGCGCTGCGGGTGAACGGCATTGCACCGGGGTCAATAACCTCGCCCTGCGCATTCCACTCATTGGCAATTCTTTCCGCGAATTGGCGCGTTGGCGCGATCAGGGATCTTTTCGCGGGCGTTTTGACGGGCCGGCCATCCAGAGAGATACCGAAGCCTTCCGCTGTTTCGTCAACTGCCGCCGCTTTCCAGAAGCGCTTTGCCTTCCATTCACTCATCTTTTATCGTTCCCAAAGCCGTGAGATGGCGGTTGGCAAAGCGGCAAAATCCGTCAGTATTTCAGCCGCGCCCCTGAGCGCGGAAACCGGGTGATACCCCCAACTGACACCAATGCTCCGCACGCCCGCAGATTGCGCCATCTCCATATCAAAACTGGTATCCCCAATCATCACCGTGTTTTCCGGATCAACCCCGGTGTCCGCCATTGCCTGCAGGATCATGGAAGGATGCGGTTTTGAAGGGTGAAAATCAGCCACTTGCTGTGTGACGAAAAACGAGCCCAGGTCATGCGCCTTGATCAGGCTGTCGAGCCCGCGCTTGGACTTGCCCGTCGCCACGCCCAGCAAGACCTCGGGCGTAGCATGCAACTGTTCCAGACTGTCCCGCGCACCGGGATAAAGCGGGCTGGACTGCGCCGCGCCAACCTTGGCGCGCATGTCGACATAGGCGGATTTGTACCCCTCAACCAATTCGTCTTGCACTGCCGGACCCGCATCCGGCGCCAGACGCGCCATGGCCACCGGCAACGACAGCCCGACAATACCCAGCACCGCATCTCGCGAGGGCACTTCAAGGTCCACCGCGCCGAAGGCATGGCGCATCGCGCCCAGAATGTCGCCCTGGCTGTCCACCAAAGTGCCATCCACATCGAATATCACCAATCGCAGCGGCGTGCTCATCAAAGCGCCTCGAACGGGTCTTCGGCGGCCAGATCTTCGGTCCAGCCAAAGGTATCCCAGCTTTGCTTCATATGGTCCGGCATATCCGCCGTGATCGTGACAGGTTTGCGGGTTTCGGGGTGTTCGAACCGCATCATCCGGGCATGCAGGTGCAGCT
The DNA here is from genome assembly GCF_000154785.2 of Roseobacter litoralis Och 149. NCBI lineage: Bacteria > Pseudomonadati > Pseudomonadota > Alphaproteobacteria > Rhodobacterales > Roseobacteraceae > Roseobacter > Roseobacter litoralis. Next base: position 3,422,045 of record NC_015730.1, read on the forward strand.
TCTTGGAAATCACACCGCCCAGTTGCGCGCCCCATCCATCGCCCATGTTTTCCTGACCCGAACCGCCATATTTGCCATCACCGACAATGGGATGCCCGATTTCGGCCATGTGAACGCGCAATTGATGGGTCCGCCCGGTGATCGGCTCCATCGCGACCCACGACGCGCGTGACCCCACCCGGTAAAGCGTCGCATAAAGCGTATGCGCGCGTTTCGCACCCGGCGTCTCATCCACCTCGCGGGGCGGCAGGGCGATCATCTTTTCGCCCTCGCCCCGCCGCCCATGCCCCGGCGCCTTGACCAGCGCATAGCGGATTTCACCCAAGTAAGGCGTCGGCACCCCGGCCACCAATGCCCAGTAGATCTTGCGCGTTTCCTTGTGCCGCATCGCGGTCGTCAACGCCTTGGCCGCCATCCGCGTGCGCGCAAGCAGCAAAACCCCGGACGTGTCTTTGTCCAGGCGGTGCACAAGGCGCGGTTTGTCCTCAAACCCGAATTTCAACGCCTCAGAGAGCCCATCGACATGGCGCGTCTGACCGGACCCGCCCTGCGTCGGCAGGCCCGCAGGTTTGTTGATCGCAATGATATGGTCATCCCGGTAAATCACGCAGGACTGGATCAGCTTGGCATCCGCCGCCGACACCGCAGAACGCGCGACAGGCGCCGGTGCCGCCGTGTCCGGCAGGGGCGGAATACGCACCTGTTGGCCCACTTCCAGACGGGTCGCCGCCTTGACACGGCCCCCATCCACGCGAATTTCGCCTTTGCGGCACATCTTTTCGACACGCCCCTGACTGATCAGGGGAAACTGCTTTTTGAACCACCGGTCCAGCCGCTGGTCCCCTTCATCTTCGCCGACGGTCAGTGTTTGCACTGCGCTCATAAAAATACTCCACGCGCGACCCAGAGGCCCGCCATCAATCCAAATACCGACAGCCCGACCGAGAACACAACATAAAGCCCCGCCTGCCAGACCTCGCCCCGTTCAAACAACGTCACCGTTTCCAGCGAAAACGCGGAAAACGTCGTGAACCCGCCCAGAACGCCGGTCATGACAAAGGGGCTGAGATGCGTCAGGCCGCGATGCGCCGCCCAGACCACGAAAAACCCCATGGCAATCGACCCCAATACGTTGGCCATCATGATCGCCACCGGAAAACCCGTAGGACCCCCGGTCAGACGATAGACACCGACACCCAGCAAATAGCGCAAAGACGCACCAAACGCGCCCCCGGCGGCCACAAGGATCAAAGACTTCATCATGCGCGGTCTGTCCCGCGTCCAGCACCCGTTGTCAAGTTTCCCGCCCGCGCCGCAATGGCGTGCAGATCACGTCGCATTGTCGTCCCGCTCCTGACGCAACTTGTCAAAGTAGCGCACGCGCTTTGCAAGCTCCCGCTCGAAGCCGCGTTCAACGGGCGCGTAGTGCTGCGGCCTTTTCAGACCGTCGGGAAAGTAATTCTGCCCCGAGAAGCCTTCCGGCGCATCATGGTCATATTGATAGCCCTTCCTGAAACCAAGGTCCTGCATCATTTTTGTCGGCCCGTTCAGGATATGCATCGGTGGAGGCAGGGAGCCGGACTGTTTCGCATCCGCACGCGACGCTTTATGCGCCACATATCCGGCATTCGATTTCGGCGCGAGCGCCAGATAAATTGCCGCCTGCGACAAAGCCAGATCCCCCTCCGGGCTGCCGAGCCTTTCATAGGTGTCCCATGCGCTCAGGCAAACGCGCGAGGCCTCGGGGTCCGCCAGCCCCACGTCCTCCCAGGCGATCATGGTCAGGCGCCGCAGAATGAAACGCGGGTCTTCGCCCCCCTCAAGCGCCCTGTGCACCCAGTAAATCGCCGCCTCCGGATCAGATCCGCGAATTGATTTCTGGAGCGCACTGGCGATCGCGTAATGACCGTCCCCGGCGCGGTCATGCAATGCGGCGCGCCGGGTCAGCCGACCGGCGATATCCTCTGCCGAATAGGTCTGATCCAGCGGCCATGCACGCACGCTTTCGACCAGATTGAGCAGGGCACGACCGTCCCCATCGGCCATTGCGCATAACAGCGATTTGGCATCATCCGTCAGCGGCAGCGCCTGTCCGGTTTGCGCCTCTGCGCGTGCCAGCAACCCTGCCAGCGCTGTGACATCAAGGCGTTCCAGCACCATCACCTGACAGCGGCTGAGCACAGAACCATTCACGCTGAACGAGGGGTTTTCCGTGGTCGCCCCGCAAACAGTAACGGTGCCGTCCTCCATCACCGGCAGCAGCGAATCCAACTGTGCCTTGTTAAACCGATGAATCTCATCAATGAAAAGGAATGTCCCCTGCCCGATCACCGCGCGGTCCCGTGCCGCCTGAAAGACCTTCTTGAGATCGGATACGCCGCTGAAAATCGCGCTGATCTGTTCGAAATGCAGATCGGTCTGATGCGCCAGAAGTCGGGCAATCGTCGTTTTCCCAACGCCGGGTGGCCCCCAAAGGATCAAAGACGTCACGCGACCCGCCGCCAGCATGGACCCCAAAGGACCGTCCTCAGCCAGCAGTTTTTCCTGACCTATGACCTCGTCAAGAGACTGCGGCCTGAGCAAATCCGCCAGCGGACGCGTCTTTGCGTTCTGTGGCGTCTTGTCAATTCCGCCCGACTGGCCAAACAGATCCATACCCTACTCCATTCTTTTACCCTGCTACCGGAAAATGAATCTCGGTTCGAGTCCTCGTACGGCTATAAACGGGCAAACCGCACCCGCAGCCTCCCATTTCTCTCATGCCCCTGTGATCGCCCTGCGGTAACGTCAAAACTGCTCAGCACACTCCCCATCGCATTTGCAAGGCCGCACGATATCACCCCGCAGCCCCTGATATGCGCATGAAAAAAGCCCTCATCCCGCATGGGACAAGGGCTTTTCCAGCACGAGCTGCCAAAGGACTTATGCCTCTTCGGCACTTTCTTCTGCTGCAAGGCGTGCTTTGTCGGCAGCACCTTTTGCATCGCGGTCGCGGTCTACGAATTCGATGATGGCCATGGGTGCCATGTCGCCATAGCGAAACCCGGCTTTCAGAACGCGCACATAGCCACCCTGACGGTCCTTGTACCGCGGTCCAAGCACGTCAAAGAGTTTTGCAACATATGCGTCCTGCTTGAGCTTTGATGCCGCCTGACGGCGCGCGTGCAAATCACCGCGTTTGGCCAGCGTGATCATTTTTTCGATAATCGGGCGCAGTTCCTTTGCCTTGGGCAAAGTTGTCTTGATTTGCTCATGTTCGATGAGCGAGCCTGCCATGTTGGCCCAGAGCGCCTTGCGGTGCTCATGTGTGCGGTTCAGGCGGCGGTATCCACGTGCGTGACGCATTGTTTCTTCTCCTAAATGTGCCCTCTACGGGCCGTTTTGCTTTGTCTGACCGGGTGATGCGTGTCACCCGGTTCTCCTTGGGGCCTTGCGACCCGGATCGTCCCCGCACCTGCGGGCATTGTCTCGCTGAAAGCGAGCGTCTTGATCGGAGACCCCTTAAAAGGAGTCTTCGAATTTCTTGGCCAGATCTTCGATGTTGTCCGGCGGCCAGTCCTCGACGTCCATGCCGAGATGCAGACCCATGCCAGAGAGCACTTCCTTGATCTCGTTGAGCGACTTGCGGCCAAAGTTCGGCGTGCGCAGCATCTCCGCTTCGGTCTTCTGGATAAGGTCACCGATGTAGACGATGTTGTCATTCTTGAGACAGTTGGCAGAGCGTACCGACAGTTCCAACTCGTCCACTTTCTTAAGCAGCAGCGGGTTGAATTCCAGACCATCGTCCTCATCCGCGCGGGACGCGGACTCTGGCTCTTCGAAGTTGACGAAGATGCCCAGCTGGTCCTGCAGAATGCGCGCGGCGAAAGCTACGGCATCGTCAGGCGTCAGTGACCCATCGGTTTCAACCTTCATGGTCAGCTTGTCATAATCCAGCACCTGACCTTCGCGGGTCGGTTGCACGTCATAGCTGACCTTCTTGACCGGCGAATAGATCGCATCAATCGGGATGAGGCCAATGGGCGCATCTTCGGGCTTGTTCTTTTCTGCAGAAACATAGCCTTTGCCCTGATTTACGGTCAGTTCCATGTAAACATCCGCACCATCATCGAGGTGACAGATCACGTGATCCCGGTTCAGGATTTCGATGCCTGCGGAGTCCGAAATGTCACCAGCAGTCACGACACCCGGCCCTTTGGCAGAGATCGACAGGCGCTTTGGCCCTTCGACTTCCATACGGATGGAAACGCCCTTGAGGTTCAGGATGATGTCGGTGACGTCTTCACGCACACCGGCAACAGATGAAAACTCGTGCAATACGTTGTCGATCTGCACAGAGGTAATCGCCGCACCTTGCAGCGATGACATCAGCACACGACGCAGCGCGTTGCCCATTGTCAGGCCAAAGCCCCGCTCAAGCGGTTCGGCCGTGACGGTTGCCTGACGTGCCGGATCATTGCCCGGTTTGACGTCAAGTTGTTGTGGCTTAATCAATTCAGCCCAGTTCTTGTGGATCATGCGTCCCTCCATTCTTGTCTGCGCCCCATGTCCGTAAGGTGCAGACGCTCGAGGTTTCAAAAAAGCGGATGGGGGCCGTGCGCAAACACACGGCCCCAAATCTGGTAAATGTCTTAGACGCGGCGGCGCTTGGGTGGGCGGCAGCCGTTGTGCGCCATTGGCGTCACATCGCGGATCGAAGTGATGTTGAACCCGGCAGCAGCCAGCGCACGCAGCGCGCTTTCACGGCCCGACCCCGGACCCTGCACTTCAACTTCCAGCGTCTTCACGCCGTGTTCCTGTGCTTTGCGGCCCGCATCCTCAGCAGCCATCTGGGCCGCATAGGGTGTGGATTTCCGCGAGCCCTTAAAGCCCATGGTGCCGGCAGAGGACCATGCGATTGCATTGCCCTGCACGTCCGAAATCAGGATCTTGGTGTTGTTGAAGGAGCTGTTCACATGCGCCACACCTGCGGCGATGTTCTTGCTGGCCTTTTTCTTAACGCGTACTTTATCACGTGCCATTGGTCAGACCCTCCCTTATTTCTTCTTACCGGCAATGGCCTTAGCAGGGCCTTTGCGCGTGCGAGCGTTGGTGTGGGTACGCTGACCGCGAACCGGCAGGTTACGACGGTGGCGCAGGCCACGGTAGCACCCAAGGTCCATCAGACGCTTGACGTTCATCTGCACTTCACGGCGCAGGTCACCTTCGACGGTGAAGTTGGCGTCAATATGCTCGCGCACGGCCAGAACTTCGGCGTCGCTGAGCTCATTTACGCGGCGGGATGGATCGATGCCAACAGCTTCGCAAATCTGTTTTGCGGAATTGTTACCGATTCCAGTGATATAGGTGAGGGCGATTGGAACCCGCTTTGCAGTCGGGATATTGACGCCGGCAATACGTGCCACGTGGTATCTTCCTTTTCGTTGCGGGTCCGTTGTTCCAGACCCTTTTTTCACAAACGAAACCCGGAGCATAGAAAGCGCCGGGCATCAGCTGATCAGGTGATCCTGCACAGACATGAGTAACACGTCCTGCAGATTGATTCTCGTCAGAGATAGCGCGTCGTATGGGGTTTTTAACATCGCGTCAACCCGTGTGACCTGCTTCACAGATTGCGCGGGAAACTGCCCGTAGCTTATGCAAAAGCTGGATTGGAAAAACAATCTATAATAGTATCGCCGTATCCGCCTGCCAGAGAAGGTTAGCTCTTGGAAAAGACCAGACAGCGCCGCGGGGCCACCCTCAATCACCCCCCTTTGCAAAATCAAAATGTACCCAGGCGCACAACAAGCAGCGGGCGGTTGGTGCAGTTCCAACACGACGCCGATCAAAGCCCCGCGACGCAGCAGCTGCATGCCGTGCAACGCCGTGCGAATGGTGTGATCCAGCGCGCAGTCGACAGCAGCCACGGCTCGTCCAAGAGACATGCAAACCAAAGCCCTACCGTCCAATTGGCGCAAACGATTCAGGCCAAGCGCCTCGCGCCCAGCGATGTCAGTTTTGAGCTTATTTTCCAAGATCAGGCCCTCTACAAAGCCTTCTATGCTCAATGCGAAAGCGAGTACGTCCAAGAAAATCTGCACTTTCTTGACCTTGCAAAACGCAACAACTACAAGAGTAATTTAAAGATTATCATTGACGAATTTATTCGCACAGGCAGTCCTCAGCAGGTCAACGTCAGCGGCGCTATGCGAGCGAATCTGATCAATGCCGCCGCCCCGCTGATGACAGAGGGTGAAGATGCAAAAAAGGCAGTCAATTTTACAAAAGCGTTTGCGCGCGTGGACAGAGCTATGTCGCCCATCATCACTGAGATTTGCAACATACTCCAGTTTGACGCTTTCCTCCGTTTCAAAAAAACACGCGCCTTTCGTGTTGCATGCGGCGCGCCACGACGCAAACGTGGAGAAATGCGCTTGTGAACACTGCACCCTCCATTATTACATCAACGAAATAGCTGTCTCGGCTGAGTTTCCATCTGGTCAGGGGCGGCAGGCCGGAAAGCCAGATGCCGTAATTCCTGACTTATACTGCTGGCCGGAGCGTCGGGCATAAATTGCGCTGGCATGGGGTTGATAGGATCGCGTCAAGATGCGCGTTTACAGAGAAGTCAGTAGTGCAAAGCTGCGCGTCAGCTCAAGGGCCGTAGACGCAAAGATCAACCTATATTAGGATCAATGTGTTAACGATCGTCAACGGCGAGGTAGTGGCCCTGGGTACTTACAAACAAAAAAGACGCGCAGCGAGCAAACAGCACCCCGCGCTCAGCAGCGCGGGGGCCGGACGCCGCCCTTCGACCGAGAGACTGAACAATCTGCAAGCGCTCGCAAACGCGAGCCAGCCTGTCCAACAGCTTCGCGCTCTGCAGCGTCGTGAAACCCCTGTCGCCCAACGCGAGGTCGATACCTCCACCAGTGCGTTCCTGCCCGATTATGCGGCTGGCGAAAAGGCGGGTTGGGAGAAGAAAGACAGGACAGGCGTCGCAGATTGGGCGCAGGAAGACTATAGATCAGGCAAAGGCAAAACCGGTGCTCCGGACAAAAGCTCCATCACGGGAAACCTCAGGCCCACCCCCCGCACGGACCGGGACGGCAAATCAATTGATCCTGCCGAGGGCGTAAAACTCTGGGCGGTGCACGAATTCCTGATGGAAGAGACCACGATGATCGCGAGCATGACGGGCGGAAAAATCGGCAGCATCTATTTTCCCGGCGGTCGGGTGCGCACCACGCATGCACGCGGCCCCACTGTGGAAGAACACCCCCATGCTCTCACATTGCAGTTCAACATCGATCCCATCGCCTGTTGGCGAGCCTTTGTGATGGCCAACGCATGGGTCGCCGATATGGACCGCAACAACGAAATCCACGCGAAAGCCGTGCGCCGACGGTTCAAACGTTTCAAGATTGTCAAAATGGCAGGCGCCGCACCGGATCAACTGCCGCCCTGGGCAACCCTCATCAAGACGCCCGATGACGCCTTGCCCGAGGGGACAGATCCGGACACGTCCGGCGTCAAACTCTTTGAGATCATGTTGAGAGACAGCCAGCATGTAAAAAGCACGCACCCCTCTCGCGGCGCCGCGGCCCAGATAAAGATCACCCGAGCCGATCTGATGAAGCTGAAGGCGGTCGCAAAATCGCTGGAGGGTATACCGGACCCGCAGGCCCAGAACGGTGCGTTCTACAGATATGTCACGATGAAACTGCCACATCTGGCACCTTTGATCCGCAAACCAGGCGAAGTGGACTACGGATAACGCCCCGCGCGACACGACCTCGTCAGGTGTTTACGTATCCAGCGCGTCCTTGATCTCGGCTTGCACGGCGTCAATCGCGCCCAGACCGTCGACGCGCGACAGCATTTCCTTGGCGTAATAATATCCGATCAGCGGCGATGTCTGTTTGTAATATTCCATCAGGCGCGTCTTGAGGCTTTCCTCATTGTCATCCGCGCGCCGCTTGAATTCCTTGGCCTGCCCGCAATTGGTGCACACCCCATCTGCCGGGATCGGTTTCGTCAGGTCGTTGTAAACCTCACCGCAGCCCGCGCAGGTCGACCGTGCCGTGATACGCGCCACAAGGGCTGCGTCATCGACACGCATCTCAACTACTTTGTCGAGCGTCTGGCCCGTTTCGTCCATCAACTCGCCCAGCGCATCGGCCTGCGCCAATGTGCGCGGAAAGCCGTCAAAGATGAAACCCGACGCCTCGACCGTCTCCAGCTTTTCCTTGATCAGGCCGATCACGATCTCATCGGTCACCAAGGCACCGCGCGCCATCACGTCCGCGACAACCTTGCCCATCTCGGTCCCGCTGTCCTTGGCTTCGCGCAGCATATCACCGGTGCTGAGTTGTACCATGCCGCGCTCTTGTTCGAGCATCCGGGCCTGAGTGCCTTTACCGGCCCCTGGTGGCCCCAACAGTATTATATTCATCGACGCACAGGGCTCCGTTTTTTGCGGCCTTTACCGCTTTTGCCGCGCAGTTGCGACTTCTCCAGCAGGCCTTCGTATTGGTGGGCCAGCAAATGGCTTTGCACTTGCTGAATGGTATCCATCGTTACTGAGACTACAATGAGAACGGAGGTGCCGCCGAAATAGAACGGTATGGCGAACTCACCGCGCAGGATTTCGGGCAACAGGCAGACAGCAGCCAGATAGGCCGACCCCAGAACCAGCACGCGGTTCACCACATACTCAAGGTACTCCGAGGTCTTTTTGCCCGGACGGATGCCGGGAATAAAGCCGTTCTGGTTTTTCAGGTTGTCCGCCACATCGTCGGGCTTAAAGCTGACATTGAACGTGTAGAAATAGGTAAAGAACACGATCATGGTCGTGAAAAACGCCAGATAGAGCGGTTGACCGGGGCCAAAGTTCGCCAAAAGCCACGACATGATCGGGTTGGTCGAATTGCCCGAGAACGTGCTGATCGTCACCGGCAGCAGCAAAAGCGAGGAGGCAAAGATCGCCGGGATAACGCCCGCTGGGTTTACCTTGACCGGCAAGTGGCTTGAGCCACCGTCGTAAACCTTCATACCCACCTGACGGCGCGGGTATTGAATGTGAATCTTGCGCAAGGCGCGTTCCATGAACACCACGAACATGATCGTTAGAATGACCATCAGGATCACACCGATGATCACGGCCGGGCTGATCGCGCCGGAACGGCCAGAGGCAAAGAACTGTGCCATCGCCGCCGGAACCTCGGCGATAATGCCTACAAAGATGATCAGCGAAATACCGTTGCCGATGCCGCGCGCGGTGATCTGCTCGCCCAGCCACATCAGGAACATGGTGCCACCGACCAGCGTAATCACGCAGGACGCCCGGAAAAACATGCCCGGATCGGTAACGATATCGCCCGCCTCTAGGCTCACGGCAAGGCCATAGGCCTGCAGTGTGGCAAGGAAAACCGTACCATAGCGCGTGTATTGGTTGATCTTCTTGCGGCCCTGCTCGCCCTCTTTCTTCAAGGCTTCCAGCTTGGGCACCATGGCCGTCATAAGCTGCACAATGATCGAGGCAGAGATATACGGCATGATGCCGAGGGCAAAAATACCCATCCGCCCCAAGGCGCCGCCGGTAAACATCGACACCATCCCGCCGATGCCCTGCCCCGCCTGCTCCATGAACTCGCGCAGTGCGACGCCATCAATCCCCGGCACCGGGATAAACGTCCCGAGGCGGTAAACGATCAGCAGTCCCAGCGTAAACAGGATACGGTTGCGCAGGTCAGTTGCCTTACCCAGCGCGGACCAGCTGGTATTGGCAGCCATGCTCTCGACAGCAGAAACCATGAAGGGCTCTCTTTCGTAACAAATGCGCCGCCCGGGCCGTTTTCCGGCTGGGCGGCGTCATGGAAAACTAAAGACGTATGTAAGCGGCGCAGCCGCCGCCCACAAGTCTGATCTTGGGCTTACGCCTCTGACGTTTCCGCGACGGGCGCCGTAACGGTCAGGGAACCGCCCGCTTTGGACACCGCTTCGATCGCAGATTTGGATGCGCCGGTGACTTCGATGTTCAGTTTGCCCGTCACATCCCCCTTGGCCAGCACACGAATGCCGTCCTTCTTGCGACGCACCAGGCCGGAGGCAATCAGCGCATCTTCGGTGATGGCAGCGCTCGCGTCGATCTTGCCCGCGTCCACGAATTTCTGGATGAGACCAAGGTTTACAACGGCATAGGCCTTGCGGTTCGGCTTGTTGAAGCCCCGCTTTGGCAGACGTTGATAGAGCGGCATCTGGCCGCCCTCATAGCCCTTGATGGCCACACCCGAACGGGATTTCTGACCCTTGATACCCCGGCCACCCATTTTACCGGTGCCAGAACCCGGACCACGACCAACGCGCTTGCGTTTCTTGGTGGCACCGTCGTTGTCGGAAAGTTCATGCAGTTTCATTGTCGCTTCTCCTTTTGCCGGATGTGGTCCCCAGCGACGGGAGCGACCAAACGCGGCGTTTCGATTCTATGTCACCAAAAGGGTGATCGTGGGCGTATAGACGGCATCAACGTTTAGTGCAACACTCGTACAGATGTCAAAATCGCAATCTCAAGAGGGTCGTTTGGTCCCATCCCATGAATGGTTTGACCAGTCATTCAAAAAAATTACTGATACGCATGAATTGCCAAAACCTATTTCTCATTTGGACGAGGTCAGATATCGGCTTCCCAATCAATCGGGCTTTGATGCAATACTTCTAAAATTGGCAAGGTACATAAGTGGTCTAAACGCCGGAAAACTACTGCTTACGAATGGGTTTCTTCAGGAACTCTGCTCTCTTCAACGAACTCTGGACGAGATTCATGAGGACATTTTTTTTCTCAGCCTTCCCCATTTCGGCTTTGAGAAAAGCGCTGATCATGACAATTACCTTAATGCATTTTGGGAAGAGGAGCCTGAATTTACTACCTTCTCTGGCAAGCAAAAAAACCGTCATCAAGTTCCCAGAAGGAAGATAAGGAGCTACCTTGCGAACATCAACAATGATGGTGCCGTAGATCATTCAGCAATCGCAACTTCCGCGTATTTAAGTCGTTTGTATTCTGGTTATGTCCATGCAGCCGCACCGCAGATTCTCGAACTGTTTGATCCCCAAAAAGCTGTTTTTCGGTTAACTGGATTCAAAGACTCACCACTACTACTCGATCACGCAAGCGATTTTGAAAACCAATTTTTTCGCGGCGTTATGGCTGTGCACATCGTGGCTCGTATCAAGAACATTGATGATTTGGCCAGAGAGGCCTTTGAAATGCATAACCGCCTAGAGTGCCATTTCAACTAGCATCTTTGTCGATGAAGCTTGCAAAAAACGCTGCACGTTTTTCTGCCAAGCGCACCTATCATTTCGACGCAAACACCTTGGCCCTGCCTCGAAACGTCCTCAGATTTTTTCAATGCAGTTGCGACTAACCCGATCTAACTTTCGCTGAAATCACCGGACTCGATGTTCGCGCGCAAGGCTTCCAGATAGAGAATACAATTGCGCTCACGTCCACTTGCAAACAGTTGTTGAATTTTCTTGAACTGCTTCTCGGCAAAGGCCTTATCCGTGGCATCCGTCATCTCATCAACCATCGCGCGGACTTCTGGCATGCGTTCGGTGCAGGTTTTTTCGCTGTTCGCCGCCGCAGGGTCCGCAAACGCCATGACGCTCACGAGGCCAAAAAGGGCAATGGCAGGGGTGCTGAATTTACGCATAGGACTCTCCATTTAACGTTTGTGCATCCATAATACCAAAGCGCAGTCAGCTAAACTGCAAAAGCACCACAAAACGAAAAACCCCCCGCAGGGTTCTGCGAGGGGTTCAAATTCTCAACGATGCGAAAAGGCGTTAGCCCTTTTCCTCGATGATTTCGACCATATGAGAGATCGAGTTCACCATGCCGCGCACGGAAGGGGTGTCTTCCAGCTCGCGGGTTTTGTGCATCTTGTTCAGGCCCAGACCGATCAGCGTGGCACGCTGTTTGGCGGGGCGGCGGATCGGGGAGCCGATCTGTTTGACGACGATAGTTTTAGCCATGATACCGCTCCTTTATGCGTCTGCTGTTTCAGCAGGCGCGGGTGCTGCGTCCACTTTGGGCAGAATGTCAGCCACTTTCTTGCCGCGACGTTGTGCGACCGAACGGGGCGAGGACTCTTTGCGCAATCCGTCCATGGTGGCGCGGATCATGTTATAGGGGTTCTGCGAACCGATGGACTTGGACACAACGTCCTTGATGCCCAGCATTTCGAAAACAGCACGCATCGGACCACCGGCGATGATCCCGGTCCCCTCAGGTGCCGAGCGCATAACGACTTTACCAGCGCCATGACGGCCTTCCATGTCGTGGTGCAGCGTGCGACCTTCGCGCAACTGTACACGGATCATCTGGCGCTTGGCCTGCTCGGTGGCTTTGCGGATGGCCTCGGGGACCTCTTTCGCTTTCCCTTTGCCGAAACCGACGCGGCCTTTTTGATCACCCACAACCACGAGGGCTGCGAAACCAAAGCGCTTACCACCTTTTACGGTCTTGGACACGCGGTTGATCGCGACCAGACGGTCTGCGAATTCCGGTGCTTCGTCACGATCGCGGCGGTTGCCACGACGGTTGTTGTCACGTTCTGCCATAGAGAACATCCTTTTTTCCGGGCAAGCGCCCTGTTGTTTCAATCCAAGTGGGCATCACACCGCCCCCGGATCATCGAAGCCGCCCCGTCGGAGCGGCTTGCAGATTTAGATTTTCAAACCACCTTCACGCGCGGCTTCGGCGACTGCCTTGACCTTGCCGTGAAAGAGGAAACCGCCCCGGTCAAAATAGGCTTCGCTGACACCGGCTTTCTTGGCCCGTTCAGCAATCGCCGCGCCGACCTTGGCCGCCGCTTCGATGTTGTTCTGACCAACGCAGCCCAGATCTTTTTCCAACGTCGATGCCGAAGCGAGCGTCTTGCCCGCCACATCGTCGATCAGCTGAACGCTGATGTTCTTGTTGGAGCGGTGTACACTCAGGCGCACGCGCCCTGCATTCACCTTGCGAAGCTTGTTCCGAACGCGCAGGCGGCGTTTGATGAACAGTTGTCTTTTACTGTTTGCCATTGTTTGCGTCCTTACTTCTTCTTGCCTTCTTTGCGGAAGACGAACTCACCTTTGTAGCGGATGCCTTTGCCCTTGTAGGGCTCGGGTTTACGCCACTGGCGGATGTTCGCGGCGACCTGACCAACGAGTTGTTCGTCAATGCCTTCCACAATGATTTCGGTTTGCTTCGGCGCTGTGACGGTCACACCCTCTGGTGGGGTATAGTCCACATCATGCGACAGGCCGAGGTTCAGGCGAAGTGTGTTGCCATTCATGGCAGCACGATAGCCGACACCCTGAATTTCAAGCTCTTTCTTGAAACCATCGGTGACGCCGGTGACAAGGTTTTCAACCATCGTGCGGGACATGCCCCACTGTTGCCGCGCGCGCTTGGATTTGCCGCGAGGCGTGATGGTGACAACATTGTCCTCGACCGTCAGGGTTACGTCGTCCGTTGCTTTGAACGCGCGTGTGCCCTTGGGGCCTTTGACTTCGATGGTCTGACCGCTGACTGATGCGCTGACACCGGCAGGCAGATCGACCGGTTTTTTACCAATACGAGACATTCTGCTCTCCTTAGAAGACGGTGCAGAGCACTTCGCCGCCAACATTGGCGCTACGTGCTGCTTGGTCAGACATCACACCCTTGGGGGTGGAGACAATCGACACACCGAGGCCCTGACGGACAACGGGGATGTCATTGACGCCCATGTAAACGCGGCGACCGGGCTTGGAGACCCGCTTCAATTCGCGAATGACAGGTTCGCCTTCGTAATACTTCAGGCTGATTTCGATGGCCGGATGACCATCTTCGCCCGTGGTTTTCTCGTAGCCACGGATGTAACCTTCGTCCGCCAACACATCCAGCACCCACGCACGCAGCTTGGAGCCGGGTGTCATGACGGTGGATTTGCCGCGCATCTGAGAGTTACGGATGCGTGTCAGCATATCTGCGATAGGATCGTTCATGTGATGCGCTCCTTACCAGCTCGACTTGACCATGCCGGGGATCTGGCCTGCTGAGCCAAGGTCCCGCAGCGCGATCCGCGAAATTTTCAGTTTACGATAATACGCGTGCGGACGGCCCGTCAGCTGGCAGCGGTTGTGCAGACGCACAGCCGAAGAGTTGCGGGGCAGTTTCGCCAGCTTCAGGGAGGCGCGAAAACGCTCTTCCATCGGCTTTTCCTGGTCGTTTACAATCGCTTTCAACTCGGCACGTTTCGTCGCGTATTTGGCGACCAGTGCTTCACGCTTCTTTTCGCGTGCGATCATGGATTTCTTAGCCATATCTAGTTCCTTCCCGCGCTTATGAGTTGAAAGGCATGTTGAACGCTTTCAACAGGCTCTTCGCTTCAGCGTCGGTATGCGCCGTGGTGGCGATCACAATGTCCATTCCCCAGTTTTCATCGATTTTATCAAAATCGATCTCGGGAAACACGAGGTGCTCTTTGAGGCCCATGGCATAGTTGCCACGACCATCGAAAGACTTGCCCGATACGCCGCGGAAGTCGCGGATACGAGGCATCGCAATCGTGATCAGACGATCCATGAATTCATACATGCGATCGCCGCGCAGGGTTACTTTGGCACCCAAGGGCATTTCTTCACGCACCCGGAAACCCGCGATGGACTTCTTGGCAATGGTTGTCAGCGCTTTCTGACCTGCAATCAGCGTCAGGTCGGCTTGCGCGGACTTGGCTTTCTTGCTGTCGCGTACGGCTTCGGCACCACATCCGATGTTCAGGACGATCTTGTCCAGACGCGGGATCTGCATGTCGTTCTTATAGCCGAACTCTTCCTTGAGCGCTGCACGGATCGTGTCCTTGTAGACAGCCTTCAGGCGCGGGGTATAATTTGCGGAATCAAGCATCGATCACATCCCCTGTTGACTTGGCGAAACGCACTTTCTTGTCGCCTTCAATCTTGAACCCGACACGGGTGGCTTTACCGTTGGCATCCACATAGGCGAGGTTGCTCAGGTCGATTGGCATCGCCTTTGGAATACGTCCGCCCTGCTCGGTCTGGGACTGACGCGTGGCGCGGATCGAAATGTTCACGCCGTCCACGATGGCTTTGCCGGATTTCGGGTCCACAGACGAAATGCTGCCTGTCTTGCCCTTGTCCTTGCCTGCCAGAACGATGACCTTGTCACCTTTTTTCAGTTTAGCAGCCATGATTACAGCACCTCCGGAGCGAGTGAGATGATTTTCATGAAGTTTTTCGCGCGCAGCTCACGCACAACCGGGCCAAAGATACGTGTACCGATTGGCTCATTGTTGTTGTTGAGAATGACCGCTGCGTTGCGGTCAAAACGAATGGCGGTGCCATCGTCGCGACGTACTTCTTTGGCGGTGCGAACAACGACGGCCTTACGGACGTCGCCTTTTTTCACACGACCGCGCGGAATGGCTTCCTTGACCGACACGACAATAATGTCGCCGACGGATGCGTATTTACGCTTGGAACCACCCAGTACCTTGATGCACTGAACACGGCGTGCGCCGCTGTTGTCAGCAACATCCAGGTTGGTCTGCATCTGGATCATTTGGTTTCTCCCGACCTTTGGGGGGCCGATGCGTGGCCAATATCCCCAGGGTTTCGATTAAGCAGGTTGTGCTTCAGGCCTCAGCGGCTTGCAGCACTTCCCAACGTTTGGTCTTTGATTTTGGTGCACATTCAACAATACGAACGGCGTCGCCCGTCTTGAATGTGTTGTTCTCATCGTGCGCCCGGTATTTCTTGGACTTACGGATCGTCTTTTTCAGAACCGGATGGGTAAAGCGGCGCTCTACGGATACGGTAACTGTTTGTGCGTTTGCATCGGAGGTCACGACGCCGGACAGAATACGCTTTGGCATGAGGGCTCTCCTTACTCAGACGCAGCGGCTGACGCCGCTTTTTGGTTCAAAATCGTTTTGACACGGGCCGCATCGCGGCGTGCCTTGCGGATTTGCGCAGGGTTCTCCAACTGGCCTGTCGCTTGCTGGAAGCGCAGGTTAAAGGAGGTCTTTTTCAGATTGGCCAGCTCTTCACGCAGCTGGTCCGGCGTTTTGTCGTGTAGTTCCTTGGCGTTCATCGCCCTATTCCTTTCAACATCACGGGAAGGCCGCATCAAATGCGTCACCCTGATTCCCGTGGAGTCCATGATGAAAGGGCCGTATAGGCCCAACGCCCCCATATCGCAACCCCTTTTGGCACCTGACCCGCCGGCCCCCGAAATACGACCAATTCCACATTCAAACATGGCGCGCACCGCAATAGGACCAGCCGTTGTCAAAGAGGACGGAAACCAATGTTGAAACGACACGCACGTCCCGCAGCCACCTGCCTGTTGGTGTCCCTCTCGGCCTGCACACCCCACCTGGAACCCACGTGGCCCATCCCGCGCGCGATACCTCCGGCGTTGCGCGACGCACGAAGGCTGGCTTGCCGTGCTAAATCGGTGGCGCGTGCCGCATCACCCTTCAAGAACTGTCGCGAACTTGTGCTCGACAAGCTTTAGAAAGCGGCTAGCCGCGCGCGACGGCTGGCGCAGTGCGGGCGTCAGGATGTCATAGCGGAACGGTTGGACCGGTCGCAAAGGCCGCGTCACGAGACGCCCCGCCGATGCAAAATATGTCGCTGTGACGGGCTCCACAATTGAAATGCCGGTGCCCGCTGATACCAATTCGCAGATTGAACTGGAAAGCTGCGCTTCTGCAATGATGTGCGGCCGTGCTGACCCTATCGCGAGAAACGCGTCAGTTTCGGACCGTGTTCCGATCTCAGCCCCCAAGGCGATAAACGGGCACTGGTCAAAATCCATAGGCTCCAGGACGTCCTTCTGCCCCAAAGCGTGACCAACCGGCAGGACCGCCAACATATGCGTTTCGCAGATCGGCTGGCGTATCACGGCGGGGTGGTCCGTATCCAAGGTGGCAAAGCCAAGGTCGAATTGCTGGGAAATCAGATGCCGCTGAACGGCTTGTGAACTGCGTGCGCGCAGCGAAACCGTGATCCCCGGCTCGTCGGCGATGAACTCGGCGATCACATCGGGCAGAAATTTCAACGCCAGCGCAGGCATGCCCGCAATCATCAGACTGCCCTTGCGAAAATCCCGGATGTCCTCGATCACTCGCGAGATTTCAGACATGCCGACAAAGGATCGTTCCACCTCTTCATAAAGCGCATGCGCGTCCGCCGTCGGGATCACCTGCCTTGCGCGCCGCTCAAACAGGCTGAACCCCGCGACATGCTCAAGGTCAGCGATCATCTTGCTCACGGAGGGTTGCGTGGTGCCCAACACGTCGGCGGCTGCGGTGACCTGACCGGTCTCCATCACGGCGCGAAACGCCTCGATCTGTCGGTGGGTCAATCGATGCAACATGACAATCACATACCCTCAGGGAATGCATAACGCAAATTTCGCGATTATTCATATGTGAAAACATCTGCCAAGGTTTCCGCGGGAGAATCATATGCCAGCGGCACAGTCGGACATCACAATCATCGGCGGGGGCGTTGTCGGCCTGTGCGTGGCGATGGGATTGCTACAGGCAGGCCACCCTGTGCGCGTGCTGGATGGCGCCGACAGTGATGCGCGGGCCTCTCAGGGCAATTTCGGTCTGGTTTGGGGGCAAGGCAAAGGTTGGGATTTCGCGCCTTATGCGCGATGGACGGGCGAGGCTTTGGCCGCCTGGCCAGAGTTCGCCGCAAGACTGGCCGATCTGTCTGGCATTGACGTGGCGCTCGATCAATCCGGTGGCTTTGAATTTTTCACGGAGATTGGCGAAATGGATGACTTCGCCGCGATGCTGGCCCGGCAACAAAAGCATCTCGGCAATCGGTTCAGCCATGAGGTACTCAGCGGAGATGAGGTTCGCCGCGAGGTGCCCGGCATCGGCGCGGATGTTGTCGGCGCGACCTATTCCCGGCTCGACGGACATGTGAACCCCCTGCGGTTCCTGCGCGCCCTGCGCTTGGCGGTGACCGCGCTGGGTGGTGAGGTGATACCTGATGCGCATGTTGCCAGCATTGCGCCCCTCCCGAGCGGTGGGTTTGATCTGACACTGGCGCATGGCGAAAAGACCGGCGCGGACAGGGTTCTGCTCTGTGCAGGGTTGGGGGCAATGAAACTTGCAGCCGATCTTGGGTTTCAAACCAAGATCCGCCCGCAACGCGGTGAATTGCTGATTACCGAAAAACTCGGGGAACGCCTGCCATTCCTCTCAAGCACGATCCGACAGGTGGATGAGGGCGGCATCCAGATTGGCGGCACCAAGGCTGATGCGGGCATGGACGACAGCGAAACGCTGGATGTCATGGCGGGTCTGGCGCGACACGCGGTGCAGGTTTTTCCCGCCTTGGCCGATGTGCGTGTGATCCGCGCCTGGGGCGCGTTGCGTGTCATGTCGCCGGACGGCTATCCGGTTTATGCCCGCTCGCAGGACCATCCCGGTGCCTATCTCGTGACCTGCCACAGCGGCGTTACGCTGGCCTCGATGCATGCAACCAGCCTTGTCGAATGGATTGAAAACACACCCGCAGCACCTGATCTGGAGGCTTTCGATGAACATCGATTCTCGCATTCAAACCTTACCTGAGGCAGGCGCCTCCGTGCAATTCACCCTTGATGGTGAGACCGTGACAGCGCGCGCGGGAACGCCCCTCGCCGCGGCCCTGCTCGCCCATTCCGGGGAGGCGAGCCGTCACACCGCCAGTGGCGCGGGGCGCACCGCGTTCTGCATGATGGGCGTGTGTTTTGACTGTCTGGTGGAGGTTGATGGCACCCCCAACACGCAAGCCTGCATGGTTTCCGTCCGCGACGGCATGGTGGTGAATCGCCAGACCGGGCTGCGCCCCCTTGGTGGAGGTAACGATGTCCGCGTTTGATCTGATCATCATTGGCGCGGGACCTGCGGGCATGTCGGCTGCCGCCACTGCTGCACAGGACGGGTTGCGCGTGCTCTTGCTGGATGAACAACCGCGTACGGGGGGCCAGATCTACCGCAACGTGGGCGAAAACCATGCGCGGCGCCTTTGGCTGGGCAAGGAGTATGCCTCGGGCATGCGTTTCGTGGATGCGCTGGATCGGCCCAACATCACCACGCAATTCGGCGCAACGGTTTGGCGGTTGGAAAAAGGGCCGCGCGTGGTCTGGTCACAGGAGGGGGTCAGCCACGTCACATCCGCGCCGCATGTTCTGCTGGCAGGGGGCGCGCAAGAACGGCCCATGCCTTTTCCGGGCTGGACCCTGCCCGGCGTGATGAGTGCAGGTGCGGCACAAATCCTCATGAAAACCGCAGGAATGCTGCCCAAGGATGCGCTGCTGGCGGGGTCCGGCCCGCTGCTGTATCTGATTGCGGCGCAAATGGTCGACGCGGGCTGCCCGCCCAAAGCGCTGGTTGAAACGCAAACGCCGCGCATGATGCTGAACGCAGTGCCGCACCTGCCGCGCGCCCTCTTCGCATTGCCCACCTTGGCAAAGGGCTTGGGGCTGATCGCGAAAATCCGCGCCGCCGGAGTGCGGCGGTTCGTGAACGCTGCGCACTTCGAAGCGCAAACCGAAGACAACGGCGCAATCGCGTTTTCCTTCACCCACAAAGGTCAGCGCAAAACCTTGGCCACGCAACTGTTGCTGATCCATCAAGGGGTCATCCCGTCGACGCATATGAGCCGGTCCGCGGGGATCACGCACGCTTGGAACAAGGCGCAGACCGCTTTTCAGCCCGTGACGGATATCTGGGGCAATACGGATGTTGCCGGCCTGCATGTGGCCGGGGATGGCGCCGGGATCGGCGGGGCCGAAACGGCAGCGGCATCCGGCGAAATCGCGGCGCTGGACATCCTGCACCGGGCCGGGCGCATCAGTGCTGACACACGCACACAGCGCGCCGCCGAGGCGCGGGGCGAACTGTTCCGCTCCCGCGCCATCCGCCCGTTTCTGGACGCTGCATATGCGCCCCCCGCTGACTGCCTGTCCCCTCCCGATGAAACCATCCTGTGCAGATGTGAAGAAAAAACCGCAGGCGACATACGCCAAAGCATCAGCCAGGGCGCATCCGGCCAGCGCCAGATCAAAACATCGCTGCGCATCGGCATGGGGCCCTGCCAAGGCCGCATGTGCGATGCAACTGTGCGCGCCATCCTCTGCGCCAGCACCGCAAAGGGTGCCGCGCAGGTCCCGGCCCCAAGGGCCCGCACCCCGATCAAGCCCGTCACGCTAGGGGAACTTGCCGCGCTTGCACCGCATCAGAAGGAAACCGCATAAGCGATCCCGCCGCAGTCCCACGCGACCACCGCACAACGGCCTCGGCGGGCACGACATGACCTCCATGATTGCGACGCGGCTGTATTTCCTCATCGTTCTGTGCAATACATAAACGCTCTGCCGGTTCGCGCGCCCCGCGCGCGGCGAGAGATATCCCGCGAGACCGAAGACAGCTGCCCCTGAAGGACAAGATTGTGATAACCCATATCCATACCGCAGCTCGCACGGGCAAAGCCGTCAGTCATGCAACCATGGTACAATTGTGCGGGCATTTGAGCGATGGTGCAAACGTCGCTCAACACCCACGCGATTGTCTGTCACCTGTCGACCTATTGCTGGATGAAACAGGATCAAATGCTTCGGGCGTTTGTCTGGTTTTGCGGACATGAACGCGATAAGGGGTGCATGGGCGCCCGAGCGGCAAGCACCTGCGCGGACCTGCGGTCAGGCGAGACTGGCCAACCCCGATCTGCTGGCCCGGATCATTGCGATGGCCACCGATAAACCGACCACTCAAGAGGGCAAGACATGACCAAACAGAAGTGCATTTTAATCGGCGTGCCCATGGACTGCGGCAAACGCCGCCAGGGGTGCCTGATGGGGCCGGATGCGTACCGCACGGCGGGGCTTGCGTCGACCATCCGTGATCTGGGCTACGCGGCGGAGGATCGCGGGAATGTGGACCCCGGTACATTCGCCCCGGACACGAATGACGGCAAGCTGCACGCGTTGAACGAAACGATCGCCTGGACCAGGAACCTCAAGGAGGCGGCTCAGGCTGCCATGGCAGAGGGTTTGCCGATTTTCATGGGCGGGGATCATGCGCTCTCACTCGGTACGGTTGCCGGGGTCGCGGCCCACGCCGCCCGGCAGGACCGACCGCAGTTTGTTTTGTGGCTCGATGCCCATCCCGATTATCACACGCCCGACACCACGGATTCCGGCAACCTGCACGGCACGCCGCTTGGCTATCTGACCGGGCGCGGCGCCTTTGACGGCTTCCCCGAGGTTGAGGTCAAGGTGCCCACCGGAAACGTCGCCATGATCGGCCTGCGCTCTGTTGATGCGCCCGAACGTGAGGCGATACAGGCGACCGATATACAGGTCGCCGATATGCGCGCGATTGACGAAAACGGCATTGCGGCCCCTTTGCGCAAGTTTCTGGAACGGGTGGAGGCGGCGGGCGGCATGTTGCATGTCTCGCTGGATGTCGACTTCCTCGACCCCGCCATCGCGCCCGCCGTTGGCACCACCGTGCCGGGTGGCGCGACCATGCGCGAGGCGCATCTGGCGATGGAGATGCTGCACGACAGCGGGCTTGTCACCTCACTTGATCTCGTCGAACTCAACCCATTCCTTGACGAACGCGGTCGCACTGCGTCGCTCATGGTCGAACTCACCGCGTCGCTTTTGGGCCGCCGTGTGTTTGACCGCCCAACCCGCAGCTATTCCTGAGAGATATCATGGCCAACCCTTCCCCCTCCAAGCTTGCCTACGTGCCCTTCGTCAGTGTCGAAAACATGATGAAACTGGTCCATCACATCGGTATTGAAACGATGCTGAAAGGTATTGCCGACTACATCGAAGATGATTTCCGCCGTTGGGATCTGTTCGACAAAACGCCCCGCGTGGCCAGCCATTCCGAAGAAGGCGTGATCGAACTCATGCCCACATCGGATGGCGATGTATACGGGTTCAAATATGTGAACGGCCACCCGAAAAACACCAAGGAGGGGCTGCAGACTGTCACCGCCTTTGGCCTGCTGGCCAAGGTTGATACAGGCTATCCGGTGTTGTTTTCGGAAATGACCGTGCTGACGGCCCTGCGCACGGCAGCGACCTCTGCGATGGTCGCCAAGCACCTTGCCCCCAAGGGCGCACATACGATGGCCATGATCGGCAATGGGGCGCAATCCGAATTTCAGGCACTCGCCATGCGGGTGATCTGCGGTATTGAAACCCTGCGGATGTATGACGTTGACCGCGCCGCGACGGAAAAGGCTGTGCGCAATCTCGACGGCTTTGGCTTCACGCTCGAACCCTGCTCCACGCCCGAAGCGGCAATCGAGGGCGCGCAGATCATCACGACCTGCACGGCGGACAAGCAATATGCGACGATCCTGACCGACAACATGGTCGGCGCGGGGGTGCATATCAATGCAATCGGCGGCGATTGCCCGGGTAAAACCGAGTTGCACCATGATATTCTGGCCCGCTCAGACGTCTTTGTTGAATATCCGCCGCAGACGCGGGTAGAGGGCGAGATCCAGCAAATGCCCGAAGACTTTCCGGTCACCGAAATGTGGCAGGTGATCAACGGCACCGCACCGGGCCGCACGAATGAGCGTCAGATCACGCTCTTTGACGGGGTTGGGTTCGCCATCGAAGACTTCTCCGCGCTGCGCTACGTGCGGGATCAGCTCAAGGGCACCGGGCTCTATCAGGAACTTGACATGATTGCAGACCCTGATGATCCGCGCGACCTCTTCGGCATGGTGCTGCGCGCCAAACCGTGAAACCGCGCGGCTGGGTTGCGACAGGCAAGCCAGCCGCAAAAGGAAAGGCTGATGTTCCGGATGACAGGCAGGTTTGGCCGAAACAACAGCTGACCCGACCTGCAATTGGCTCAACCCGATGTGACCCAATGGCTGGCCTGAAAAAGACAGTGCGATGCAAACCTGCAACGACGCGCTATGTGCACGCCCTGACCGCGCGCTGTGAAGTCACCGCGTTAAGGTCCGCGCACCGCACGCCGCTTTAAGCCTGTAAAACCGCCAGAACACCGGCGCACGCACCGACGTGATACCGACGCAACACCGACATGAAACCGACAGAGAAATCGCCTTGTTTCACAGGCAGCACAGCCAAAGGCATCCCCCCCCTGCCCCACGCTTTCGCAGCCGTTGCGCGTGCGCGCCGTTAACCCCTCTCGCCACGCCGCACAGGCTGCGCTAAGAAAAGCGCATGAGCACCATAGATTCCCTCTTCGTCACCCGCCTCTACCGCGCCGCCCTGTCCGAGCACGGCAAACCAATTGACACATCAGAGCTTGAAGCCTCCTGCTGGTCCATCGCCGAAGACGATGAAGCCGGTCAGGAATGGTGTGAGGAAAACGGCTATCCGGGCTATACCAGCTATGCCTCGCTCACCGACCTGCCCTATCGCTTTCCGATTTTCAAAGACCTCGTGAAAGTGCTGGACAAACACGTCAAATCTTTTGCCAAGGACCTCGAATTTGATCTGGACGGGCGCAAGCTGAAGCTTGAAGACATCTGGATCAACGTCCTGCCCCAAGGGGGCGTCCACACGTCTCACATCCATCCACACTCCGTCATCAGCGGCACCACCTATGTGGCTGTCCCCACGGGGGCAAGCGCGATCAAATTCGAAGATCCGCGCCTGCAGATGATGATGGCGGCCCCCCCGCGCCAGAAATCCGCGCGTGACGCCTTGCGCAGCTTTATCTACAAAGCACCGCAGCCCGGCGATGTCTTGCTGTGGGAAAGTTGGCTGCGCCACGAAGTTCCGGTCAATATGTCTGAAGATGAGCGGATCAGCATCAGTTTCAATTATAGCTGGTAATCCACGGTCAGGCCGGGCAATTCCCTTCTACCATGGCGGGATTTTGCGCGTGTTTTCGCTGACTTACGCCATTTCACCATCAAAAGAAAGCACCGCTTCAGCGAATGGGTTAGCCTTGGTTAATTTTGAATTAAGTGATCATAGATCTGAATGCAGCAACCCTTTGCCACCGCGCGGGAAGTCTCCGAATTTCTGTTGGAGCGTACCGGTACAGCATTGTTGAGAGACAACTTTGATGTCTTTTCGTCCTGCATCTCCTTGCCTCTGAAAATAGAGACATTCGCAGGACAACGCCTCATCACGTCGCCGGAAGAGACATATCAGGTTTTTCGCGCCGTGCGCTCCTATCACCGAAGAACCGGCGTGACCGATATCGTCCGCCACTGTGTGGAAGCCGCGTTCAAAGACCCCCATACTGTTACCGCCACCCATGAAACACGCCTGCTTGGCGGGGATATCATGACGCAAGATCCATATCCGGGGTTTTCCGTCCTGAAATTTGACGGAAAAGCGTGGCGCATCGCGAGCATGAGCTATGCAATCGAGGATCGGGATGATCACAATGCGGCGTTGATGAGCGCCGGAACCACCACGCCCTGACCTTCCCAGAGCGCTTGGTCCGGGGCACGACCGCACAGACACAGTTTGACCGCGCTGCCCCAAAGGCAGTCGCTCTTTGCGCAACAACAAAAAAGGCCCCGGCGACGCTGTGCACCGGGGCCTTTCTGAGTCTCTAACCTCGGAATATATCAATAAACCAAGGCTTTTGATCGATACTGATCAATCCGGCGTTTACCAGTCCTCGCGGACGACAACACGGGTCTTGATCGGCAGTTTCATCGCCGCAAGGCGCAGGGCCTCACGTGCAACGTCATCGTTCACACCGTCGATCTCGAACATCACACGACCCGGCTTGACCTTGGCTGCCCAACGGTCAACCGAACCCTTACCTTTACCCATCCGAACTTCGATGGGCTTGGCTGTGACCGGCACGTCCGGGAAAATCCGGATCCAGACACGGCCCTGACGTTTCATGTGACGTGTCATCGCGCGGCGTGCCGCTTCGATTTGACGTGCAGTGACCCGCTCAGGTTCAGTGGCCTTAAGACCGTAGGTGCCAAAGTTCAGGTCAGACCCGCCCTTTGCAAGACCCTTGATCGAGCCTTTGAACTGTTTGCGGAATTTAGTGCGTTTTGGTTGTAGCATCTGTCATTCCCCTCTAGCGACGACCGCCTGCACCGCGAGGTGCTGGGCCATCCTGGAGTTCCTGTGCTTTACGGTCACGCGCGGCTGGATCATGTTCCATGATCTCACCTTTAAAGATCCAGGTTTTGATCCCGATGATGCCATAGGCAGTCTTCGCTTCCACATGTGCGTAATCGATATCGGCGCGCAGTGTGTGCAAGGGCACACGACCCTCACGATACCACTCGGTCCGAGCGATTTCCGCGCCACCCAGACGACCGGCGACATTCACACGGATACCGAGGGCACCCATACGCATGGCGTTCTGCACGGCGCGTTTCATGGCACGACGGAAAGAAACCCGGCGTTCCAGCTGCTGCGCAATGCTCTCACCCACAAGGGCCGCATCCAGCTCAGGCTTGCGCACTTCAACGATGTTGAGGTGCAACTCGCTTGCGGTCATCTTGGCGATCTTCTGGCGCAGACCTTCAATGTCCGCACCCTTCTTGCCGATGATGACACCGGGGCGTGCTGTGTGGATCGTGACGCGGCACTTTTTGTGCGGACGCTCGATGATCACACGGGCCACACCGGCCTGATGACACTCTTTCTTGATGAAATCACGGATCGCGAGGTCTTCCAGCAGAAGGTCCCCGTAATCTTTCGTGTCGGCATACCAGCGGCTGTCCCACGTGCGGTTCACCTGCAGGCGCATGCCAATCGGATTGACTTTATTACCCATTAGGCTTGCTCCTCAACTTGGCGCACGACGATCGTGATTTCCGAAAACGGCTTGATGATCTTGCCAAAGCGTCCACGTGCCCGCGGGCGGCCACGTTTCATCGTCAGGTTTTTCCCGACATAGGCTTCTGCAACGATCAGCTCGTCCACATCAAGGTTGTGGTTGTTTTCGCCATTCGCAATCGCGGACTGAAGGCATTTCTTCACGTCATGTGCGATCCGCTTTTTGGAGAACGTCAGATCCGTCAACGCCTGTTCCACTTTCTTGCCCCGGATCAAACCAGCAACAAGGTTCAGCTTTTGCGGGCTTGTGCGAAGCATGCGCAGTTTTGCCATTGCTTCATTATCAGCCACGCGGCGGGGATTTTTATCCTTGCTCATTTGCGTTTCGCCTTCTTGTCAGCCGCGTGACCGTAGTAGGTCCGCGTCGGTGAATACTCACCAAACTTCTGACCAATCATGTCCTCGGTGATGTTGACCGGGATATGTTTGCGGCCGTTGTATACGCCAAACGTCAGGCCCACGAACTGGGGCAGGATTGTCGAGCGGCGCGACCAGATTTTGATCACTTCGTTGCGACCGCTCTCGCGGGACGCTTCGGCCTTTTTCAACACATAACTGTCGACAAAAGGGCCTTTCCATACTGAACGAGACATATTTTAACGCCCCTTCTTCTTGGCGTGACGCGAGCGGATGATCAGCTGGCTAGACGCTTTTTTCTTGTTCCGGGTTTTTGCACCCTTTGTCGGCTTGCCCCAAGGGGTAACCGGGTGACGACCACCAGAGGTCCGGCCTTCACCACCACCATGCGGGTGATCGATCGGGTTCATCACGACACCACGCACAGACGGGCGAACGCCCTTGTGACGCATGCGGCCCGCTTTACCGTAGTTCTGGTTGGAGTTGTCGGGGTTGGACACAGCACCAACGGTGGCCATGCATTCCTGACGTACGAGACGCAATTCGCCGCTGCTCAGACGGATCTGAGCATAGCCGCCATCACGGCCCACGAACTGGGCGTAAGTCCCCGCAGCACGGGCAATCTGACCGCCTTTGCCGGGCTTCATCTCGATGTTGTGGATGATCGTCCCGATGGGCATGCCAGAGAAAGGCATCGCGTTACCGGGTTTGATGTCCGCTTTTTGCGACGCAACCACAGTGTCACCCACGGCCAGACGCTGAGGGGCCAGGATGTAGGCCTGCTCACCATCTTCGTATTTGACGAGGGCGATGAAGGCTGTGCGGTTGGGGTCATATTCGATGCGCTCGACCGTGGCCGCCACATCCATCTTGTTCCGTTTGAAATCTACGATACGGTAAAGGCGCTTTGCCCCACCGCCTTTTCGACGCATCGTGATCCGTCCGGTGTTGTTCCGTCCGCCATGTTTGGACAAGCCTTCAGTGAGGGCTTTGACCGGGCGGCCTTTCCAGAGCTCCGAACGGTCGATCAGTACCAGCCCACGCTGGCCCGGCGTCGTCGGTTTATACGACTTGAGTGCCATGTTGTCTGTCTTCCGTTTTGCTATGCGCCGGGTCTCCCCGGCGATGGTATGAAGGCCCCCGTAGGTGCCCAAGTTAGTAAGGTCGCTGACGACCAAAAACACGAACCCCGGACGAATCCGGGGCTGATGGTGTTGCGACTGATAAGTTGCCTCGCCCCCGTCGTCAAGGCGCTAAGCAAAAACGCAACACGCAAGCTCCGCCATTGGGCTTGATCGCACCGCGATGATCCAAAACCTACTGTGCAAACCCCTATTGCACGATCCAAACAGCTAATGGTTCAAAGCGGTCTCCATACCAAGCTGGCTTGTCAAAATGCTTCAGTTTTGTACCATCGTTCACAGATTCGACGCGCAAGGGCGTTGCCGCGCTTCGGATTTTATAGCGCGCACAACTCGCCGCGCGACATATTGAAAAACGTCCTTAAAGGAAGTGCTTCTTATGATGAAATTTAAATTACTCACTTTCGCAACCGCCTTCGTGTTCTTGGGTGCGACAACTGCGATCGCAGCATGTGACGGTGCTTCGGGTCGCGGCTGGGCCAGCGGAAATGGCAAAGGCAGTTACGAAATGACATCCGGTGCGAAACGGTGCGAGATTCCTTTCGTCAACTTCTTCTCGAACAATGGCAACACCCGGACACCGGCAAAGGAGGTCACCTTGCGTCGAGCACCCAAGTCCGGGACCATATCCCTTTCATCCTCGGGGATCATCTATACTCCAAACGCAGGGTTCACAGGGAAAGACCGGTTTTGCACAGTCAATAGAAATAGCGCGTTCGAAGGCCAGACATTATCGGGCTGCATCACTGTGACGGTCAAGTAGCGCCAGAGAAGCGGTGCTCATGTATCTCGGGTATGTCTTCTTGCGGGACACTCGTGGTCGCTTCCCCCAGAAGCGTCAAAACGCACTGGATAGCTTTATATGTGTTTATCCGGCGCTTGAGATGCAAACCGCCGTAGTCATCAAGCATACAAAGCGAAGCTGCGTGTCAGCGTGTTGCCAGATTACAGATACAATCGCGGTTTTTTCAATCAGAACCTGAACCGCACGGCCAATCCGCCCAGCGGGGCTGTGTCGTAAGACTGGCTGCTGATTTGGTTGCCAGAGGCGTCGTCCAACCTGAGCCGCCCGTCGAATTCTGCTCCGACAAATGCACTAAACGACATGCCGGGGTTCGGGTTGTACTGGTAGGAAATCACGACAGGGATGCTTTCATCCTCGCCCACACCATTGGGGGCAAGGCCCGTATCATCGAGCCGGAAACGAACGCTTTCGGACCGCGCAGACAGGGAAAGCTGGGACGTATCACTCAGTTTGTACCCCAAAGTCAAACCCGGACCACCCGTTGCACCAAGGCCCGCGCCCGTGTTCAGGTTCCAGCGTTCGTTGATGTCCCAGTTCACCAAGAGCGCCGGAAAGAAGTCCGCACCGCTTTCCTCCAACTGGCTATATGCACCAAAGGCAGGGCCAATTGTCAGGCTATCACTGATTTTCCATGCGACGCCACCAAAGATACCATAGGTCGTGCTGTCTGATTTATCGGCGCCGCTTTCGTAATCCCACCGAACCTGCGGAGACAAGAACACGGTTGCCGTTTCACTCGCACGAAAACGTGTCGGGATTGAAATGCGGATGTCCTGAATATCATCCCACGGCCGTTGCACGGCATCGCCAAAGTCATAATCGAACACGCCGAAGCTGGCGGAAAAACCAACAGATGCATCGTTGTCCAAGCCGTAAATGGCACTCCCACGCACAAATGTCCGGGATGAGGAAAAGCTGCCGCCCTTGCTGAGATCGGTATCTCCCTGGAAAACGGTGAGTGCGTCAACCTGAGTGCTCCACCCAGTGCGCTCTTGCGCAGCGGCCAGGGAGCTAACGGCGCAGAATACGACGGCGCAAAGGATCGATTTCAAAAGAAGACCTGTGCGCACAACGTATTTCTCCGTCATTCTTGGGCTAATTCAGCAAACTAACGCCCTGTGATCCATATTCAATGATCGCGCCGGACAAACATCACAGTCTTTGCGGCATTGGACCGCTCCCTTGCGTGCACCGTTCACCGCAAACACACTGTTGGACAGGGCTCACTTGACCTTCGACATAGGGGTCAGAGCTTTCGCTACATAGGGTTGGAAAGGCAGCACCAGATTGCCAGAACCAAAACGGGCGCACCCTCTCGGATACGCCCGTTCAATTTTCTCAAGCATCATCCCCCGAAAGGGATACAGGCTTAAGCCAGTGCGAGGTTCGACGCGCTTTCGCGACCGTCGCGGCCTGCTTCGATGTCGAATGTTACTTTCTGGTCATCGCTCAGACCCGTAAGGCCTGCCCGCTCGACTGCAGAGATGTGTACAAACACGTCTTTGCTGCCGCCATCGGGCGCAATAAAACCAAAACCTTTAGTTGAGTTAAACCATTTGACGGTGCCAGTAGCCATCGTCGTACTCCTAAATTAAGGCTGCCCACATTATGCGGCAGCTCGGCTAAGTCCCTGAAAGATCGTATGACTGGGCCGTTAGGAGCAGAAATTCCGATAGATAGATCAACGTCGCACCTGTCCCTTACAATGCAATTAAACGAATAGCAAGAAGTTTAAACACAGATCGCAACTTAGCCTTGATCGCGATCCTTGCAGGAAAGCCCACAAGCCACGAAAAAAGGCCCCTGAACGAACAGGGGCCCTTCTTTGTTCAGCTGTCGCTCTGATTACAGACCGGTAGACACATCAATCGTGTTGCCAGCTTCCAGAGTCACATAGGCTTTCTTGACGTCTTTGCGTTTGCCGAGTTGGCCACGGAAGCGTTTTACTTTGCCTTTGGTGATCGTGGTGTTGACCGCTTTGACCTTCACACCAAAGAGCGCCTCAACGGCTTCCTTGATCTGGGGTTTATTGCTGTCGATCGCAACTTCGAACACAACCGCGCCGTTCTCGGACGTCATGGTTGCTTTCTCGGTAATGATCGGCTTGCGGATCACATCGTAATGTTCAGCTTTGGCGCTCATTTCAAACGGGCCTCCAGTGCTTCGACTCCCGCCTTCGTGATCACCAGAGTGTCACGCTTGAGGATGTCATATACGTTTGCGCCCATTGTCGGCAGGATATCCAGACCGTCAATGTTGCGCGCGGCTTGTGCAAAAGTCTCGTTGACTGTCGCGCCATCGATGATCAGCGCACGTTTCCAGCCGAGGTTTGCAACCTGCTTGGCCAGAGCGGACGTTTTCCCATCGGAAGACACGTCATCAATGATAACCAGCTCGCCCGCTTTCATCTTTGCAGACAAAGCATGGCACAGACCCAACTTGCGGAACTTCTTGGTCAGCTCGTGACCGTGGCTACGCACTTTGGGGCCTTTGTACACACCACCACCGCGAAAGATCGGTGCAGAACGCGCGCCGTGGCGTGCGCCGCCGGTGCCTTTCTGACGATAGATCTTCTTGGTGGAATAGTTGACTTCGGACCGTGTCTTGACCTTGTGCGTCCCTGCTTGCGCATTGTTACGCTGCCAGCGTACGACGCGGTGCAGGATATCGGCACGTGGTTCCAGACCGAAAAGCGCTTCGTCAAGGTCTACGGACCCGGCTTTTGCGCCGTCAAGTTTGATGACATCGAGTTTCATGCGTCACCTTCTTTCTTTTCTGCGGCTTCAGCTTCGGCAACCGTGTCGGTCTTGGCTTCTGCGGCTTCTGCAGCTTCCATCGCGGCCTGCTCTTCTGCGGCTGCGGCGGCTGCAGCGGCTTCTGCTTCGGCGGCTGCGGCTGCGGCTGCAGCTTCTGCGGCTTTCTCAGCTTCTTCGGCTGCAGATTTCAGAGCGGCGGGCAGAATGGCATTTTCAGGGAATGGCTTTTTCACCGCATCCTTGACAGTCACCCATCCACCTTTGGAACCGGGCACAGCACCTTTGACCATGATAAGTCC
Organism: Roseobacter litoralis Och 149; assembly: GCF_000154785.2. Lineage (NCBI taxonomy): Bacteria > Pseudomonadati > Pseudomonadota > Alphaproteobacteria > Rhodobacterales > Roseobacteraceae > Roseobacter > Roseobacter litoralis. The sequence continues at coordinate 3,453,277 of NC_015730.1, forward strand.
ACGATCGGCATCCGTGCGCACAACCTGAAGGTTTTGCGTTGTCACACGGGCAGCCCCCATATGGCCGGCCATTTTCTTGCCTTTGAAAACCTTACCCGGATCCTGACACTGACCAGTGGAGCCATGCGAACGGTGCGAAATCGACACACCGTGCGTCGCGCGCAAACCGCCAAAGTTGTGGCGCTTCATCGCACCGGCAAAACCCTTACCAATCGAGGTGCCCGCTACGTCAACGAACTGCCCTTCAAAGTAATGGTTGGCGGTGATCTCTTCACCGACACCGATCAGGTTCTCAGCATCCACGCGGAATTCAGCAACCTTGCGCTTGGGTTCTACCTTCGCTGCTGCGAAGTGCCCACGCATGGCCTGAGATGTCCGCTTGGCTTTGGCCGTACCAGCGCCGAGTTGAACGGCTGAATAGCCATCCTTGTCAGACGTCCGTTGAGCCACAACCTGAAGCTTGTCGAGTTGAAGAACGGTCACAGGAATCTGCTTCCCGTCTTCCATGAACAGCCGGGTCATCCCGACCTTTTTTGCAATAACGCCTGAGCGCAACATAATAATTACCCTCCTGAGGCTTACGACTGCAGTTTGATCTCGACGTCCACACCAGCGGCCAGGTCGAGCTTCATCAGCGCGTCCACGGTCTGGGGGGTCGGATCAACAATATCCAGCAAACGCTTGTGCGTGCGGATTTCGAACTGATCACGGGATTTCTTGTCAACGTGGGGGCCACGCAGAACGGTGAATTTTTCGATCTTGTTGGGCAGTGGAATGGGTCCACGCACAGAAGCACCGGTCCGCTTTGCGGTATTCACGATCTCTTGTGTGGAAGTATCCAGCACCCGGTAATCAAACGCCTTCAGGCGAATACGGATGTTTTGGCTCTGAGCCATATGCATATCCCTTAAATTGGGGATCTTAACGGATTGGAGGACATACGCTCATCGCATACCCTCATCGCGTCTTTTCAAAACCAGAACAGGGCACGGTAGGCCGCACCCTCCAAAGGTTAGCGCCGTTTAGGCGGAGTCGGCGAGAAAGGCAATGGGGTATGACGTAATTCTCTGCCATTAGTTTTCTCACTGTCATACAGCCGGTCATCAGCGGGACTGAAAGAGCGAGAGTATAGGGGGCCGGTCCGCCAAGGCATAGCCCGCAAAAACATAAACGCGCCTTCTGGTGCGCAGTCTGTTTGGTTGCTAGGCTGAGCTTGGAAAGCACCACACTATGCGTTCATACACTTGGGGAGGATACGAAATGAATGGCAAGAAAATCCTGATGCTCATCGGCGAGTACTCAGAAGAATATGAAATTTTTGTCGTCCAACAGGCGATGGAAGCTGTCGGACATACCGTTCACATCATCTGCCCCGAGACCAAAAAAGGGGATCGCGTCACAACCAGCGTACATGACTTCGGGCCGGGCGTCATGACCTGGACAGAACACAAAGGCCATGCCGTCGAGGTCGATGTGGATTTTGACCGTGTGGATACATCGGCTTACGATTCCGTCTATATCGCAGGCGGGCGCGGTCCAGAATACATTCGCACCTATCCCAGAGTGCGCGAAATCGTGCGGGAGTTCCATCGCGACGACAAGCCGATCGCCTCCATCTGTCATGGCCTGCAGGTTTTGATCGCAGTGCCGGAAGTCATTGCGGGCAAAAAGGTCTCCGGTCTTTTCACGGTCGAGCCCGAAGTCGCGTTGACGGATGCAACCTACGTCAAAATCGGCCCCAAGGCCGCCTTGCGTGACGGTAATCTTGTGACCGCAGAAGGCTGGACAGCACTGGCAGCGTTTATCCGCGAGTATCTGGTGCTGCTGGGAACGGAGATCGTGCACAAGGACATCGCGCCAGCGGCGGAGTAAGGCCAGTGCCACAGCCGAAACTCAGATAAAATAATTTTTCTGGTAGCCGATAATGACGTAACCGCAGTTCAAACGTCCAGTTTGCTCCGCAGTCTTGCGGCTCTCTTGAAAAAACGCAAAGCCGCAGTGATTTCACTGCGGCTTTTGTTGTTATCGGTTTCCGCCATGCGCGGGGCCTTTCGCGGGGAAGGGCTTGGGCGCGCAGGGCGGCTGAGTTACCAGTTCACTCCGTAATCTTTGACACGCCTTTTTGTGCGCGTATCGGGATTACTCGGTGATTTTGGACACGACGCCGGCGCCGACGGTGCGGCCGCCTTCGCGGATCGCAAAGCGCAGGCCCTGCTCCATCGCGATCGGTGCGATCAGCTCAACACCAAAGCTCACGTTGTCGCCCGGCATCACCATTTCAGTGCCCTCGGCCAGCTGAACCGTGCCCGTCACATCCGTTGTGCGGAAGTAGAACTGGGGGCGATAGTTCGCAAAGAACGGCGTGTGGCGGCCGCCCTCGTCCTTGGTGAGGATATAGGCCTCGGCTTCGAACTTGGTGTGTGGCTTGACCGAACCCGGCTTGCACAGAACCTGACCACGCTCAACCGCTTCACGGTCGATACCGCGCAGCAATGCGCCGATGTTGTCGCCGGCTTCACCGCGATCCAGCAGCTTGCGGAACATCTCAACACCCGTACATGTTGTGGTCTGGGTGTCCTTGATCCCCACGATCTCGATGTTGTCGCCAACATTGATCACGCCACGCTCAACACGGCCCGTCACAACAGTCCCGCGACCGGAAATCGAGAACACGTCCTCAACCGGCATCAGGAACGGCTGGTCAATCGCACGCTCAGGCGTCGGGATGAACTCATCCACGGCGGCCATCAGCTTGCGGATCGCCTCTTCGCCGATCTCTGGATCACGCCCTTCCATCGCCGCCAGCGCGGAGCCGGGGATCACAGGAATGTCGTCGCCCGGATAGTCATAGGAAGACAGCAATTCGCGGATTTCCATCTCGACCAGCTCGAGCAGTTCCTCGTCGTCGACCTGATCCACTTTGTTCATGAAAACAACCATCGTCGGGATGCCAACCTGGCGGCCCAAGAGGATGTGCTCGCGCGTCTGGGGCATCGGGCCGTCGGCCGCGTTCACAACCAGGATCGCGCCGTCCATCTGCGCAGCACCAGTGATCATGTTCTTGACGTAATCCGCGTGACCGGGGCAATCCACGTGCGCGTAGTGACGCGCTTCGGTTTCATACTCAACGTGCGCTGTCGAGATCGTGATCCCGCGGGCTTTCTCCTCAGGCGCGCCATCAATCTGGTCATACGCCTGAAAATCACCAAAATACTTCGTAATCGCAGCCGTCAGCGTCGTCTTGCCGTGGTCAACGTGACCAATCGTGCCAATGTTAACATGCGGTTTATTACGTTCAAACTTTGCCTTTGCCATGATGAGAGGCGCCTTTTTGCTGTCAGCGGGTCACCATGCGCGACCCTGTCCCAATGATATGGCGGGCGATGTATTGTGAACTGAGGGGAAAATCAAGCGCGACTTGACGTAGTTTAACCGTCTGTCTGCGAAGCCTCGCTCTGTACGTCGCGCAAAAGACCGGTATCCGTTTCTTCTGCAATCACACCGCTCTGTGTACCGTCGTCCTTGAACCACCCTTTCTCTTCATTCTCACGCACAAGAAAGTTCTCGATCGATTTCGCCGCGTTCCGTGCCAGACCTTCCAGCTGCTTTTCCGCTGACTGCGTCCAGCCGGTCCCAATCAGGCTTTCACCGTCGATGTTTTCAAGAATCGTCATCTGTTCAGGGGGTACGTTCAGCTTTTTGGCCTGCGCGTCATCCCAGACGGTGACACGTATGATCATCGCGGATTTGGGGGCAGCCACGACCGGAACACCTGCACGCGCAAGAATATAGCCCTCGATGCTGACGCCGAGATGATATCGCTTGCTGCCCTCATAGCGGTCAAAGCGCGCGGCAATGGCATCGCGTAGCGCCGTGGTCAATTGTTCCTCGGTCACCGAACGGCTTATGGCGGTAGAGGTTTCAGCAAGTGGCGCAACAACAATATTGTGCTCAAGCCGGAAGTTGCCCAGATCCACGGGGGGATCGTTCAGATCTTCCGGATAGGTGCAGGCCATAAGCAGCACCAATGTGATCAACAGACAAATACGATTTATCATCGCGGAAACCTCAAAATCTCAGTGCCCCAACGCCTAACCCAATGCGCTGCAAGTCGCAACGTGGCAGGCATTGGACGCTCGCACAGCGCGCGCTAATTCAACCCTCAGGCAAGGAGCAGATGAATGGCAAAGGACGAATTGACTGATAAAGGCCGCATACCCGTGCGCGTTCCATTGGTAAATGCGCCTGTTGGCATTCTGAAGAGCTGGCAGATGATGCGCGAGAATGTGCTCAACATCATTCCCGAACAGGCGACTGAGCAGCCCGTTGTCTCTGGCAAGACCGCAAAGCGCTGGCATATGGTGATGGACCCTGCCGCGATCCAGCGGATGTTGCTGGACCGTGTCGAAGATTATCCGAAATCCACCGTCACGAAAAACCTGTTGCGCCCGGCGATAGGCGAGTCGCTCTTTATTGCGGAAGGTGCGCATTGGCGCTGGCAGCGGCGTGCCTCGGCTCCGGTGTTTTCGCACCGCAACGTCGCAGCCCTTGGCCCCGTGATGACGGCTGCGGCAGATCGCACATCACAACGGGTGGCGCAGGCAGGTCCGCGCGCAGTGAACATGCTGGATGAGATGATCACGGCCACCTTTGATGTGATTGCCGAAGTCACGTTTTCCGACGACGGCAGTTTTGACCGACAGGCGGTGCATGACGCCCTTGAGACTTATGTGAACGATGCGGGTCGGATTTCGCTGCTGGACGTGCTGGGCCTGCCCGATTGGATTCCCCGCCCCGGTCGTACAACCGCTTCGGCGGAAATGACGCAGATGAAACAGGACGCAGATGCTGCGATTGAGGCCCGCGCCGCACGGGGGCCCGGCGATGTTCCCGACCTGCTTGATCTCCTGTTGACCAGCCAAGACCCAAAATCGGGTCGTTCGATGACAACGAGCGAATTGCGTGACAATCTGCTGACCTTTATCGTGGCAGGGCACGAGACAACCGCGCTCACGCTGGCATGGTCGTTTTACCTCTGCGCCTTCGATCAGGATGTTCAGGACAAAGCGCGCGCCGAAGCGCAGGACGTTCTGGGTGGGCGCGCCGCGACGACCACTGATGTCGACCACCTGCCCTACATCCGCCAGATCATTGACGAAGCCTTGCGGCTTTACCCGCCTGCGGGGGTTGTCTCGCGCACAGCGCAAAAGCCTGACACCCTGTGCGGGGCTGACATCCAACCCGAAGACACGGTCATGATCCCCATCTATGCGCTGGGGCGTCACAAGCTGCTTTGGGAAAACCCGGACCAATTCGATCCGGACCGCTTCGAGGATCGGAAATCAATTAAACGATACGCTTATCTGCCCTTTGGCGATGGGCCGCGCATTTGCATCGGTGCGTCCTTTGCGGTGCAGGAGGCGGTGATCATCCTTGCCACGTTGTTGTCACGGTTCCGCTTCACACCCGTTAGGGGCCGTGATCCGAAACCCGTGATGGTCATCACCCTGCGTCCCGAGGGCGGTGTGTGGCTGATGGCCGAACCGGTCTGAGCGAACCGCGCGCTTAGGTGAACTTGTTATCACGCGGGAAACCACGTGGTGCCATGCGACCTGCTGTGGCGCGTTTTCCCGTCCACTCCGCAAGTTCTGTTTCGCTGCGCGTGCGCCCTGCGGGGTCCTGCCAGCTGAGCCCGTCGGCTTGCATGAAGGTCGTGGCGTCGGACAATCCGCCATCTTTGTACTTTTGCAGACGAACGCCTTTGCCCCGCCCCATCTCGGGCAATTCCCCAACCGGGAAAACAAGCACTTTGCGGTTTTCACCGACAACGGCCACCGTGTCCCCCTGTACTGCTTTGCAGATCATGGCCCGCGTATCCCCGCGCACGTTCAGCACCTGCTTGCCGGTCCGGGTTTGGGCCACGACGTCTGCTTCGGGGACGACAAAACCATCACCGGCGGAGGACGCGACCAACAGCTTGCGATTGGGTGCGTGGGTCAGGATCGTGATGATTTCCGCCTCATTGGGCAGGTCAATCATCAACCGCAGCGGCTCTCCCATGCCACGCCCGCCCGGCAGGCTTGACGCCGACACAGTGTAAAACCGCCCGTTCGATCCAAAGACCAGCAAACGATCCGTGGTTTCAGCATGGAAGATAAAGCGCGGCCCGTCGCCATCCTTGAATTTCAACTCCCGCGTGAGGTCGATGTGGCCGGTCATCGCGCGCACCCACCCCATCTCGGAGCAGACAACGGTGATCGGCTCGCGGTCGATCATGGCCTCAATGGGCACGTCTTCGATCACCGTCGCCTCAGAGAATGTGGTACGGCGCGCACCGCCATCCCAGTCTTTGCCGAACTGTTTCTTGGTCGCGCGCAATTGCTCGGTGATGCTGGCCCATTGTAATTCCGGGCTCTCGAGGAGGTCTTCGAGCGCGGCGCGTTCTGCCATCAAGGCTTCCTGTTCGCGCACAAGTTCCATTTCCTCAAGGCGCCGTAGTGATCGCAGCCGCATGTTCAAAATGGCTTCGGCCTGCACCTCGGTGAGCGTCACATCATCGGTCGGAACCGGCGGGACATAATCGGCCTCATTAAGGGCACGCGGGTGATCCTTGCCCCAATCCTCGGCCATCAAAGCCGCCTTGGGGTCGTCATCATAGCGGATGATGTCAATCACACGATCAAGATTGAGAAAGGCGATGATAAACCCTTCGAGCACCTCAAGACGGTGGTCGATCTTTTCCAGACGGTGCTGGGAACGCCGCTGCAAGACTTCCTGCCGGTGATCAAGGAACGCCTGCAGCACTTCCTTCATCGAACAGACCTTGGGCGTAACGCCATCGATCAACACATTCATGTTCAGCGAAAACCGCAGCTCAAGATCGCAATAGCGAAACAGCATGCCCATCAGCACATCCGCATCCACCGACCGGGAACGCGGTTCGATAATCATCCGGACGTCGTCCGCAGATTCATCCCGCACATCTGCGAGGATCGGGATTTTCTTGGTCTGAATAAGCTCCGCGATCTTTTCGATCAGCTTGGATTTCTGCACCTGATAGGGGATTTCAGTGACCACGATCTGCCACTGACCCCGACCAAGGTCCTCCACCTCCCACCGGCAACGCAGACGAAACCCGCCCTTGCCCGTGCGGTAGGCCTGCGCGATGTTTTCCGGCGGCTCTACAATCACACCACCGGTCGGGAAATCCGGTCCGGGCACATATTTCAGCAATGTGTCATCGCGCGCATCAGGCGTTTTGATGAGGTGAATACAGGCCTCGCACAGCTCGGCGATGTTGTGGGGCGGGATGTTGGTCGCCATCCCCACGGCGATGCCACTGGACCCGTTCGCCAGCAAATTCGGGAACTGCGCGGGCAGAACCACCGGCTCGGTCAGCGTGCCGTCGTAGTTTTCCCGAAAATCCACCGCGTTTTCGTTCAGCCCGTCCAGCATCGCTTCGGCGACGGCGGTCATGCGTGCTTCGGTGTAGCGGCTGGCGGCGGGGTTATCGCCGTCGATATTGCCGAAATTCCCCTGACCATCGACCAGCGGATAGCGGACGTTGAAATCCTGCGCGAGGCGGGCCATCGCGTCATAAATCGCGGCATCCCCATGCGGGTGATAGTTGCCCATCACGTCGCCCGAAATCTTGGCGGACTTGCGGAAACCGCCGGTAGAGGAGAGGCGCAATTCGCGCATCGCATAGAGAATACGACGATGCACGGGCTTGAGGCCATCGCGCGCATCCGGCAAGGCACGGTGCATGATCGTGCTGAGCGCATAGGTCAGATACCGCTCACCAAGTGCGCGGCGCAGCGGCTCGGAAAGGTCCGCTGGTTCTTTGTCGGTGATATCGTCCTGATCGCTCATCGGCTTTGTTTAGCGGGGCAGTTGGCAGGGAACAAGCACCGATTGAAGACACCTTTGAATGTTTGGCGGCGCGGGCGCAGGAACAGGCGTGCGGGGCCTTTACCTGACAAATTCCCCTCTTCAACTCCGACTCGGATTGCTATTGGGCCTGAGGTAGCAGTCTGTGATATAACAGCTGCGTGGGGATTCTGGGTGTCGTTGATGAAACGTTTTATTCTGCTGTCATTTGTCGTATTGGGCCTTGGTTTTTATGAACTCAGCGGCGGGTCGGATTTTGACCCCGAGGCCGCCCGGCTAAACGTGATTGAAGCGCGACAGGACCGCGAAGTTGCACGCAGAAATGCGTTGCCCGGTCCTGTTTATGTTGCCGCACCCGCCTCACCAGCGCCCAAGGCCGACGATACGGTGACACGGGCAAATCTGAACCTCGTGTCCTTTGCATCCGTGGTCGCCGAACCGGAAGCCCCCGAAGTGACGGCCCCCATCGCCGCACCGCGCGCGGCTGATCGCGACACTGACCCCGAAATTACAGTCGAGCGCCTCGCGGCTGCACAGGATGAACCGCTCAGCCTCGCCGCGCTGAGCCCCCCACAAGAGCAGCCAAGCAATGTCTTTGCAGGATCATCCATCGTCGCGGCCTCGACAGATACCAGCGTTGAAAAAACCCTGCGGTCCGTCAAAGGTTCGCGGGTCAACATGCGCTCCGGTCCGGGCACGCAGTATGATGTGGTTGCGCAATTGACCCAATCGGCAGAGGTCGAAGTGCTGACGGATACCGGCAACGGCTGGGTTGAACTGCGCCCACTGGATGGCGGGCCGACGGGGTGGGTCGCGGAATTCCTGCTTACGGGCGGTTAGGATTGCATGTCCCGATCCTACTTGGCACATGGTGTCCAACATCAAAGGGGACATGATGCAAAAATCAATTCTGATCACCGGGTGTTCGTCGGGCATAGGCTACTGCGCGGCACAGGGCCTCAAGGTCGCAGGCTGGCGTGTCTTCGCATCATGCCGCACGCACGAAGACTGCGACAGGCTGCGCGCTGAAGGATTTGAAAGCCCGCTGATTGACTACACGCAACCCGACACCATCCGACAAGGGCTGGACGAAGTTCTGGCGGCGACCGGCGGCACGTTAGACGCGCTGTTTAACAATGGCGCACATGGCACGCCGGGCGCGGTCGAGGACCTGCCCACGGACGCATTGCGCGCCATCTTCGAGGCGAACTTCTTTGGCTGGCACGAACTGACCCGCTCCGTGATCCCGGTCATGCGCGCACAAGGGCATGGTCGGATCATCCAATGCTCATCTGTCCTTGGCTTTGTGACGCTGCCGTGGCGCGGCGCCTACAATGCGACGAAATTCGCGCTTGAGGGCCTGACCGATACGCTGCGGATCGAAATGCGGGATACGGATATTCATATCGTTCTGATTGAACCGGGGCCTGTCACATCGAAAATCCGGCAGAATTCAATCCCGCATTTTGAACGCTGGATCAAATGGGAAACCTCCCCCCGGCGCGCGCAATACGAAAGCACGCTGAACAAACGGCTCTATCAGAGCGGCGGCCCCGACCCCTTCGAACTGCCCCCCGAAGCGGTGCTGAAGAAACTGCGCCATGCATTAGAGGCGCGTACCCCCAAGCCGCGATACTATGTTACCACCCCTACCTATCTCATGGGCGCTTTGCGGCGCATTCTGCCGACCAGCGCCCTCGACCGCGTTTTGGCGCGCATTTAATTTCGCCCGCGCCTGAAATAGGCATTCGCTTTTATTGACGACGCCTCTACATCGTGCGGTGAAACAAAAAGGACAATTCAAATGGGAGATCCGTTTTTCATTCTGGCCGTGATTGCATGTGTTGCGGTTGTGATCGTGCTGGCCCTCGGGCTCGGCGGCTTTGCAGGTGGTGGCGAATTTAACAAGAAGAATTCAAACAAACTGATGCGCTACAGGATCGGCGCGCAATTCATTGCGGTGATTTTCATCGTGCTGTTTGTCTATTTTCGAAATCAGGGGGGCTGAACGGCAATGGTCGTTTTGAATAAAATCTATACCAAGACCGGCGACGCGGGCGAAACCGCGCTCGGCAATGGTGCACGGGTGGCAAAACATGCGGTGCGCGTGGCAAGCTATGGTACATCCGACGAATTGAATTCCTTTGTCGGCGTAGCCCGACTTGAGGCCGACGGCGAGATGGATGAGGCGCTGAGCCGCATTCAGAACGACCTGTTCGATCTGGGCGCGGATCTGTGCCGGCCCGACATGGAGCAGGACGCCGAAGCGGAATATCCCCCCTTGCGCATGATCGAAGCGCAGGTCGAACGGCTGGAAAGCGAAATCGACGCCATGAACAAAAACCTTGAGCCCCTGCGCAGTTTCATCCTGCCGGGTGGGTCGCCTCTGGCCGCGCATTTGCATGTGTGTCGGACCGTATCGCGCCGCGCAGAACGCCTGTGCGTTGAATTGGCGACGATGGAAGCGATCAATTCATCTGCCGTGAAATATCTCAACCGGCTGAGCGATTGGTTTTTCGTCGCCGCACGCACGGTCAACAATGGCGGCAAGGATGACGTGCTTTGGGTGCCCGGCGCAAATCGCTGAATGACACTTTGGGCCGCCCGTTAGTGACGTGTCGGCACCACAAACATTCCTAACGTGGCGTATCAACGACAGAACGTGACGATTTTACACTGTTTCAAATGCGCAGGCTCCGATAAACCACGATTGAGAAATTGAACGGCGGGCTTGCAATTGAGTCGCCACACCAAGGAGAGAGACGCTTATGAAGGTTCTGGTGCCTGTCAAACGCGTGATCGACTACAACGTGAAGGTGCGCGTGAAAGCGGACGGTTCCGGAGTTGATCTTGCAAATGTGAAAATGTCGATGAACCCGTTTGACGAGATTTCCGTCGAACAGGCCATCCGGCTCAAGGAAGCAGGTCAGGCCGACGAAGTTGTCGTCGTTTCTGTGGGCGTCAAGCAAAGTCAGGAAACTCTGCGCACTGCTCTGGCCATGGGTGCAGATCGTGCAATCCTCGTGATTGCGGCGGATGATGTGCACAATGATATCGAACCCCTGAGCGTTGCAAAAATCCTCAAGGCCGTTGTGGACGAAGAGAAACCGGGCCTTGTGCTGTGTGGCAAGCAGGCCATCGACAACGACATGAATGCAACGGGCCAGATGCTGGCCGCCTTGCTGGGTTGGTCGCAGGCGACTTTCGCGTCCGAGGTTGCTGTAGAAGGCGACAAGGCGATTGTTACCCGCGAAGTGGACGGCGGTTTGCAGACCATCAAAGTCAACATGCCCACGGTCATAACGGTTGATCTGCGGTTGAATGAACCGCGCTATGCCTCCCTGCCCAACATCATGAAGGCCAAGAAAAAGCCGATGGATGAGAAAACGGCCGCAGATTATGGTGTGGACGTCTCGCCGCGCCTTGAAATTATCAAGACCGAGGAACCTGCCGAACGTGCCGCTGGTATAAAAGTGGGCTCGGTTGACGAACTGGTGTCCAAACTCAAAGAATCGGGAGCAGTATAATGGCCGTTCTTCTTCTTGCAGAAGTTACCGATGGCACCCTCGCCATGGATGCGACAGCAAAAGCCGTAACAGCGGCACAAACCCTGGGCGATGTGACGCTGTTGTGTACCGGGGCAAGCTGCGCCGATGCCGCGGCTGAGGCTGCAACCATTCAGGGTGTAGCCAAAGTGCTTTGCGCCGAGGATGCAATCTACGGCAAACGGCTGGCTGAGCCGGTTGCCGATCTGATCGTGTCTCTCGCAGGCGATTACGAGCATATCGCGGCACCCGCGACGACAGATGCCAAAAACATTATGCCGCGTGTGGCGGCCTTGCTGGATGTCATGGTGATTTCCGACGCAACTGCCGTCATCGATGCCAATACATTCGAGCGCCCGATCTACGCGGGCAATGCCATGCAAACCGTCAAATCTGCGGATGCTAAAAAGGTTATAACGTTCCGTGGCTCCACGTTTGATGCCGCCCCAACAGGCGGTTCCGCCAGTGTCGAAAACATCGGTGCTGCGGCAAATCCGGGCTTGAGCGAATGGGTTGAGGACAAGGTCGCCGCGAGCGATCGCCCCGAGTTGACCTCGGCTGGTGTGGTCGTATCAGGCGGTCGCGGTGTTGGTTCAGAGGACGATTTCGCACTTATCGAAAAACTGGCAGACAAGCTTGGCGCGGCTGTCGGCGCCTCGCGCGCTGCAGTGGATTCCGGTTATGCGCCGAATGACTGGCAAGTGGGACAGACGGGCAAGGTTGTTGCCCCTGAGCTATATGTCGCCGTGGGTATTTCGGGTGCCATCCAGCACTTGGCCGGCATGAAAGACAGCAAGATTATTGTCGCGATCAACAAGGATGAAGAAGCGCCCATTTTTCAGGTCGCAGATTACGGTCTTGTGGCGGACCTTTTCACCGCCGTGCCGGAATTGATCGAAAAACTCGACTGACCCTGCGCATTTTATGCAATGAACGGCCGCGGCAATACCGCCGCGGCCTTTTTCAAAGAAAATTGTCCAACACACCGCTTAGTCGCTCTGCGACTTCGCCATGCGCCTGCGGCCCGAGCACTTTACCCGCGGCCAGTGCCTCCATTTCACTGAACGACATCCCCTTCGTACCGGCGGCTTGCGCCTGCGCTGATGCAGTCACTTCCACAAAGCTGGTGGCGTGTGCGGTCAGCTCGTCAATCATCTCGCGCGTGACGAACAACGGTTCAGAGGCTTGGGCAAGGTCACAAAAGAGCGCGTTACCGGCAGGCGGCGTGTGATCTGCAAACCAAAGCAAAACAGTCCGGCCTGTTATTCGGCGCAACATAAGCTTCATGCGGGCCGTCCATGCGGCTTGAATCTCATCCAACACAAGCTCAAATCGTTCGTGAGACACCTTGTGCAGCATCCCAAGCATGTGGCGGTTGAAATGGAATTCCGAAAAATCCACCTCTGGGTAGATAGACGCAAGCAGCGCTGACGCCTTTAAGAAACGGTCATTGCGGCGCGGGTGCACAGTGTAGAACCGGTTAGACAGGTTCTGTGCACCAATAATCTGCATCACAGTCGCCTGCGCGCCGTTTGCCGCATTCAGAACGAAACAATCATTGAGAAACGCATCTATACCTGCGTTTGAGACACCAAGGTTTAAACAAGTTATCCCGATCTGATTTTCAATAATGGCCGGGAACGGCGCATTTATGAATTTACCGTATGTTTCGGTGCCACCAATAAAGGCGACATATGGGACATCCAAGCGCCGCTGCGGGCCACGAAAGAGAATTCGCGACTCTCCATACCGGCACGGCTCATAGTTCAGGGCCCCCGCCCCGAGTACTTCATAGGTCATAAACCCACCCTTATTTTCACCCAAGCATGTTTATGCAGGGCGGGTCCTTACATTTTCTTAATGATAGAATTTTAGACAATGCTGCTCTGCCGCATTGCACTTGCAGCTACCCGTGCCGAAGCCGTAGAATGCAGCTGATAAAAGGGGACTTCCGTGGAAATCAAATCAATTGGAATCGTCGGTGCAGGGCAGATGGGCAACGGTATTGCGCATGTTATGGCCTTGGCAGGGTATGATGTGATGTTGAACGACATCAATCAGGAGACACTGAGCGCCGCGATGGAAACAATGGCGCGCAACATGGACCGGCAGGTCAGCCGTGAGAAGATTTCCGCCGACGAACAGAAAAACGCCCTGGGCCGGATCACAACGACCACAACACTCACGAATCTGGGCCAGACCGATCTGGTGATTGAGGCTGCGACCGAACGTGAAACCGTCAAACAGGCGATTTTCGAAGACCTTATTCCACATCTGAAACCAAGCACGATCCTGACGTCAAACACCTCGTCCATTTCGATCACGCGATTGGCCAGCCGGACAGACCGGCCCGAGAGGTTTATGGGGTTTCATTTCATGAACCCCGTACCGGTCATGCAGCTGGTCGAACTGATCCGTGGGATTGCCACAGATGAAGCAACTTTCTCGGCCTGCAAAACCGTCGTTGACCGGCTAAACAAAACCGCCGCCTCTGCAGAAGACTTTCCAGGGTTTATTGTAAACCGTATATTGATGCCGATGATCAATGAGGCCGTTTACACGCTTTATGAAGGTGTCGGAAACGTCAAATCCATTGACAGTTCTATGAAGCTTGGCGCGAACCATCCGATGGGACCGTTGGAACTGGCTGATTTCATTGGCCTCGACACCTGTCTGGCCATCATGAACGTTCTGCATGACGGGCTGGCAGATACCAAATACCGCCCCTGCCCTTTACTTACGAAATATGTCGAAGCGGGATGGTTGGGTCGCAAAACCCAACGTGGATTTTACGATTACCGTGGCGAAACGCCTGTTCCCACAAGGTAGCCTTCAATCGGTCAACGACAGGGTGTGATCGCGCAGCCACGCCATGAAGGCGCGGGGATCATCCTGCCGCTTGGTGATTTCATCGGGATCTATCGGATGTCCAACGATGGGCGCTTGCGGCTTGTTCAACGCGTGAACGATTTCATGCAGCAGCAACCCCTGACGCAGCATCGGCGAAATGCGGTTTGCGATCTGATATGCGCGGGAATTCTGGCCGGGGAATTTAATAGGTAAAACAGTCGCGCCGGACCGACGTATCATCTTGGCCGTAAAGACATTCCATTCGCCCTCAATCGCAGGACCGAAATAGGTTTCAGAGGCAGCCACCCCGCCTGACGGAAACAAGGCGACAACGCCGCCGTTCTTGAGATGCTCCATCGCGTGCGCCCGCATCGCGACACCTTTGCGTTGCGCATCAGGATCATGCGGGAACGGCACCGGTATCATGTAAGACCCTGCAACCTCGTCAATCACAGTCAGAAGGGAACGTGTCAGAATGCGATAATCGGGACGCACCCGTCCAATGAGATCCGCAAAAATCATACCATCGACCATCCCATGCGGATGATTTGACACCACGATCAGAGGCCCTGTTTTCGGAATCCGGTCCAGCTGGTTCTGGGGGGTTTGCAACTCGATCCCCATGACATCCAAAGCCGCACGCCAAAACGCCTGTCCCTGCGGCGCTCCGCGTCTTTCAAATTCCCGCACGAGGCGCAGAATTCTCAGCTTACCGGTGAAAGCCTCAACGACACGGATAAATGCCGCTTTCCACGGGTCTTCAAATGTTGATGCATAGGAAATCGCGCTGCGGTCATACTTTTGAAAGTCAACCGGTTTGGCTTTTTGATCTTGGCTGAATTCCTGCGAACTTTCTACCACGAAGTTATCCTTCAGTTCGTAAGGTCAAAGGGCCGACGCGTTAAGTCTCTTCCCCAAAGCGATTTGCAACCAACGCGGTCAACGCTTCTGCAAGCGCGTCCGCATCAGGTCCGTCTGTCTCCACCTCAATAAAGCTTCCCTTGGATGCTGCCAACATCAAAAGCCCCATGATACTGTCGCCGGACGCAGACATCCCGTCCTTGGAAACCTCGGCGCTCGCATCGAACCCCTCGACCACCTCAACCAACTTGGCAGAGGCGCGGGCATGCAGGCCTTTGATGTTCACGATTTCGAGGGAGAATTTGGTCATGGGCTTTGTGGCCTTGTTATTCTGCGCTGATATTTTGACTGTCTATGTACTTTTTACCAGCTTCGAGTGCGGCGCGTACGGCGTCAGGTATCGTTTTATGTCGGCTTTTTGCAAGCTTTATAAGCATCGGCAAATTCGCCCCATAGAGAATTCGGCGGTTTGCAGGAACACAGGCCTGCAAACTCAGATTTGAGGGGGAGCCGCCATAAAGATCCGTCACGAGCACCACGCCATTCCCTTGATCCACGGAATCGGCTGCCACACAAATTTCACGTTCTTTTTCCGCCCTGTCATGGTCGGCGTCTATGGAAATTGCCTCTATCCCGCTTTGCGCGCCGACAACATGTTCGATCGCCGCCAGATATTCCTTGGCCAGTCCTCCATGTGCGACGATAACAATTCCGATCAAAGCTCAGGTCTCTTCATTTTTCCGCAGGTCCAATTCACGATGTCTAATTGACACCTGCCAGCCTTCTTCTGCAAGGCGCAAAGCATGGAATTGAGCCATCACAACAGAGCGATGTTGACCGCCGGTACACCCAAAGGCGATTGACAGGTATGACTTTCCCTCCTCGCGATAAGCGGGCAGCAGCAAGAGGCTCAGCTCCTCCACTTTCTGCGCAAATTGTTCAAAACGGGGGTCAGCCATCACATGTTTTTCGACCAAAGCATGCGTGCCATTCAAACTGCGTAATTCCGGCACCCAGTACGGATTGGTCAGAAAGCGACAGTCGAGCACCATATCAACGCTGCGCGGCAACCCGCGTTTGTAGGAGAAGGACTGCACAGACACAGTAAGGCGGCGCTTTCCGCCCGGCGCAAACCAGTGTTCCACTTCTGCGCGCAACTGGTGCACATTCAGATCCGTCGTGTCGATCAACACGTCGGCCCGCGCCTTCAGAGGGCCGAGCATCTCAAGTTCGCGCACAATTCCTTCTGATGGACGATCATCAGGCGCAAGAGGGTGCCTGCGCCTTGTTTCTGAGAACCTGCGCAAAAGCACCTCGGTCGAACAATCTAGATACAAAAGCTCCGGCGCCAGACCCGCAATACCCGTCAGCTTACCAAGCGCATCAACAACAACGGTCGTGGAAAAATCCCTGTTGCGCGGGTCAATTCCCAATGCCAGCGGTTTTGCGCTGGCGGGGACATCCAAAAACGCATCAAGCAGGCGCAAGGGAAGATTATCTACCACTTCAAAACCCGCATCCTCAAGCACATTCAACGCGCTTGATCGACCTGCCCCCGAGGGACCGGTGACGAAAACGATGCGCCGTGCGGTGGTTGATGTGTCAGTCATGTGGCTCTCTTCTGCCAGCCTTAAGATATTGCAGAATACCGGCAGGGAAATGGGGGGCGTCAAAATAATATAGACAGGGCAACGTCAGGCCACACACATCAGTACCGTGCAAGTGAGGAAGGCGTTCAGTTTCTAGCTGATCCAAGTCGACAACCAATTCGACCGTGCTGCTTGTGAGCGCCTGTGCGTTCAGCAATCCGATGCCTCTTACTTCAATCATGCCGTGGGTAGGCCGCGGCGCGCGCGCGCACACCTTGCCATCCTTGGCCGAAACCTCAGTCTGATCGTCCGACACAAGCACGGCGCCATATGCCATGAGTTGTAACGCCAGCGCAGATTTTCCCTTGCCGGATCGGCCGGTGATCAAGACCCCTTTGGATTGAAAATCAACACAGGTGGCATGCAGCATTTGCGCAGGCATCTGGATCACCCAGCCCCGTGATCAGATCGGTAATCCGACAACAAATCGCGCCCCCAGTGGTTCAGACGTGATATCCGCTTCGGTCGGGCGGATGTTTTCGGCCCAGATCACACCATCATGCGCCTCCACGATTTGTTTGGAAATGGCGAGCCCCAGACCTGAGTTATTGCCAAAATGCTCATCCGGGCGCTGCGAATAAAACCTTTCGAAAACGCGCAGAAGAGCTTCTTCGGGAATGCCGGGCCCGGTGTCTTCGACAACGATAAGAACCCGTCTGCCCTTTTTGCGTGCCCATATCCGTATCGCGTCGCCATCTTCGCAAAAGGATACAGCATTCGTGATCAGATTGACAAAAACCTGAGCAAGCCGGGCTTCGAGGCCGTGCACCATAATTGGAGAATCCGGGAAATCTGTAATAAAATCAATCCCTCTGGAGTGCGCATCCTCTCCAAGATACTGCCCAAGGTTTGTCAGGGTGACAAGAACATCAAACCGCTCCGCCTCTTCCTTGACCAACTCGCTGTCGAGCCTTGATGCGTCAGAAATATCGCTCACCAGTCGATCAAGACGTCGTACGTCGTGATCAATCACATCAAGGAGTTTGTCGCGTTGATCCTCACGTTTGACCATGCGCAGCGTCCCAACGGCGGATCGCAGGGACGCGAGCGGGTTCTTGATCTCATGCGCCACATCGGCGGCAAACTGTTCGTTACCATCAATACGGTTGTAGAGCGCCGAAATCATACTGCGTAATGCCGCGCTTAACCGCCCGATCTCGTCCGGGCGATCCGAAAGATCGGGGATTCTGATGCGCCCCGGTTTCATCTTGCGGGTATTCCTATCACGACCGATCTCGGCAGCTGCCGCTAAATCCGCCAACGGGTTCGCGATCGTAGAGGCGAGCACGAGGCTGAGCCCAACCGAAACCACGGTTGCTATGACAAACATCTGCAGCACGCGCTCCCGCTCTCCGCGCAGCAGGCTGTCTATTTCTCCTGCCGCTGTCACCACTGCGACCGCGCCAATGGCTTTGCCGTTTTGCAGCACCGGCGTCACCACCGTATAAAGCGTCCCACCTGAATTGTCGGATTGGTTGCGAAACTTTGTTCCGTCTCGAAAACTCTCGTCGATCACTGGTATGATCTTGTCACTCAACGCCGTTTGATCCGCCTCAGGCAGATCGCGAATAGGGCTAGCAATAGCAGCCCACAACCACCTGAAGGCATCCGTCAGGTACGTCTTTCGGTTTGGTTCACCGGCGTCAGGCGTAACGGACAGTCGACCTTCGGTGTTCGCGATCAGCATTTTGGATCGGTCATACACGAAGACTTCGACGCCGCGGCGCAGGTCGAGATTTTCGAGGGTCAGGCCTATGTCGATGCCATCACCTGTCGCAAAGTTCACCGGTGCGCCTGTTGGTAACTGAACTTCGATGACATCGGCAATCAGTTCCGCCTCAGTCACGAGAGAAGCAGCCCGCTGGAACGTCAAGGCGTCACGCGAAGAACTCAGATAGACAATGCCCGAAAACAGAAAAACAAGCGCAATCAGGTTCCACGTTATGATCTTGCGCGTCAACGGAGATGACCGCAGCGACATCCAGCCGCGCTGCCTGCGTGTCATACGCTTTTCGCTTGGCGCTTTTTTCTCAGGCGTCGTTTGATCGTCCCCCGACGCACTGGCGTCATCCTGGGACGGTGGTGGGGTCATGTCGCGCATGTCTGGGCCCCTCAACCAAAGAGATGTGGCAAGCTATTCCTCGTTGTATCTGTACCCGATCCCATAAAGGGTCTCAATCGCTGAGAACTCTTCGTCGGCCGAACGCATCTTTTTGCGCAGGCGTTTAATGTGGCTATCGATCGTGCGGTCATCCACATAGACTTGGTCGTCGTAGGCGACATCCATCAACTGGTCCCGGGACTTTACGAAACCGGGGCGCTGTGCGAGCGCTTGGAGCAAAAGAAACTCTGTTACTGTCAGCGAGACGTC
This sequence comes from Roseobacter litoralis Och 149, assembly GCF_000154785.2. NCBI lineage: Bacteria > Pseudomonadati > Pseudomonadota > Alphaproteobacteria > Rhodobacterales > Roseobacteraceae > Roseobacter > Roseobacter litoralis. The sequence goes on from NC_015730.1 coordinate 3,472,443, forward strand.
CTTGCCTTTCCAGCTTACGGAATGACGCAGCGGATCCATACGCAGATCACCACGTTCAATGACTTTCGTTTCTTCGCTGTCGGCCACAATATCGCCTGCCACGGCGTCCTGACGACGTAACAGGGCGCGTATTCTCTCAACCAGCAATCGTTGCGAGAAAGGCTTCTTCACGTAGTCGTCTGCGCCCATGCGCAAACCAAGAACTTCGTCAATCTCATCGTCTTTGGACGTGAGAAAAATCACTGGCATCGCAGATTTCTGTCGGAGCCGCTGAAGCAGGTCCATGCCATCCATTCGCGGCATCTTGATGTCCAGCACGGCCATGTCCGGCAGCCTTTTGTTGAACGCATCAAGTGCCGCCTGCCCGTCGTTATATGTCTCAACCTCGAAGCCTTCAGCTTCCAGAGTCATGGACACGGATGTCAGGATGTTCCTGTCATCATCCACCAGCGCGATCTTAGACATGAGCCAAACCCTTACATCGGTTCAATTTTTCCCGTTTTGTAGCAATCAGCATTTTCAACCCCACCGAATCAATCCTTGAAAGCGAATCAGAACTTAACGCGTCGGTAATTTGGTCATGAAATAGTTACGAATGATTAAATTATCGCGAATTGTTGCCTCCTTGAAGACTGCGTTAACCCTTTATCGCGTGATAAAACGCCTGCCTGCGACAAAGATGGCGATGATGGCGCTAACTGCAAAAACCGTCCTGTTCACGGCGTAAAACGTCATGTTATGGACCAGCAGGCAGCGCATGCTGGCCGATACAAAACTGCGACCATCCGCTGTCAAAGCGGGCATTTAGGAGAAGTAATATGACACATGGACGGGTGAACCCGGACTTTCGGCTCGAGGATCAAGGGATCACAGGGCTTGGCACTGTCTATTACAACCTGATCGAGCCCGACCTGATCCAATATGCGCTGGCCCGTGGCGAAGGGTCGCTTGGCAAAGGTGGCTCTTTCCTTGTCACTACAGGCAAATTCACCGGGCGGTCGCCAAAAGACAAGCATGTCGTCAAAACTGACTCGGTTGCCGATACCATCTGGTGGGAAAACAACAGGGAGATGTCGCCCGAGGGGTTCGACCAACTCTACACTGACATGCTCGCCCATATGGAAGGGCGCGATTATTTTGTTGAAGACCTGACCGGCGGTTCGGACCCGAAACACGCGATCAATGTGCGAATGGTCACCGAACTGGCATGGCATGGGCTGTTTATCCGCCACATGCTACGCCGCCCAGACCGCGAAGATCTGGATGATTTCATCGCTGATTTCACCGTCATCAACTGCCCGAGCTTTCAGGCGGATCCCGCGAAGCACAACTGCCGTTCAGAAACGGTCATCGCGATGAATTTCGATAAGAAACTCATCCTTATCGGCGGGACGGAATATGCGGGTGAGAACAAAAAATCCGTCTTTACCCTGCTGAACTACCTGCTGCCTGAAAAAGGCGTGATGCCGATGCATTGCTCGGCCAACCATGCGGTTGGGAATCCGGTGGATACAGCCGTTTTCTTTGGCCTGTCCGGCACGGGCAAAACGACATTGTCCGCCGATCCTGCGCGCACATTGATCGGCGACGACGAACATGGCTGGTCCGATACCGGCACGTTCAACTTTGAGGGTGGCTGCTATGCCAAGACCATCAGCCTGAACCCCGAAGCCGAACCCGAAATCTACGCCACCACAGAGAAATTCGGCACCGTCATCGAAAACATGGTCTATGATGCGGAAACCAAAGACCTTGATTTTGAAGATGACAGCCTGACGGCCAATATGCGCTGCGCTTACCCGCTGCACTATATATCTAATGCTTCGCAAGCGGCGCGGGGCGGTCACCCCAAGAACATCATCATGCTGACCTGCGACGCCTTTGGGGTGCTACCCCCCATCTCGCGGCTGACGCCTGCGCAGGCGATGTACCACTTCCTGTCCGGGTTCACATCCAAGGTCGCCGGGACAGAGCGTGGCGTGACCGAACCGGAACCGACCTTTTCGACCTGTTTCGGCGCGCCCTTCATGCCCCGCCGCCCGGAAGTCTATGGCAATCTGCTGCGCGAGAAAATCGCGACCCATGGCGCAACCTGCTGGCTGGTGAACACGGGCTGGACAGGTGGCGCTTATGGCACGGGCAGCCGGATGCCGATCAAGGCCACGCGGGGGCTTTTGACGGCAGCGTTGGATGGCTCTCTCGCGGATGCTGAATTCCGCAAGGATCCCAACTTCGGGTTCCAAGTACCGGTCGACGTCACGGGCGTGCCCGGCATCCTGCTCGATCCGCGCAGGACTTGGGACGATGCGGAAGCCTACGACCGGCAAGCCGCGAAGCTGGTAAAGATGTTCTCCGACAACTTTGAGCAGTACCTGCCGTTCATTGACGAGGATGTACGCGCGGCTGCCATAAGCTGACCGCGATACCATTTTGTACGAAGCCTTCGGTTGCCTGAATGCGCGGCTTATGCAGCCAATGCATCCAATTCGGCAGCAGGCAGATCGAGGATGAAGCGGATATCTTCGTTGCTCATGTAGACCATAACGGCTTCGACCGGTTCATCCTCGTTCTGGATGTACCAGCGCAGCGCCATCGGTTCAGCGTGCATGAACCCCATGCGCAAACAGAATCCTTTATAGGCAACCGGTTTGATCATGAAGCCGACCACATAATCCACGTTGAATTCCTTGATCGCAGAAAGCAAGGCATACCGGCCAAGAACAGTTGACAGACCAGACCCGCGGTATTGTCCAGGCGAGCCGCCTACCCATGTTTCGCCAGAGTACGCAACCCTGCCGGACATGCGCTTTGCACCGGGTCCGGGACGGTAGCGAGACCGGTCATAGTCGATATCTGGTCGCGATGGCGCAAAACCGCGAAAACTGGAGCGGAAATATTCCCCGACACTTTTTACCCCTGTCGGTAGAATACGCAGCGCTTGCGTGTGCATGATCTTGCCCGTTTCATCACGACCGATAATCCAACACGCATTTCCTTTGCCAAGCTTGTGTTGCTTGTTGTCAAAGGGATCTCCTACAACATGGTCAGGCCGCGCTTGCTTAACCCAATGTCTGTATTCGTCAAAGTCATATCCCATGGTAAGCCTGACACCGAACCGGTTCAGTATCTCTGAACTGGACGCCGCAAACTTGTCTTCTGCACTCATTCCGTGAATCGCCATTAGCCCCTCCTGCGTTAAGCATTCAAGGCTGACTTTAACTCATTTTATTGGTTTTGCTGCAAAATTCGCGCAGCGGTTACAATTTACTTAACTACATCACCATGTCCTCCGGCATCTGACGCAGCATTTCGTGGGTCACTCCATTAATATGCACATCATAAGTTCTTCTAACGACCGTAATCATGGCAAAGCTATCGTCGGGATATCGCGCACCCAACAGCATCCGCTCATAAGAAATGGGCGTCATTATACCCTCATCCCCCTTCGGCAGGAGGGTGAATACGTGATCGAGTCGCACGGAGCGAGTCGCCTCGATTTCCTCGTATGCATAGTTGACGAGCCGGCCAAAGCCGTCACCACCCGGCATTTGCGCCAAAGCACTGCCGATGCTGGATCGGGCAACCTTCCACCCGAACCAGGTCACAAACGAGCTATGGTCTCCAACTTCGGTGAAAAGCCAGTTTCCTTCATGGCGGCGCGATACCGTGCAATAGGGCCTTACTGCCTGAAACGCTTCGTGTTCGAGCTCACCACCCGCCTGTGTCCACGCACACATTATTTCTTCGAGAATCGTTCCGGTTGACGTGAACACCTCACTGATCGGCTTTTGCTGCTGAAAATGGCACCATCCATCAGGCTCAACATGTCGTAAATATTGAAGACCATTTATCACATCAGACTGCCCGGAGAGCCACGCATCGCCCCGTGCTAGCACCTCTTCAGCCTCCGGCAAAGCGCGTTTACCTGCGTCGGTCAAATGGTACTGACGGTCTTTTACTGTAAACAATTCAACGCCTTTGGATTCCTCCAAAAGCGCGATATGCCGGCGAAGGGTCTGCCGGGTGCTGCCAAGCTCTTTCACCGCGTGACTAAGGTTGAGCGTCCGCGCAAGCGTCGTGAACGACCGGATCATCTCATGCAACAGCGCATGGCTATCAGGCGGCTTTCGCACCTGAGTAGATTGATGATTGGTGTCCATGATCCTGTTCATGAGGGCAGATGGTAAATAAATCACCCACTAATGCAACATTTTTCACCCAACACCCGTAAATTTTTTATCAAAAAAAAGAAAAAGGTACTCAGTTGATCCAAAGAGTGATTCCCGCGATGAGTGAAGGCAACGAAGTAAAAGGGTTTAAAAAGTTATGTCACATCCAGTTGATGCACACGTTGGTCGCAAGCTTAAGCAGATCAGAACCATGCGCCGTTTGTCCCAGACAGATGTTGCCCGTGAGTTGAATCTGTCATTTCAGCAAATTCAGAAATACGAGATTGGCTCCAACAGAATCGCGGCAAGCCGTCTCTATGAACTGTCGCGCATTTTCGACGTCCCAACTTCCTATTTCTTCGAGGGACTGGATGCCGCAACAAAAACCACATGTGAGCGCGATCCCAGCATGGAAATCGTAACTGCATTGGCAAACATTCGTGACGACAGCGTGAAATCACGCATCGTTACGTTCATCGAAGACGTGTCCGGCGTGACAGTGGCACGACAGAGTTAAGGTTATTTAACGGTTTTGCCGGCGGGTGAGTATTTCGCCGGTGTTTTGAGGTTAGTATTCGTAACGATTAACGACCCGTGGCTTCGTGCTGCGGGTTTTTTCTTTTTATTGCGTGATCAAAAAACATCCCTGCCCGGAAAGCGCGCACCGCAGGGGAAAGTAATTTTCATCCAAAATGACCCCTGCCAACGTATTTAAGTTGCGCTGCAAGTGCGAAAGAATTAAACCGACCGAGAACGAAAAGGATGTTGATATGGCCCATGACGGACAAGACCCTTCATTTCATGTGACAGTGCTGGTGGATGACCTGCTCAAGGTGACTGCCGCGGCTGTCCCGCCGGTTGAGGCACTGCTTGAGACAGCCAAGGCAAGGGTCAGGGCCAAGGTGAGCGAAAATGGCCGTGTCTCCGGCGCGCTGATCGAACAGCATCAGACAGCCGCGCATGGTCTGGCCTGGCTTGCAACCTATGCGCAATCGCTCAGGCAGATGCAAAAGTGGGCCGAAACACTCAACGCCGAAGGTAATTTCAGCGAGACGGAACAATTGATCCACCAGATCGCCTTTGGTGAATACCTCTGGCAGATCTATGGCGGCATCCAGATGAATCAGGGTGAGATCGTGCGACTGCAGGATCTTGGGCTTGATCAATCTGAAATGCGCGGCCTGATGGAACCCGCCGTGATGACCCTCACGCAATCGGGCAACACGCAGGCAGCGCGCACGCGGCTCGCCGAACTTATGCAGGAACAGTCTGCAAACACCACCGTCGGGGCTTCCGGCCTAGATGAAGAGCTGGAAATGATCCGCGATCAGTTCCGCCGCTACGCCGTCGAGAAAGTCGAACCCTTTGCCCACGAATGGCACCTCAAGGATGAGTTGATCCCGATGGAGGTTATCGACGAGTTGGCCGAGATGGGCGTTTTCGGTCTGACCATCCCCGAAGAATATGGCGGGTTCGGTCTGTCCAAAGCATCCATGTGCGTGGTTTCTGAGGAGCTGTCGCGCGGCTATATCGGCGTGGGATCCCTTGGAACGCGCTCCGAAATCGCAGCAGAACTCATCATCGCGGGCGGCACAGAAGCGCAGAAAGAGAAATGGCTGCCCCGCCTTGCCTCTGCTGAAACCTTGCCGACGGCAGTCTTTACCGAGCCGAACACCGGATCGGATCTGGGCAGCCTGCGCACACGCGCGGTGAAAGATGGCGAGAATTACAGCATCACCGGGAATAAAACGTGGATCACCCATGCGACCCGTACCAATGTCATGACGCTGCTGGCCCGCACAGACCCCGACACAACCGATTATCGCGGCCTGTCGATGTTTCTGGCGGAAAAAACCCCCGGTGATGATGAGAACCCCTTTCCAACCGATGGCATGACGGGCGGCGAGATCGAGGTGCTGGGGTATCGCGGGATGAAGGAATACGAACTCGCCTTCGACAACTTCGAGGTCAAGGGCGAAAACCTTTTAGGCGGCGAAGAGGGCAAGGGCTTCAAACAGCTGATGGAGACGTTTGAATCTGCGCGCATCCAGACCGCTGCCCGCGCCGTTGGTGTGGCGCAATCGGCCTTGGACATTGCCATGCAATATGCGCAGGATCGCAAACAGTTTGGCAAGTCACTGATCGAATTCCCCCGCGTTTCGGGCAAACTCGCCATGATGGCGGTCGAGATCATGATTGCGCGGCAGCTGACGTATTTTTCGGCCTTCGAAAAGGATGAAGGACGTCGTTGTGATGTTGAGGCCGGGATGGCAAAACTGCTGGGCGCACGGGTCGCATGGGCCGCGGCGGACAATGGGCTGCAAATCCATGGCGGGAATGGCTTTGCGCTTGAGTATAAAATCAGCCGCGTGCTCTGTGATGCCCGCATTCTGAACATTTTTGAGGGCGCGGCGGAAATTCAGGCGCAGGTCATCGCGCGCCGCATTCTCGGCTGAAACACGTTCTTTTTTGGGGCGCGGGGCTAATTTTCGCCCCGCGCTTTTTCGCGCAACGGCTGTATTTTGCGCAAAACAACCGCCTCATGGGCGGGTTTAATGCCGCACGTGCAAAGTAAAGACCTGCGACTCTCTTCGCACTTGCAGCATTTTCGCTCCGGGCGTATGCCTGAAGCATGAAACATCAGCGACTGAACAAACAATCATGGGTAGACAGAGGCCTTGCGGCACTGGTGCTAAAAGGGCCGACAGCTCTTGCAGCTGAACCGCTTGCGCGCGACCTTGGCACGACTAAGGGCTCATTCTACTGGCATTTCAAAGACGTACCGGATTTTCAATCGGCAGTGGTGAAACACTGGCAAGGTCAGGCTTTTGCCAAGATACTCACCGCCCTCGAAGACACAGGCAGCGCAGAGCAACGGTTGCGACGGTTCGGCAAGGAAATCCTCAATGATTCGCATGATCCTGCCATGCGCGCATGGGCCCGGTCCGATAAGGCTGTCGCCAAGGCAATTGCTCAGGTCGACACAGAACGTCTGACCTATCTGACCAACCTGCTGCGACATTTGGGCATCAAGAATGATGACTTTGCGCAAAGCTTGCTGGCAGCGCTCGTCGGCCTGCCTGCCGTGACGACTAAAACAGCGGCGGCCAAATCCTTTGAAACCATGGTCGATCTTGTTCTGGCGCTCAAGTGAGGACAACCGGAGCGGTCCTGCTCGCCCTATTGGCGATCGGTGGCTGCGCCAAGGATGAAACCGTGGCGGCCTACGGCGGCGCGGATAAAGTATGGCGCGTGGTCGAGATTGACGGCGTTCCCTTTGGCGAAAATGCTACATTGACGTTCCCAGCATCAGGTCAGATTGCCGGGGATGGGCCATGCAACGGATACAGTGCGGAAATGACAGCGCCTTATCCTTGGTTTGATGCCGGCCCGATACTGGCAACAAAGAAGCTGTGTCCAGATGCGGCATCCGAAACGCTGTACTTTGAAGCGCTTGAAAACGTGAGCTTATCCGAAGTTCTGCGCGACACGATGATCCTGTCCACGCCCGAGGGCCGCAGCATCATTTTCAAAGCCGGCGGCTGAAGGTTTCGACAAAGCGCGCGCGCGCTTCGGGCAGTGGTTTGCCGCCCAAATCCCGCGCCAGATGTTCGGTCAGAAAATACCCCGTCGTGACAAACGCCTGTGCGATCTCAGCATCCGGACCACCGCCGACCCCGCGCAAAATGGGCGGTAACGGCAACAAACGCTCCGCCCAATCACCCGCCCCTTGGGCAGACACAGCACGACCGCTTTTGGGGGAAACATAGATCAGATCATCGCGCTGGCCCGTTACCGCACATTGGTCAAGTTCAAGGGCATAGCCCATCTCATGCAACAGCTGCACCTCCCACCGCAGATAGGCCAAGGGCCAAAGCTCCCCCTCTTCCAACAGATCAAGCAATCGCTCAGTTTCAAGGTATAATGCGCGATGCGCTTCGCGCTCAGGCAGGCAAAACCCCAAAAGCGCCGTTACCGCATTTAACCCCGCGAGCGCCAGACGGTCGCCCATGGCAGCGGCGGCACGGCTGCGCACGGGTTCGACGTGAAAGCTGCCGATGTGATCTTCGAGCCGCGCGCGCCATGTCAGGTCAAGTTGCGCGCCCGGTTGCAGGATCGGCGCGATCTTGCGGCTGGTGCCGCCCCGCACTACGCCTGCGTGACGACCATGTGAGGGGGTGAAAACTTCAATGATCGCGGCACTCTCACCATGGCGGCGCGTGCTGAGCAATATGCCTTCCTCGCGCCATTCCATCAGGCCAGACCGGGGGTATCGAGCAAATGCCGCCCGGCGCGATCTTCCACCTCTATGACCCAAAGGTCGGGGTCAAAGCCGCGTTGTCGCGCAATCGCAGCGTCCACTTCGGTTTCGGTATCTGTCAGGGTCAGCTCCCACGCACGGCTGTCGTGCAGCAGGTCGTAGCGGCGCTGATACAGGGTGGCGGCACCATCCAATGTGTTGAGTTTCACCAAAACGCTGCCTGCCGTATCATCCCCATGCGTCACGACAAAGGCCGGAATATCCTGCAACCGCAAGCGGGTCAGATAAGCATCAACCCAAAACCGCGCCGTTAGCTGAGGCATGCACATTTGCCCTGCGCGGCCGATCTGCGAACATGCACGGTTAGATCAGGCATTGCCGTCTTTGAACTCCAAACCCATTTGCGCGTATCGTTCAGCTTCGTCCAGCCAGTTGGGCCGCACCTTGACCTGCAGGAACAAATGGACACGACGGCCCAGAAATTCCTCCAATTCTTCGCGTGCCGCCTTGGAAACCGCCTTGATCGTTTCGCCCTTGTGACCCAGCACGATGCCTTTATGGCCATCCCGTATCACATAGATCAACTGGTCAATTCGTGCCGATCCGTCTTTGCGTTCTTCCCAGCCTTCCGTTTCAACCGTCATTTGATAGGGCAGTTCCTGATGCAGGCGCAGCGTCAGTTTCTCACGTGTCATCTCGGCGGCGATTGTGCGCATGGGCAGGTCCGCAATCTGGTCTTCTGGATAAAGCCACGGCCCTTCCGGTACCATACCAGCCAGCCACCCGCGCAGCGCATCAACGCCGTGCCCACGCTCTGCGGAAATCATGAACGTCTCAGCAAAATCATAGCGCTCATTGAGGTTTTTGCTGAGCGCCAGCAAAACCTCGGCTTGCACCCGGTCAATCTTGTTGATGGCAAGCGCCACAACGCGCCCCTGCCCGACGTCGGCCAGACCTTCGAGGATGCGTTCAACGCCTTCGGTCACGCCGCGATGCGCTTCGATGAGCAGCACAACTACATCCGCATCCGCCGCCCCGCTCCATGCGGCGGCAACCATTGCGCGGTCAAGCCGCCTGCGTGGTTCGAAAAGACCCGGCGTGTCTACGAAGACTATCTGGCTTTCACCTTCCATGGCCACCCCACGGATGCGCGCACGCGTGGTCTGCACCTTATGGGTGACAATCGATACCTTCGCCCCGACCATTCGGTTGAGCAAAGTCGACTTGCCCGCGTTGGGCTCTCCGATCAGTGCCACAAATCCCGCACGTTTACTCATCCGCTTGTCTCCAGTTTCGCCAACAAGGCCTGTGCCGCGGCTTGTTCAGCCTGCCGCTTTGACCCGGCCGTGGCCTGATCCGTTTCTCCGGTACTGAGCTGCACGGATATTGTGAAAATCGGTGCGTGATCCGGGCCTTTGCGATGCACCTCTTCGTAGTGGGGCGGTTGCAGTCCGCGCGCCTGCGCCCACTCCTGCAGCGCTGTTTTTGCATCACGCGCATCTTCTTCGACCTCATGCACCCGATCGCCCCAGAGCCGCAGGATCAAGGCCCGCGCCGCATCAAAGCCCGCATCCTGATACACAGCCGCAATCACCGCTTCGATCGCATCCCCCAAGAGTGCCTGCTTGCGCCTGCCACCCGATAGCATCTCAGAGCGGCCGAGGCGCAGAACCGCCCCAAGGTCAATCTCGCGCGCGACATCAGCACAGGTCTCTTTACGTACCAAGGCATTGAAACGCGGGGCAAGCTGGCCCTCGGTCGCGTCATTATCGAGCCCCAGCAGCGCCTCGGCCATGACCAGACCAAGCACCCGGTCGCCCAGAAATTCCATGCGCTGATTGTCACCACGGTTTGCCGTCGACATGGAAGCATGCGTCACCGCCTGCGCCAAAAGCGAGGGTTGGTTAAACTGATGCCCCAACCGCTTTTGAAAAGCCTTCAGTTCCGCAGAGAGTTTCACTCCACCCTCTTAAAGAAACGATCACTGCGCCATGTCCAGAAAAACAACATGGACCGTCCAGCGGAGGAGAACATGACCCTGTCCGCGCGACCAATCAGGTTTTCGTACGGTACAAAGCCGACGCCACGCACCTGCCGCGCCAGACGGCTATCGGCGGAGTTGTCGCGGTTGTCGCCCATAAAGAAGTAATGCCCCTCAGGCACCGTATAAACTCCCGTCCGATCAGACGCCTGCGGCCCGATGTCCAGCACGGTATGGCTGACACCATTTGGCAACGTCTCAATCGCGCGGGCCTTGAGGCAGTCGCCCCCGTCCCCGACCGGCCCATTGGAGCAGCGCGGCCTGCGTCCTTCGGGGCCCTGCGGCTCCATCACCTCGACAAAGTTCCCTGCGGGTTCCTGCGGGGCTTCCTCACCATTGATGTAAACGATGCTATTGCGCATCTGTACCGTATCGCCGGGCAAGCCGATCAGACGCTTTATGTAATCGCGCCCCGACACCGGATGGCGGAAAACGATCACATCGCCGCGCTCGGGCTCGCCGCCCAGAATACGCGTGTTTTCACCGTCCAGAAATCCGCAGATGTTTTTTGCGTCCACGTTAATTCCAAAGCGCGGCATGATAATGCTGGGGCAGGAGGCGTAAGAATAGCCATAGGCCATTTTATTCACAAAGAGAAAGTCACCAACCAGCAGGGTTTCCTTCATTGAACCCGATGGAATCCAGAATGGCTGAAAGAACAACGTGCGGAAAACACCGGCAATCAGCAGGGCATAGACAATCGTCTTGATCGTCTCGACAATCGCGTTTCCGGATGTCTCTTCTTTGGCGGCCATTTGGGCAGGCTCCATCAATTTGTTTGGCTCGTAATGAGGGGGGCGCGGGGCACTGTCAAGACAGGCCCACACAACGTTGAGTGAGTTTGCCCTGCGCGCTCCCAAGCGACGCAGTTCGAAATGCCACGGTTCACACTGATACTGTGCCGATCTGCGCCGGTACTTTTACATTGGGGGTGTAACGGCTGCTTTCAGCTTTTGACGGGCAAGGCCTCGATCACCACAAAGGCCTGCGCCCACGGGTGGTCGTCGGTCAGCGTTACATGGATGACGGCCTCATGACCGGGCGGGGTCATCGCCGCCAACCGCTCTTGCGCCCAGCCTGTGACATGCATGACGGGCTGGCCGGATTTGAGATTGGTGACCGACATGTCCTTCCACGCGATCCCCATGGCAAGGCCAGTGCCCAGAGCCTTGGAACACGCCTCTTTTGCCGCCCAGCGTTTTGCATATGTGCCAGCAACATCGCGCCGCCGTTCCGCCTTGGCCTGCTCGATGTCGGTAAAGACGCGGTTGCGAAACCGATCCCCAAAGCGGTCGAGTGTGCGTGCAATACGTTCAATATTCGCGAGGTCCGTCCCGATGCCGAGAATCATGCCAGCCGTGCGGTCAGAATCTTCAGGCTGGCAAATGCAAACAACAGACCAAACGCCGCCTCGAAACCGCGCTTGGCGCGCGTATATGCCCGCGCAATCGGTGCCGCCGAGAATAATATCGCATAGCCGAAAAACACGAAGCTGGACGCACAGATCAAAGCTGCAAACAAGCTCCAGACGGATGCAGGGCCTGCGCCGGGTGCCAATGCGATAGCGTAGATTGCGCCCCATCCCAGGACTGCTTTGGGGTTGGTCAGATGCAGCATCAATCCTTTCAGGAAGAGTTTGCGCGCCGCAACCGGCGGAATTTTTACCTCGCCTCCGCGCCAGGCTGAGCGCAGAGACTTCAGCGCAAGATACATAAGATAGGCGGCACCGAGGTATCGAATGACTTCAAAAAGCCATGCGTTATTCATCATGATGGCGGAAAAACCCAGAGCCGCCGTAATGCCCCAACAGGCCGAACCGACAACGATACCCGCAGCCACCGTGAGTCCGGCCCGACGCCCCAACTGCATCGAGGTGCCGGAAATGGCCAGCGTCGCCGGTCCGGGGCTGCCGCCGCCAATGACCCAGCCCAGCAGGATAAGTGGCAAAGGCAACAAGAGCATCGTGTCCGTCATGCCCGCGCCTCATCCATGAGACGGCGCATTTCCGCAATCGCAGGCTCCAACCCCAGAAAGATCGACTCGCCAATCAGGAAATGGCCAATATTCAATTCGAGCACCTCAGGAAAGGCGGCGACAGGCTGCACAGTGTCATAGGTCAGCCCATGGCCTGCATGAACCTCAAGGCCGAGGGAATGGGCAAAACCCGCCATGTCCCTCAGGCGCGCGAGTTCACTGTCACGCCGTTCGAAATCCCCCTCAGCATGGGCGTCGCAATAGGCGCCGGTGTGCAGCTCGATGACTTCAGCCCCGATCCGGTGCGCCGCTTCGATCTGGCGTTTTTCTGCAGCGATAAAGATCGACACCCGGCACCCGGCCTCGCGCAAGGGTGCAATGAAATGGGCCAGCACGTTTTCCTCGCGGGCGACTTCAAGGCCACCCTCGGTCGTGCGCTCTTCGCGCTTTTCGGGCACAATGCACACCGCGTGCGGTTTATGGCGCAAGGCGATCTGTTGCATCTCATCCGTGGCCGCCATCTCGAAATTGAGCGGCACGCTCAGCACATCCATCAGCCCTTCGATATCCGCATCCGAAATATGACGACGATCTTCGCGCAGATGCGCGGTAATACCATCCGCGCCTGCTTCTTCGGCAATCCGCGCCGCACGCAGGGGATCAGGATAGGCACCGCCGCGCGCATTCCGCACGGTCGCCACATGGTCAATGTTCACGCCAAGGCGCAGTTTTCTCTGATCGGACACCACTGGCCCTCCCCTGATATTGCGGCCGGATCATTGCCCGGCGGGCGGACGCTCCGCTTTTCGTTTCGCTTCTGCTTTCGCAGCCGCCTTGGCTTTGATCGCTTCAAGTTTGCTTTTGATCAAACCCTTGCGTCGCTTTTGATATACGCGGATGAGCGGCACTGACAAATAGTAGCACAGCGCGCCAAAGAAAATACCCGACACGAACCCCCCGACCATGTAGGGAAAGAAAATCTCGTCATAGAAAACCCGAAGGTGCGACCAGTCTGCGGTATCATCCGTGAACATCGCAACGAAGTTGTGATGCAGATCCGCCGCCGCATCCGCGAACTTGCCGCCAAAGGAGCGGTGAATGCCCTCATCAACCGGATCCCCGAGGATCCAGTGACCCGAGGACAAAGCGGCCACACCGATGGGCACATAGGTCAGCGGGTTGCCAAAGAACGTTGCCATCAATGACGCGATCACATTGCCGCGCATCACAAAGGCCAGACCCGCCGCGATAAAAAAATGAAAACCGTAAAACGGCGAGAATGACGCGAAAACACCGGCAAATATACCACGCGCGATCCGTTCGGGGCTGTCAGGCAGCCTGCGCATCCGGTGCTTGACGTAATGAAATGCACGGGTCCACCCACCCCGTGGCCACAGAGCTTCAAGCACAGCACGCGGCCAGCTTTTGGGATCTCTGCGTTTAAAGACCAACTGTGGCGTCCTTACTCAATTCTTGTACAGGGTGGCGCGTGCCATTCATCCCAAAATTATGACGACCCGATGACCGCGATGCGACATCAGGCAGGTGTTTCCGATGTATCATGCGCCATATTTCTATACCGCGATACGGAGGCAACATCGCTCTCTGCCTCCAGCGTGAGCATAAGGGAATGAAGATGCGCCACATCTCGAAGCTCTACATAGATCAATATCAGGAAATAATCAGGCTTTCTGTCGACAAATTGTAAATCTGAAATATTCGCTCGGGTTTCACCGATCAATGTGCAAATTCGCCCCAGTGTCCCTGCATCGTTGTTCAGGGTGAGCTCAATCGTTGCCCCGTAGACCGCAGGGTGCGCACCTTCGTGCCAGCGCAGATCAAGCCACCGGTCAGGCTGGGCCTCATACGCACTCATCCGGTCGCAATCAATCGCATGCACGACGACGCCACGCCCTTTGAAGGTAATCCCGACAATCCGCTCGCCCGGCAGCGGCTGACAGCAAAAAGCCCGCTCAAAATACTGCCCGGGCGACAGACCTATCACAGCGCGTTTCGCATCAACTTTTGCGCCCTCCTTGGGCACAAGCTCGGGGTACACAGCCTGCACGACTTCGCGTCCGGTGATCTCGGCACTGCCAAGACGGGCGAGCAGGTCAATACGGTCATCGCAGCGCATGTTGCGCGCTGCCGTCGAGAGCGCCTTGTCGGTCGCTTTGCGGCCCACATGCTCAAATGCGGAGCGTGCAAGTTCCCGCCCCAGTTTGACGAAACGGGCCCGGTCTTCCTCGCGCAGCGCACGCCGGATGGCGGATCGCGCCTTGCCCGTTACCGCAATATCAAGCCACGTCGCCTGCGGGCTTTGGCCTTCGGCGGTGATCACCTCGACCGACTGGCCGTTTTTCAAACGCGTCCAGAGCGGGACGCGCATGTGATCAACCTTGGCCCCCACACAGGCCATGCCAATGCGCGTATGGATCGCAAAGGCAAAGTCGATGGGCGTGGCCCCGCGCGGCAGCTTCACGACTTCCCCTTTGGGCGTGAAACAGAAAACCTGATCTGAATACATCTCAAGCTTGACCGCTTCGAGGAAGTCCTCGTGATCTTCCTCGGCGTCAAACTGCTCGGTCAGGGTGCTGATCCATTTCGCAGGATCGACCGCAAATGGGTTATTGCTGCGCACACCGTCCCGGTAGGACCAATGCGCCGCCACGCCGGTTTCGGCAACATCGTTCATCTGAACAGTTCTGATCTGAACCTCGACGCGTTTTCCGTCGCGCCCGGATACGGTGGTATGGATCGAACGATACCCGTTGGTTTTGGGCTGACTGATGTAGTCCTTGAACCTGCCCGGCACAGCCCGCCACCGCTGATGAATGGCCCCCAGTGCCCGATAGCAGTCTTCTTCGTTTTCCGTGATGATGCGAAACCCGTAGATGTCCGAAAGCCGCGCAAAGGACTGGTCCTTTTCCTGCATCTTGCGCCAGATCGAATAGGGCTTTTTGGCGCGTCCGAAGACTTCGGCCTCTACGCCGGCTTTGTCCAACTCAAGCCGCATGTCACCGGTAATGCGCTGGATCACATCGCCCGTTTCTTTTTGCAGGTTGATGAAGCGGCGGATGATCGACGCGCGCCCCTCCGGATTGAGCACCCGAAACGCGAGATCCTCAAGCTCTTCGCGCATCCATTGCATCCCCATACGCCCCGCCAGCGGCGCATAGATATCCATGGTTTCGCGTGCCTTCTGGGCCTGCTTTTCCGGCTTCATCGCGCGGATGGTGCGCATGTTGTGCAGCCGGTCCGACAGCTTGACCAGAATGACCCGCAAGTCTTTCGACATGGCCATGAACAGCTTGCGGAAATTCTCGGCCTGTTTGGTCTGCGAGGAATTGAGCTGCAGATTGGTGAGTTTGGTCACGCCATCGACAAGCTCGGCGATCTCACTGCCAAAGCGCGCGGCAACCTCGGAATAGGACGCTTGTGTGTCTTCAATCGTGTCATGCAGCAATGCTGTGATCAGCGTTGCATCATCCAGATTCTGCTCTGTCAGGATCGCTGCAACAGCCACCGGATGATTGAAATACAGCTCACCCGAGTGGCGCAACTGTTCCGCATGCATCTCGCGGCCATAATCATAGGCCGCGCGAATCAACTTCTGGTTGGTTTTTGGATTGTAGCGCAGGACGAGCGACACGAGGTCATCGGCGGATATTTCCAAATGATCGCCGTCCTTCATGTCATCCGCCTCTCACGCCGGATCAGGCGGGCTGTGCTCAGCCCTGCCCTTGTGCCGCCATCAGTTGACGCAGCAGCATCTCTTCGGACATGCTGTCTTCTTCCGGCTTGTCCTGTTCGGCACCCATCAGCAACGCCATTGCGTCCTCTTCGGGTTCATCAACCTCGATCTGATGCTGATTGCTCTCGATCAGGCGCTCGCGCAGATCGTCGGCACTTTGGGTTTCATCGGCAATCTCACGGAGCGACACAACCGGGTTTTTGTCATTGTCACGGTTCACCGTGGGCGCAGACCCAGCTGAAATTTCGCGCGCACGATGTGCCGCGAGCATCACAAGCTCGAACCGGTTTGGAACTTTATCAACGCAATCTTCAACTGTGACGCGGGCCATGAAACATCTCCATCAGACAGAGTAGGGGCGGAAGTGTGTTATTTAAGTCGGTTGCCACCGCTTTACAAGCAGAGAATTACAGCTCACGGACTTCGTTTCTGAGGTCTTCCGGAAGGGCTTCAACCATCTCATTGACGCTCATTCCCGTGATGGGATGACGCCAATCCGGCGCAACATCGGCCAGTGGGATCAAGACAAAAGCCCGCTCATGCAGGCGCGGGTGCGGCAGGATCAACCGCTCCGGTGATTTGGTCATCTGTTGTTCAAGCGGCAACTGCGCCCAGTGATCATATGTCCCGCGATCAGGCAAAACCTGATCCGCCATCGCGATCAGATCAAGGTCCAGAGTACGCGGCTCCCAACGCTTGGTCCGGGTGCGCTTGAACAGTGATTCAATCTCATGAAGATGGCTCAAAAGGTCGGCTGCATCCAGTTCCGTTTCAAGGGTGAAGGCCGCATTGACAAAATCCGGGCCAGATCCCGCCGGGAAGGCAGCTGTGCGAAACAGCCTGCTGAAAGCCCGAATCGCTCCAACCTTAACGGGAAATTCTTTCAATGCATTCAGTACGGTATCGCGTGGGGTTCCGTTGCGTAACCCTTGGTTTGACCCCACGGCAATTAGTGCAAGTGACCGTAATTGTGGCGATTTTCTGCCAATTTTCCCCTGTCTTGTCACTTGCGGCACAGTTAAAAAACCCTATTTTGTTCAATTGTCGGGTGCAGAAATTTTATCACAACATTTTACGAGCACCAGCGCCTGACTAATCGAAAGGACACTTAGATGTTTTACAAGGACGAACGGCTTGCGCTGTTCATCGACGGCTCGAATTTGTACGCGGCTGCCAAATCACTGGGGTTTGACATCGACTACAAATTACTGCGTCAGGAATTCATGCGTCGCGGGAAGTTGCTGCGCGCATTTTACTACACGGCGCTGCTCGAAAATGACGAGTATTCCCCGATCCGCCCACTCGTGGACTGGCTCAATTACAACGGGTTCACGATGGTTACAAAACCGGCAAAGGAATACACCGACAGCATGGGCCGCCGTAAGGTCAAAGGTAACATGGACATTGAGCTGGCCGTCGACGCCATGGAACTGGCACCGCGGGTTGATCACATCGTGTTGTTTTCCGGCGATGGCGATTTCCGTCCGCTGATCGAGAGCCTTCAACGCTCTGGCGTGCGCGTGTCTGTCGTGTCGACGATTCGCAGTCAGCCCCCGATGATTTCTGACGAGTTGCGCCGTCAGGCGGACAATTTCATTGAGCTCGACGAACTGAAAGACGTTATAGGTCGCCCTCCGCGCGAGTATAACGAGGCAAGTTAAATGAAAACCGTTTCAGAGGGGGACCTGCGTTGCGGCATGTCACCCTCTGGACGCAGCCGCGTCAAACCCTTACCTCTGAGACATCTGATCCGGAGTAAGACATGACGAAACCGCCCCTGACCCTCTTTCTTGCAGCACCGCGTGGTTTTTGCGCAGGCGTTGATCGTGCGATCAAGATCGTGGAACTGGCGCTCGATAGATGGGGCACGCCCGTTTATGTCAGGCATGAAATCGTGCACAATAAATTCGTGGTGGACGGGCTGCGCGCAAAAGGCGCCATCTTCGTCGAAGAGCTTTCGGAATGTCCTGACGACAGGCCCGTGATCTTTTCCGCCCATGGCGTGCCCAAATCCGTGCCGACCGCGGCGCAGGCGCGCAACCTGGTCTATGTGGATGCCACCTGCCCCCTTGTCAGCAAGGTGCATATCGAAGCGCAACGCCACGCAGACAACGGGCTTCAGATGATCATGATCGGCCATGCAGGCCACCCCGAAACCGTCGGCACCATGGGTCAGTTGCCTGAAGGCGAGGTCCTGTTGGTGGAAACCCCTGAAGATGTGGCGACCGTCGAGATAAGAGACCCGGCGAAACTGGCCTATGTCACGCAGACCACACTCAGTGTTGATGACACCGCTGATGTGGTCGCCGCCTTGCAGCAGCGTTTTCCATTGATTGTGGGCCCGCACAAGGAGGACATCTGCTATGCGACCACCAACCGACAGGAGGCCGTCAAGGCCATGGCCCCGAAATGCGACGCGATGCTGGTTGTCGGGGCACCCAATTCGTCAAACTCGCGCCGCCTTGTCGAGGTTGGCGCACGGGCCGGTTGTCAATACGCGCAGCTTGTCCAGCGCGCCACGGATATCGACTGGCGCGCCCTTGATGGCATCAGCAGCATTGGCATCACCGCCGGGGCATCTGCGCCAGAGGTCTTGATCAACGAGGTGATCGCCGCGTTCGACGCACACTATGATGTGACCCAAGAGGTGGTCGAGACTGCGGTCGAAAACGTGGAATTCAAAGTGCCGCGTGTCTTGCGCGAACCGGCCTGAACCGCGCCGCATGTCCGCCAGACAAGACATCTTTGGCTCCCCCGATCAGCAAGCGCTTTTGGGCCGGGGGCGGGCCCTGCATGATCTGACACATGGCAACGCCGGCTACACCTACTATGGCCGGACCGTTGGCATCGTCAGCCCGGACCGTGCCCCCTTTGCGGAACTGGTGTCCATGACACGGCTGCAAGGGGCCAGTCATTTTGCTCATGTGCAAAACGATCAGATGCCTGCGCTGGTGCAGCAGCTCAAACCCCATGACCTGAGCGCTGTGCAGTATGCACGCTGGGTCGGTGACGCCTCTGCCTTGCAGACCGCACGCGAAACCGTCACCAGCAAACAGCTGCCCAATGGTATCACCAGCCACTGGCTGACGGATGAAAGCGACAATCGCCTGCGCGCATCTTTGGCAAGCGCCGCACTGGCTTGCGGCGTTCTGCCACCGCACCTCGCCGTGTTGAGCGGCGCGCTGCAACCGGGGCTGTGCCGCATGGCCGTCACGGATCAGGGCGAGGTCGTCTCCTGTGCGGCCGCCGCCTCCTATATGCACGCCGATCACCCTGACGGGCAGGTCGAATGCTGGTGGGGCATGCTGTCCACCGTGCCGGACTGGCGCGGTTTCGGGCTGTCTTTGCGCCTCGGGGCCGAGGTGATGCTTGAGATGGCGCGCAGATACGGCTTCATGCGGTTTTTCACCGGAATCGAGCCCGGCAATACTGCTTCCGAGGTGGTCTGTACACGGCTCGGCCTGACCCTCACGGACTCCAGCACGCTGTCGGTGGCGGACCCCGGCCAGTTGAGCGGCGGGCGCATGACAAAGTGATCACAGCCTCTTGCCTTGGGCGGCGCTCAGGCTCATGTTGCCGCGCATGAAATCGATCCCCTTTGCACCGCTCATCCTTGGCCTCGCCGGCCTCATTCCCTTCGTCTGGGGGGCCGCGACCTATCTGGCCGAGCCACTGGCCCAGTGGGGCGTTCGCGCGCTTGGCCCGCGTTTTGTCGGGCCCTACATACAGCTTTTCTACGGCACGGTGATCCTGTCCTTCATGTCGGGTGTGCTCTGGGGCTTTGCAACCAAAGCGCAAGGCGCGCGCGCGGCCACCGCTTACACGCTGTCTGTGATCCCTGCCCTTTGGGCTTTTTTCATGTCAGGGGGCGGGCCGACCGCCGCCGCAACCAATCTGATTTTCGGGTTCCTCGGTCTCTTGATCCTTGATTTTGCCTTTTCCATTTGGGGCCTGACGCCAAGGTGGTGGATGTCCCTGCGCATTTTGTTGACCAGCATCGTGGTCGCATGTCTGGCCGTCGGAGTATTTCTGTGAGTGATGATGAAACCCTCTCCGTCTATGCGGCCAAAGCGGGTGACTATGCCAATCTGACCGACGATGCCGCCGCTCAGGACCCAAGCCTGATCGCCTTTATCGCGGCCATGCCAAGGCGCGGGCGCGTGCTTGATCTGGGCTGTGGTCCGGGTGGATCAGCTGCCGTAATGGCGCAAGCCGGGCTTGTCGTGGACGCCTTTGACCCTGTCCCTGAAATGGTGGTACTGGCCGGGCGCCACGCTGGTGTGAGCGCCCGCGAGGCCGGTTTCGAGGATGTAATACAGGTCGATCATTACGACGGGATCTGGGCGAACTTCTCGCTGCTCCATGCCCCGCGCGATGACATGCCAAAGCATTTAGCCCGGATCGCGACCGCACTGAAACCCGGCGGGCGGTTTCATATCGGGGTCAAAACCGGCACGGGCAGTAAACGGGACACTTTGGGCAGGCGTTATACATATTACACCGAAAGCGAGTTGGTCGACCTGCTGGCCGCGGCGGGGCTCACGGTATTTGATCACCGCGAAGGCTGCGACACAGGTCTGGATGGCGTTGATGCCCATTGGATTGTACTGGCCGCCCATGCCTGAGTTATTCGCCTATACTGACGGTGCCTGTTCGGGCAACCCGGGTCCCGGCGGCTGGGGCGTTTTGCTGCAGGCCAAAGAGGGCGACAGGCTGGTCAAAGAGCGTGCGCTCAAGGGCGGTGAAGCACATACCACCAACAACCGGATGGAGCTTTTGGCCGCCATCAACGCGCTGGAATCCCTCAGCCGCGCCAGCACGATTACCATCGTGACCGACAGCAACTACGTCAAAAATGGCATCACCGGCTGGATTCACGGCTGGAAGCGAAACGGCTGGAAAAATGCCGCCAAAAAACCCGTCGCGAATGCAGAACTCTGGCAGAGGCTGGATGAGGCCAATGCACGTCACGACGTCACCTGGAAATGGGTCAAAGGGCACGCCGGGCACGCGGAAAACGAACGCGCAGACGAATTGGCGCGCGCGGGCATGGCGCCGTTCAAACCATGAGCGTGATCGGTTTCCTTGACTACGCGAGCGTGTTTATTTTCGCCCTGACCGGTGGGCTGGCCGCCAGCAGGCAGCAGTTGGACATCGTGGGCTTTGCCTTTATCGCCTGCCTCACGGCGGTGGGCGGTGGCACGCTTCGGGACCTGCTGCTGAACCGGGATACGATTTTCTGGATCGCACAGCCAACCTACATCGGTGTGGCTTGTGCCGCCGCCTTGGTCGTATTTGTCACCGCGCATCTGTTTGAAAGCCGTTTGAAAACGCTGATCTGGCTGGACAGTTTCGCGCTGGCGGTGGCAGTATCGGCAGGCACCGGTGTCGCGCTGGCGCTTGATCAGCCCGCACTGGTGGTGGTCCTGATGGGGACAATCACGGGCTGCATGGGCGGGCTTTTGCGTGATGTGGTGTTGGATGATGTACCGGTGGTTCTGCGTCAGGGCGAGCTTTATGTGACAGCCGCTTTTGCAGGCGCAACCGTGGCTGTGCTGACCCGGCCTCTCTTCGCAGAGCCTCTCATCGCGCTGGCGCTATGCTCCGGGGTTACATGGGCGTTGCGCGCAGGATCACTTGCCTTTGGCTGGCGCTTGCCTGTTTATAAAAGCAGGCCACCCCGACAGTGACAACCACTTCAGACACAGGAGCCTTGGAATGCCCATTCCCTCCCCGAGAACCTCAATGCACCGCCTGATCGCAGGAACATGCCTCACGCTCGCTGCCACTTGCGTCAGCGCGGAGACCACCGGTCCGTCATTTGACTGCGCAAAAGCCGGCTCACAAACCGAAGACCTGATCTGCAATGACACGGCATTGGCCGTACTCGACCGCCGGATGGCCCTGCGTTATGCCGCAGCACTGAAGGCGGCGGGCAACATACAGGGCGGTACCGAAAACGCGTTGAATACATTGCGCGCGATGCAGCGCGGCTGGATCAAGGGGCGTGATGACTGCTGGAAAGCCGACGATCTGCGCAATTGTGTCGAGGCGGCCTATCTGACCCGCGAAGGTGAACTCGTCACCGCATGGATGCTCGAAACACCCCTCGCGACCGCCACTTATATCTGCGACGATAACCCTGCCAATGAGGTCACAACCTACTTTTTCGACACGGAATTGCCCAGTATCCGCTTGGAATACGGGGACAGCATCGCCTCGGGCTCTCTTGTCCCTGCGGCCTCGGGCAGCAAATACGCCATCGACTTTGGTGGTATATTCTGGACCAAAGGCGACAGCGCAGAATTTGAATGGCGCGCAGGCGAGCCGATGTCCTGCACAGCCACCACGGGCTAGCAAACCAGTCATGCGCACAAATGACGCCCAGCACAGGTCAGCCCCACATCGGTGAACCAAGGTGCGCCTTGGCTTGGCGTGATTTAGACCTGCGCTGTGTGCTCACGACGTCAAAACCAAAAAACGCAGGAAGTTTTCCATGTCAGATTTCGTAATACCAGTGCCACCAACCGCCTGTGTCCCCGTGGCAAGCGGGGGCATGTTCCCGGTCCGGCGCGTCTATTGCATCGGGCGCAACTATGCCGCTCACGCCGTGGAAATGGGCCATGACCCGGACCGCGAGGCACCCTTCTTTTTCCAGAAAAACCCCGATGATCTGAATTCATCCGGATCATTCCCCTACCCTGCGCAAAGCAGCGACGTGCACCATGAGGCCGAAGTTGCCGTATTCCTGAAATCGGGCGGCACCAACATCAGCCCCGACGACGCGCTGGATCACGTTTACGGCTATGCGCTGTGCCTCGACATGACCCGCCGCGATTTGCAGGGCATCGCAAAAAAGGCAGGGCGTCCGTGGGAGATCGGCAAGGCCTTTCATGCCTCGGCACCGGTCGGGCCAGTCCACAGGGTGGCGGAGGTTGGCCACCTTGATCAGGGCAGGATCACCCTGCATCTGAACGGCGCTCTCAAACAGGAGGGTGATCTGAACCAGATGATCTGGAAAGTGCCGGAAATGATCTCCTACCTGTCCGTATACTACACGCTTGCGCCCGGTGATGTGATCTTGTCTGGCACACCCGCGGGCGTGGGGCCGGTTCAAAAAGGCGACGCCATGACGATCGCGGTCGAGGGTTTGGGCGCGATGGCGGTCACCGTCACCTGACCTGCAAGAAAGTAACCGGACGCCAGGATTTTGCGGCCCACCCGTGCGGAGGACGCGAAAAGTGACGCAAGGATAGACTCGCCTTTCAAGGTCTTTCGTCGTCTATTTCCTATCGTGCGCAGAAAAACATGCGCGTCTCACAGGGAGAGGATTAAATGAAACATCTTGCGATACTGGGTGCGGCGGCACTTTTGGCCACCCCGGCACAGGCATCACCGCTCACAGATCAGTTCACCAGCTTTTCCGTCCTCGGCGACAGCCTGTCGGATATCGGGAACACCGAACGGCTTTTGGGGATTCTGGCGCCGCCGTCACCGCCATCGGCAACCCCGCCGACCAATGCAGAGATCAATTTCGCCAGACTGCGCGCGCCGGGCGTATTTTCAGACGGTCCGACCTGGGCTGCCGGTTTGACGAATGAGTTTCGCAACAACGGGAAAACCGGCGTCAACCTGTCTTTCGCAGGGGCGCAGGCCGCAGATAACGGGGATCCTGTCCCTGATTTGCTGGCACAGATTTTCGCCCCTGCAATCTATCCGCTGCCGGTCACACCCCCGGTCTCTACCTATGCGGATGGGCTGGGCGGGTTGCTGAATTTGCCAACAGCACCAGGCACGCCGCCAACGCTCAATTCTGCGCGTAACCTTGGCGGCACCCCCTTGGTCAGCGTTTTTATCGGCGGCAATGACTTTCTGAATGCGGCAAACAGCATTGACAGCACCGCACCTGATTTCACGGCACTGCAAACCGCGTTGGGCGGCGCATTGGCGACCGTGCAAGGGGTACTGCAGGCCTTGGCGGGCGCCGGGGTGCGGGATTTCGTCGTCATGAACCTGCCGGACTTTGGCCTGATCCCAAGGTTCCAGAACGAAGCACCCGCCTTTCAGGCCCAGCTTTCAGCGATCGCAGCCGGATATAACACGCAACTCTCCGCCTTCTTGCAGGGCAACAACCTCTTTGGCGCGACTGTGACCGAGGTAGATGTCTTTGACGCCCTGAGCGATCAGGCTTTGCTGGCGTCTCGCGGCATCACGGACACGCAAAACGCCTGTGTTCAAACCGTCTCAACGACGGCACCCTCCTGTGCAGGCTTCTTGTTTTTTGATGACATTCACCCGACGGCTGAAGGTCACGCGCTGATCAATGACATCACACGCGCTGCACTTGATGAGACCTATCAATTGCAACCCGTCCCGCTGCCGGCCTCCGCGCTGTTGCTGCTGTCTGCTGTTGGCGGCACATTGGTCTTGCGCCGTCGCAAACAAAACAGCTGAAACGTCAAAGCGCCGGGGGTGACCTCCGGCGCATTGCGATCATGCGTTGCAGCCATCCAGCCCGATACGCGCAACCGCATCCGCGCCAAAAGTGGCCTCGGTCACGCCCGCAAGATGGCTGATTGCAACCTTCGCCCCTTCGATTTCAGCGCCGGATACGGTAATTTCCCGCGTTCCAACCGTGTCATCCACGTCAATCGTAAACGCAACCTCAGCGCCGGATGCAAAATCAGCGATGGGCAGCGCAATGCTGTTGTCACCATCCCCGACCTCCGGCACGTCGCGCAGCAATTCGCGCCCGACCACAAGCTCAAGGGGTTGAAACACCTGCACACCCGCACCGCGTTCCGTCACATCAAAGATCAGACCGGCTGCAGATGCGCCCAGATCAATTGTGATCGTAATATCACGCAGCGGGCAATCCCCTGCGTTTACGATGGTAAAACGATCCTTGGGCGCCCCCTCGTCAAACGCGACGATGATATCCGCGCACGCCGCACCGGACATCAAAACGGCCCATGTCAGCCCTGCCATAATCTTCATTTTCACTCTCCTGTCTTTCCATCCAGAGCATAGTGCGAAACTGCGGTTTGCATAGGAAACCCGCGCAGATCAAATTTATCTTGACCGAAGAACACTATTGAATTTAGCGTTCACAGCAGCACTGTACACAAATGTCCAGTAGTCGCTTTTGATACGAACCGAAAGGCCACAGTATGAAATCACATTACCGCGTTGTCGTGATCGGCGGGGGCGTTGTCGGCGCATCCGTTCTGTACCATCTGGCCAAGATGGGCTGGAGCGATGTCTGTCTAATTGAACGTTCCGTGCTGACAGCCGGGTCAAGCTGGCACGCCGCAGGTGGATTTCATGCTCTGAATGCGGACCCGAACATCGCCCAGCTTCAGTCCTATACGATTGACCTGTTTGACGATATTCAGGAAGAAAGCGGTCAAAACATCGGGCTGCACAGAACCGGCGGCCTGACCATGGCAGGCACCCCGGATCGCTGGGAATGGCTGCAATCTGCGTATCGCACATTTCAGTCCATCGGTATTCACGACTGCCGCCTCGTCACCGTCGAAGAAGCGCTTGCGCTTAATCCGATCATGTCCGGTGACGGGCTGCTGGGGGGCATGTGGGCCGACCGTGAAGGATACATCGACACCACCGGCACGGTGCACGCCTATGCCGGGGCGGCCAAGAAACGCGGTGCCACCGTGATCGAACACAACCGTGTGCTGGAACTGAACCAGACCCTGCAGGGGTGGGAGGTTGTCACCGAAAAGGGCACGATAAACTGCGAGCATGTGGTCAATGCGGCGGGTCTCTGGGCCAAGCAGGTGGGGCGTATGGCTGGCGTGGAATTGCCAGTCTCGCCGCTCAATCACCACTATCTGATCTCGGACACGATCCCACAGCTCGAAGAACTGGATTTCGAGGTGCCCATGACGGTTGACCTCGAAGGGTTCACCTATCTGCGGCAGGATCAGAAAGGCGTGCTGCTGGGCATCTACGAGGTCAATCACCAGCACTGGATGATGGACGGTGCCCCTTGGGAATACGGGTTTGAATTGCAGCAGGAAGACCCTGACCGCATTGAAAATGAACTGACCATGGGGTTTGAGCGCTACCCCTGCCTGCAGGAGGTGGGCGTCAAGACATGGGTGAACGGCGCGTTCACCTTCTCGCCGGATGGCAACCCGCTGGTGGGACCTGTGCCGGGCAAGCGCGGCTATTGGTCGGCCTGCGCGGTGATGGCCGGGTTCCTGCAGGGCGGCGGCGTTGGCAAATCGCTGGCCGAATGGATGATCAACGGCACACCTGAGGCGGATGTCTATGGGATGGATGTGGCCCGCTATGGCATTTGGGCCGAAAACAAGCAGTACATCAAGGAAACGACGGGCCAGTTTTACACCCGCCGCTTTGTGATGACCTATCCCAACGAACAACTGCCCGCGGGCCGTCCGTTGAAAACCGCCGGTGCCTATGCAGATATGAGTGCTGCGGGCTGCCAGTGGGGCCAAAGCTGGGACCTTGAGGTACCGCTTTATTTCGCGGCACCGGGTTTTGTCGAAGCGCCCTCGCTGAAACGCTCAAACGCACACAGCATCGTGGCGGATGAATGTCACGCGGTGCGCAACGGCGTGGGTCTGCTGGATATCTCCGGGTTTTCGCGTTTTGAGGTCTCGGGCCCCAACGCAGAAAAGTGGCTCAATCACATCATGGCGTCCAAACTGCCCGCACCGGGCCGCGCCAAGCTGGCGCCGATGCTGGCCGAGGATGGGCGGCTCAAGGGCGACCTGACGGTGTTCAACTGGGGCGATGGCACGTGGTGGATCATGGGCAGCTATTATCTACGGACATGGCACATGCGCTGGTTTGACGATCATATGATGGAGGGCGTCACCCTGCGCGATCTCGGTGAGGAAATGGCAGGCTTCTCGCTGGCCGGGCCTGCATCGCTGAATGTCATCGAGAAACTGACCGACGGCCCCATCGCAGACCTGAAATTCATGGGCTGTGGCAGCTTTGATATCGGGCTGTTGCGCTGCAAGGTCGGACGGCTGTCTGTCGCGGGCGAGCGGGGGTATGAGGTTCACTGCCGCGCGGGTGATCACGCGGTGCTGCGCCGTATCCTGCTGCAGGCAGGCGCGGACGCGGGCATCCGGGAATACGGGTTCAATGCGCTCCTGAGCCTAAGGTTGGAAAAGAGTTTCGGCATCTGGAATGCGGAGTTCACCCAAGGCTACACCCCCAGCATGACCGGGATGGACCGCTGGATCGATTGGGACAAGGATTTCGTGGGCAAATCAGCCGCGATTACTGAACGCGATGGAAACGGCCCGGCACAAACACTGGTCACAATGGAAATCGACGCAGACGGTGCCGACGCCAGCGGATTTGAACCCATTTGGTCCGACGGCGTCCAAGTGGGTTTTGTCACCTCAGGCGGCTTTGGTCATACGGTCGGCAAATCGCTCGCCATGGCGCTGGTGGACCCGGCCCACAGCCGCGCAGGCAAAGAGGTCAGCGTGCATGTAGTGGGTGTGGAACGGCAGGCGCGGATCATCGCCGCATCGCCCTATGATCCGGACGGCAAGGCCATGCGCGGATGACATTACGCGAAAACACCGGGCGCAGACGGACCCGCCGTGGTGGCGGGCCCAAGGCGGCACCAGAGCGCAACGTGAATTACCGCAATCTGCGCAACCCCTTTCCCCCGATGGAGGTTTTTTCCAGCGATCAGATCGCGGCCATGCATGAAACATCCCTGCGCACGCTGGAAGAGCTTGGCATGAAAGTGCTGCTGCCCGAAGCGGTTGAGGTGTTCCGCAAGGGCGGTGCGCGCGTGGTGGACCAGATGGTCTATATCGGGCGCGATATGATTGACGCAGCCCTTGCAACCGCGCCCAAATCCATCACCGGGCGTGCTGGCGCGCGCGACAGGGACATCCTGCTGGAACTTGGCAGTCTGGTGTTCCAACCCGGCGCAGGTGCCCCTCATGCCACGGATCTTGCCCGTGGGCGTCGGCCCGGATCAGCACGGGATTTTCGGGAATATACGACGCTGTGCCACCACTTTGATGTCTTCCAGATGATGTCGCCTTCGGTGGAGCCACAAGATGTGCCGACCCACCTGCGCCATTTCTTCACGACCGAAACGCAACTTACGCTGACCGACAAATTCCCCTTTGTTTTTGCACGTGGCACACCGCAAGCGATGGATTGTTTTGAAATGCTGCGCGACTTTCGGGGTGTGACGGATGACGGTTTTGCAGCGGCACCGCATTGCTACACGATCATCAACACCAACAGTCCGCGCACGCTCGACATTCCGATGGCGCAGGGGTTAATCGATTTCGCCAGAAACGGCCAACTTTCCATAGTCACGCCCTTCACGCTGATGGGCGCCATGGCCCCGATCACCGTCGCCGGCGCGATTACGCTCAGCCATGCCGAAGCGCTGGCCGCGATCACGCTGACACAACTGGTCAAACCCGGCGCGCCGGTCTGCTATGGGACATTCACGTCCAATGTGGACATGAAATCGGGTGCACCGGCGTTTGGTACGTCAGCCCATTTTCAGGCCTCGCTGGCGGCGGGTCAACTGGCGCGCTTTACGGGTCTGCCGTGGCGCAGTGCGGCGGGCTCTGCGTCTAACGTGAACGACGTGCAGGCGGCCAATGAAAACCAGATGGGCCTCTGGGGCTGTCTGATGGGTGGGGCCACGGTGATCATCCACGCCGCGGGCTGGCTCGAAGGGGGTTTGAGCGTATCTTACGAAAAAATAATAACAGATGTGGAAGTGCTGAACATGATTGCCGAACTTTGTGCGGGCAAGCAGGCTGGCGTGGATGAAATCGGTTTTGACACAGCGCTGAGCGCGGTAGAACCCAGCGGTCACTTCTTTGCCGCGCCGCAAACGATGGCGCGCTACAACACCGAGTTTTACCAACCCATCGTGCATGATTACGCAAATTTCGGCACATGGACGGAACGCGGGGCGCAGGATGCCAACCAGCGCGCCACCAAAGTGTGGCAGGATATTCTGGCCGCAGACGCACGGCCATCGGTGGATGGTGAGCGATTGGAAACGCTGCAAAATTTCATCGCCAAACGCACTGCCGAAGGCGGCGCACCACCTGAAAGCTAACCCATGACTGAGCGTTCAGACCCCAGAATGCACCGCGACACCTCCGACACTGAACCCATGGTCGGCAATGTCAAAGTGACCCGCGATGACTGGCTGAACATGGCCATGGCAGCCCTGATCCGTGATGGGGTCGAAGGCGTGAAGATCCAGGCCATGGGGGCAGCACTTGGCGTGTCCCGCTCAAGCTTCTATTGGTACTTCAAGTCACGTCAGGACCTGCTCGATGCGCTGCTGGACCATTGGCGGAAAACGAATACAGCCGCTTTGGTCCGTATGGCCGAGCGACCCGCGCAGACAATCACCGAAGCGGTTGGGAATGTCTTTCGCTGCGTGATCAATCCCGCGCTATTTGACACGCGGCTGGATTTTGCCATGCGCGACTGGGCACGCCGGTCGCGAGATGTGCGCGCTGTTCTGGCGGCATCAGATGCGCAGCGTCTGGCCGCCCTGAAGGCGATGTTCGAAAAGTTCGGATACCCGCCCCTCGAGGCTACGGCCCGCGCGCGCATCCTGTATTACATGCAGATCGGATACGATGACGCAAAATTGAACGAACCGATGGAGACCCGGAATAAACTGATGCCCGCCTATCTGGTCGGCTTTACCGGAAAGACGCCATCGGCCCGCGAGGTCGCTGATTTGCGGGACTATGCCAACGCTTTGGAACGCGCAGACCGCTCTGTTGACGGTTCGACTTAACACAGTTTTTTGCGCGCGCCCGCGCAGGTTCGCCCCTTGGAGGGGTGCAATTTCGAACTAACTGGTTTAGCTGTGACAAGATCGTTTTTACAGGGCTTCCCCATGACCCACCCCTTTTCCTTATCTTCTTTTGCATGCGCGTTATTTGCCGCGCTCTGCCTGAATTTCCCGGCCACGGCCGTTGCGCAGGGCGGACCTGCCGCCGTCGGTGTCGAAACCGTCGAGATCAAAACCATCGCTGACACCGTCCCTCTCTTTGCAGAGGTGGTGACAGTGCGCGAGGGTACGATTGCAAGCCGGATCGCTGGTACCGTTGACGAAATTATGGTGCTGGAAGGGACGGCGGTCGGTCAGGGCGAGATGCTGGCGACGTTGGACACCGAGCTTTTGGATATTCTGGCCCGTCAGGCGCAGGCGCGACTGTCAGAAGCGCGTGCAGGCATCGTGATTGCGGAAACCCGCGTTAACCGCGCGGCCAATGCCTTGGCGCGGATTGAGGGGTTACGCAACACGGCGTCTTTCTCCACCAGCCGCTTTGATGATGCGCAAAGCGATCTGTTCGAGGCCAACGGGCTGCTCGCCGAAGCACAGGCGCGCGTCCAGACCGCCGAGGCAAATCTGGCAGAAACCCGCTATCAACTGGACCGCGCGCGGATCACCGCCCCCTATGCCGGCATCGTGCTGGAGGTGCAGATCAACCCCGGTGAGTTTATCGCATCAGGCTCTGCCGTCGTGACCCTGCTGGATGTTCTGTCGATGGAAATCGAGGCCAGCGTACCATCAAAATATGTCAGCGTCCTGCAACCCGGACAAACGGTTGCCGGATACACCGAGACGGGCGTGTCACTGGAATTGAACGTGCGCGTGTTGCTGCCCGTTGAGGATACGGCCACGCGGACCCGTCCGGTGCGGTTTACATCGTCTGATCTGGCCTCTCTGGACCGTTTGGCCATCGGCCAGTCCATCACAATCAACATCCCGATCAGCGCCCCGCGCGAGGTTCTGTCGGTGCCCAAGGACGCCTTGGTGCAGGCCCGCGGCGGCTGGACCGTTTTTGTGGCGGCGGATGGAACGGCGCAACCGCGCACCGTGCAGATCGGTGTCGCACTGGGGGATCGCTTTGAGGTGCTGGATGGGTTGACCGAGGGCGACATCGTTGTAACGCGCGGCAATGAACGGCTGCGCCCCGGACAGGAAATCACGCCGATGACCGGCAGCGAGAAAGGCTAGCCCATGGATCTGATCCGCTACGCAATTGATCGCCCGATTGCCGTGATGGCCGCCGTCATCATGGCCGTTCTGTTTGGCACCATCGCCGTCAGTCGCATCCCGATCCAGCTCGCACCGGATGTGCGAAAGCCCATCGTGGTGATTGAAACGCAGTGGCCCGGCGCGGCCCCCTCCGAGATTGAGCGCGAGATCGTCAACCCGCAGGAAGAGGCGCTCAGGGGCCTCGAAGGGCTGGATATCATGACCTCCCGCTCGCGCACTGGCGAGGCCGAGATCACACTCGAATTCGGTGTCGGCACAGACATGGTGCAATCGCTCTTGCTGGTGTCAAACCGGTTGGACCGTGTCGGTGATTATCCCGATGAGGCCAGCGAACCGACACTGGATACATCCGGCGCAGATGACAGCCCCATCGCGTGGATCTTGTTGACAGCGCAAGAGGGCAACACCCGCGAAATGCCCACCTATGGCGATTTCGTCGAAGACGTCATTCAGGACCGGATCGAACGGATCGAGGGCGTCTCGGCGGTCAATGTTTTTGGCGGTGTCACCCGCGAGTTGCAGGTCGTGGTGGACCCGCGCAGGTTGTCGCGCTTTGACCTCACCGTGCCAGAAGTCGTGCGTGTTCTGCGGGACGAAAACATTTCCCTCTCCGCAGGCGACGTCGAAGAAGGCAAGCGCCGCTATGTGGTGCGTGCCGAGGGCAACCTCAACACCGTTGAGGCCATCAAATCGGTCGTGCTGCGCTCTGACATCGGTACGGGCGGGTCAGGCCGCGTGCGGGTGGCAGATGTGGCCGACGTCAGTTTTGCCTTTGAAGAAGCCAACTCGCGACTGCGCTTTCGCGGCGAACCGGGGCTGGCGTTCAATATCGTCCGTGAACCCGGCGCGAATGTCATCGAAACCATGGCCGAGGTCAAAGAGGTTCTGGCCGAACTTTCGGCAGGTCCGGTGGCAGAGGCCGGGCTCAACATGCGGCAGGCCTACGACGAAACGGTCTATATCAACGGGGCCATTGATCTGGTGACGCAGAACATCTGGATCGGCGGGGCGCTCGCCGCCGCCGTGCTGATGGCGTTTTTGCGCAGCCCGCGCGCCACGCTCGTTGTGTCCCTGGCGATCCCCGTCAGCATCGTGTCCACATTTGTCGCGATGGCCGCCACCGGGCGCACGCTCAACGTTATCTCGCTCGCCGGGATTGCCTTTGCGGTGGGCATGATTGTGGATGCCGCGATTGTGGTGCTCGAAAACATCTACCGATTGCGGGAAGAAGGCAAATCAAGGCGCGAGGCCGCCTATCTCGGCGCGAAACAGGTCTGGGGCGCGATACTTGTCTCAGCGCTGACCACCGTTCTGGTCTTTGTCCCCATCCTCATCATGCAGCTTGAGGCGGGCCAGTTGTTCCGCGACATTGCTGTCGCCATCTCGGTGTCGGTTCTCCTGTCGCTTGTGGTCGCGGTCACGGTGATTCCGGCACTGGCCAGCAAACTGCTGTCAAAAGGCGATCAGAAAAAGATCAACATCTGGGGGCTTGATCACCTTGCGCACGGATTCCATGGGCTGGTCATGTCCTATGTGCGGCTGACGGTGCGGTTCCGCGCTCTGGGGCTGTTCATGGTGGCGCTGATCGCAGGGGGTGCTGCGGTGGCAACGATCACCTTTCTGCCGCGGCTTGAGTATCTGCCAGAGGGCAACCGCAACCTTGTCTTTGGTCTCATTATCCCGCCGCCCGGCTATAACCTTGATACGACGCAGACCATTGCCGAGCGGATCGAAACAGTCGCCCGGCCCCTTTGGGAAGCCGCACCCGAGACACGCACCGAAGACGGCACGCCCACGATTGACAACTTCTTTTTCGTAGCGCGCCCGGGGGCAAGCTTCGTCGGCGCATCCGCAGTGGATGGCACGCAGGCGGGAGCATTGATCCCTGTCTTGTCGCAACCGATATTTGCCGAACCCGGCACCTTTGGCTTCATGACGCAGCCGTCACTCTTTGGCCGGGGTGTCGGCGGGGGGCGCACGATTGAGCTGAACATCTCCGGTCAGGACCTCAACGATATTCTGGCCGTTGCAGGCCGCGCCGCAGGCACGATTTCGCAACTCCTGCCGCGTTCTGAGGGGCACCAGTTCCGCCCAAGGCCGGGTCTGGAACTCGGCGCGCCAGAGGTGCGTCTGGTGCCGGACCGGTTGCGTCTCGCAGATGCCGGGCTCACGTCGTCCGATCTTGCCGTGACGGTGGACGCTTTTAACGACGGACTGCGCGTCGCTGAAATAACCGTGGGCGCAGAACGGGTTAATCTGATGCTGAAGGGCGATCCGGGATTGCAGGTCGGGCAGCGCACGCAGGACATCGGGAATTATCCTGTCGTCACCCCCTCCGGTCAGATCATTCCGGTGTCGGCCCTTGCCGATGTGGTCGTCACCGCAGGCCCGACGGAAATACGCCACCGGGATCGGTTGCGCACCGTCACGCTTGAGGTCAGACCCTCCGACGCGCTGGCGCTGGAAGAGGCCGTTGAACTGTTACAGTCAGAGGTCATCGACGTTCTGGAAGAAAGCGGCCTGCCAAATGGTGTGCGGATGAGCGTGTCCGGCACCGCAGATCAGCTTAGCCAGACGTGGGAGGCTATCCAGATCAACCTTGCCGTGGCCTTGATCATCGTGTTCCTCGTCATGGCGATCCTTTTCGAAAGCTTCGTGCTGCCGCTGGTCATCATGATCTCGGTGCCTGTGGCCGCTGCGGGTGGTGTTGGCGGTCTGGCCTTGCTCAATACCTTCCAGACGCAACCGCTGGATACGCTGACCCTGCTGGGGTTCATCATTCTGGTCGGGATCGTCGTCAACAACGCCATTCTGATCGTGCATCAGACGCTGTTTCACCTGCGTGAAGAAGGCATGTCTCCGATTGACGCCATTGAAGAGGCAACGCGCAATCGCATCCGCCCGATCTTCATGTCCACCCTGACGTCCGTGTGTGGGATGCTGCCGCTGGTCGTCTTCCCCGGCGAAGGCTCTGAACTTTATCGTGGCCTCGGCGCGGTGGTGGTGGGCGGTCTGTCCATGTCGGCGTTTTTGACCCTGCTGACCGTGCCGCCCCTGCTCAGGCTGTGCGTGCGCGCAACGGTCGAGGACGAAGAGACATTGGCGCTGCGCACCCCGGCGCAGTGATCATTTACGCCACCGGGTCGGCACGATGATCAGCGCCCCGACGGAGGACGCAATCGCGTTGATGCCGGGGCTGCGAAAGCCGATCCCGAACATCAGCGTTACGAAATACATCACGAAGGCACCGCCAATGCAGATGATGATGCTCTGCACATAGCCGTTGTGCGTAAACCCAGACCTTTCGGAAAAGAACCCCACAAGGCCCGCGATCACAACCGTACCAATCAACGTCGGGAACATCAGTTTCTTCCTTTAAACAGGGTGCCGTCTTCAATTGCGCTGCCGTTCAGAAAATCAGCCGCACTCTGCGCCGCTTTGCCCGCCCGCTGCACCTGCGTGAGTTCCACCGCCCCTGTGCCACAGACCACCCGCAGCGGGTTCAGCCGGACCGTGCCCGGCACCCCCGACGCCTCAGAAATGCGCGACCCGAGCAGTTTGACGCGCGTGTCGCCCAGCAAGGTCCAGGCACCGGGGAACGGCGACAGCCCACGGATCAGCCGATCCACGTCTTCGGCAGGTTGCTCCCAATCCACCTGCGCCTCCGCCTTGTCGATCTTGGCTGCATAGATCACACTGTCTTCCGTCTGAGGCACTGCCTCAAGCTGATCGAGCCGCGCCAGCGTGTCGACAATACAAACCGCGCCCAGGGCACTTAGCCGGTCATGCAACTGCGCTGTTGTCTCCTCAGGCCCTATATCGACAGTTTCACGTGCAAGCACGGGGCCGGTATCAAGACCTGCCTCCATCTGCATGATGCACACGCCGGTTTGCGCATCCCCCGCCATGATGGCGCGGTGGATCGGCGCAGCCCCCCGCCAGCGCGGCAATAAACTGGCGTGAATGTTCAGACAGCCGCGCGTGGGCGCATACAGAATGGCCTGCGGCAGGATCAGCCCATAAGCCACGACCACTGCAACCTCGGCTTCCAGCCCCGCGAAATCCGCCAGCGCTTCTTCGCTGCGCAGCGACACCGGGTGGCGCACCGGGAGCCCAAGCGCCTCTGCCCGCGCCTGAACAGGCGAGGGTCGGTCTTTCTTGCCCCGTCCCGCCGGGCGTGGCGGCTGGCTATAGACACAGGCGATCTCATGTCCTGCCGCCACCAGTGCTTCAAGCACAGGGACCGAAAAATCAGGTGTTCCCATGAAAACCAAACGCATCTTATCCTCCAGAGGGCACTAGCCGTTCAGTTTACGCGCCTTGCGCAGCAGCATATCGCGTTTCACCTTGCTGAGATTGTCGAAATACATTTTTCCCTGCAAATGGTCGATCTGATGCTGCACGCTCGTCGCCTCAAGCCCGACAAAATCGCGCCGCACATAGGTGCCGGTTTCATCCATGAAACGCACGGTCACGCCGCGCGGACGTCGGACTTTGGCAAACACACCGGGTAAATTCGGGCTCGCCTCTTCATGATCATTCATGATGGCAGACGCCTCGATAATCTCCGGATTGGCGAGACGAATGCGCCGGTCGCGCGAGTCTGATGCATCCACGACGGCCAGCCGCAACATCACGCCGATCTGCGGGGCCGCCAAGCCCACCCCCGGCATGGCATCCATCGTATCGATCATATCATCCCAGATGCCCAGCACGTCCGGCGTGATCTCCGGTACATCAGCGGCAGCCGTGCGCAGCCGCGCGTCTGGCCATTGAAGGTAAGCGCGCACGCTCATGTGCGGGCCAGTTCCCGTTTCAGCTTGACCATCTTGCGGGTGATCATCTGCCGCTTCAACGGCCTGAGGTAGTCAATAAACAGCTTGCCGTCCAAATGGTCGATCTCGTGCTGGGCGCATGTTGCCCACAGCCCGGTAAAGACTTCTGTCTGCTCCGCACCGTCACGATCCATCCAGCGCAGCTCCACATCTGCCGGGCGGGTCACATCTGCAAACTGCTCGGGGATCGACAGGCACCCTTCCTCATAGACATTCGTCTCATCAGAGGTCGCAATCACCTCGGGGTTGAACATGACGATCGGGCGCGGCGTTTCCCCCGGTTCTTTCACGCAGTCCATCACAAAGACGCGCTGCAAGATACCCACCTGTGGGGCGGCAAGCCCGATGCCCGGCGCATCATACATCGTCTCAAGCATGTCATCGCCAAGCTGGCGCAATTCATCGCTGATATCAGCGACAGGCGCCGCTATTTTCTTGAGCCGCGGATCCGGGTGCAGGATGATACTTCGTTTCATATTTTTCATTTAGGTCAAGCGCCCGCGCTGTGCAACTGATCTCAGGCTTGCGCTTGCCTCGTTTCCCGCTAGCTTGCGCCCGAAGCACACACAGGAGCACATCATGTCATTCAACGATCCCATCGAACGTCGCGGCACGCACAGCAGCAAATGGGACATGATGGAAAAGCTCTATGACGTGCCGCAGCAAGACGGCATCGCCATGTGGACCGCAGACAGCGACTACGCCACCGCCCCTTGCGTGATCGACGCTTTGCGCCGCGCGGCGGATCACGGTGTCTTTGGCTATATGCCGATCCATGATGACTATCTGAATGCCATTCAGTGGTGGATGAAAACGCGCCACAACTGGGACATCGACACCTCATGGGCGCTGACCTCGCAAGGGTTGGGCAATGCCATCGCGCTGTGCCTTGACCTCTGGACGGACCCCGGCGCGCGGGTGGTGATTTTCACGCCCGTCTATCACGAATTTCAGATCAAGATCGAAAAAGCGGGCCGCGAGGCGGTGACCTGTCCGCTCAAACACACAGGTGACAGCTATGTGCTTGACCTTGAGGACGCACAATCGCGCCTTGATGGCTCTGAACAGATGCTGATCTGGTGCTCACCGCAAAACCCATCGGGCCGGGTCTGGACAACAGACGAGTTGCGCGGGATTGCGGAGTTTGCCGCGCGAAACGACCTGATCCTTGTGTCCGATGAAATACACCATGATCTGGTATTCCCCGACCACACCTTTGTGCCCATGCACATCGCCGCCCCCGAGGTCGAGGATCGCCTGATCGTCCTCACGGCGGCCTCCAAGACCTTCAACATTGCAGGCCAGCGCACCGGCAACATGATCATCCCGGATGCGAAACTGCGTAAAGAAATGCAGCACCGGCTCAATACGCTCGACTACAAACCCGCAGCACTGAGCCTGCAAATGATCACTGCCGCCTATTCGCCCGAAGGCGCCAAATGGGCCGATGCGCAGATCCGGCACCTCGATCAGAACCGCAAGACCTTTGATGCGGCAATTGCAACGATCCCCGGCGTCACCTCCATGCCGCTGCAGGCGACATATCTGGCTTGGGTTGATTTCTCAGGGACCGGGATGAGCTATGATGAGATATCACAGCGCGTCAGGAAATCCGCCCGTATCGCGCCAAGCGCCGGGCCCGATTTCGGTCCGGGCGGGGAGACATTCCTGCGGTTTAATCTCGCCACGCAGCACCACAGGGTCGAAGAGGCCTGCGCCCGCTTGAAAGACGCCTTCAGCGATCTGCAATAGGAATCAGCGGGCGTCTGCGATCAAACCGGCAGGTGTGTGTTCCGGAACTTCAAAATCCAGCGCCGGCGTTCCGCGGACCGCCGTTGCCCGCTTGAATTCATACTGCCGCTCACCCGCTTCCGCCTCACTGGTCACAACCAGGCAGCGGAACAGATGGATGCTGCCATCATAAAGATCGACCATCCCACGCATGTCAGGCGCATCAGCCTCCATCGCAAAACCGGTTTTCCACATGCGCAAAACAGTTTGTTTCTTCCCATCCACACAGACGCGCAGACGCGAGGATTTTTTCATGCCCTCTACTCTGGCCTGATCCAGACCAGATTGAATTTCCTTGGAAAATACCGCTTCCATTTCTACGCAACTCCTTCTTCCCCTGCCACAAGGAGTGCCCGAAGTCTGGTAAATTGCAAGTTAAGTTTTTATGTCACTGGCCAAGGCTGTGCAACAATGCACCGATCCTGCGCGAACCGGATTATGGGTCTCCTTGAATCAATGGCTTACGATAGAGCTGATCGAAAAGGAGAGGTGACATGGGTCTTTTGATTGACGGCGTTTGGCATGACCAATGGTATGATACCAAATCCACGGGCGGGTCCTTTAAACGCCAGGACGCGAAGTTTCGCAACTGGATCACCCATGACGGTAGTGCCGGGCCATCTGGCACAGGCGGCTTCACCCCTGATTCGGGCCGCTATCATCTCTATATCAGCCATGCCTGCCCCTGGGCGCACCGCACCATGATCTTTCGCACGCTCAAAGGTCTTGTGGATCACATCACCATCTCCGCCGTTCATCCCGACATGCTGGGCGAAGGCTGGACTTTTGAAGCCGATGACAAGGGTGCCACCGGCGACACCCTCTACAACAGCGCTTTTGCACGCGACATCTACACCCGCGCCGATCCCAGGTTTACTGGCCGCGTCACCGTGCCGATCCTCTGGGACAAACAGCGCGAAACCATCGTCTCGAACGAAAGCTCCGAGATCATCCGCATGTTCAATTCGGCCTTCAACGGGCTGACCGGAAACTGCGATGACTATTGGCCCGAACCCCTGCGCGACGCCATCGCCCCGGTGAACGAGCGCATCTACGACACCTTCAACAACGGTGTGTACAAGGCGGGCTTCGCCACGACTCAACAGGCCTATGATGCGGCGATTGTCCCCCTGTTCGACACCCTCGACTGGCTCGAAAAGCGCCTGTCACACAACCGATACCTCATGGGCGACCAGCTGACAGAGGCAGATTGGCGGCTGTTTACCACGCTGGTGCGCTTTGATCCGGTGTATCATCTGCATTTCAAATGTAACCGCAAGCGCATCGTGGATTATCCAAACCTGTGGGGATACACCCGCGATCTCTATCAGACGCCCGGCGTTGCGAACACGGTCAACTTCGACCATATCGTGCGCCACTACCACTACAGCCACGAAACGATCAATCCCAACCGGATCATCCCGATCAACCCGGTTCTGGATTTCCACAGCCGCCACGGCCGCGTCTAACCCCGTCGCACCCGGCTGTGCGCAGACGGTACTGCTGGGCAAACAGAAAATGTCATGCGCCGCAGGCGCGCCTTTGGATCACGCCATGCCGTGTGGTGCCGCATCTTCAGCGGGGCCGTAGTGTTCGACAATGGCGGCAAGGTCTTCCGGTGGTGTCGCGCTTTGCACAAAAGCGCAGGCATTCGGCGCGAATGAGAATATCGACCCGTCCGAAAAGAAGGACGTGTTGGTCACAAAGACAACCCGTGCTTCCGGCAACCGGTAGCTCGCATAATCTGCCACCGCCAGTGCCGACCCCTCGGCCAGCACAAGATCGAGAATGATAATATCAGTCTGGTGTTCACTCAGATGCGCAATAGCATCGGTTTCACCACCCGCACAACAGACGTCCATCCCCATCCGCTGGAGATGCCTCTGCCAGATCTTAGCCAGGCCATTCTCGCTTTCAACGATCAGGACTTTCATGCAGCCTCCATTCTGGCGCGATACAACAACACATCTTTGAAATAATAAACAATTGGTGTGCCTCAAAGATTAAGAAACGGTTAAGAGTTTAGCTTAAATGTTAACCGTTTCCGTCAGACTTGAATAACCGGCTGAAATCCGCTTTGAGCAACACCAATAACGCGAAAATACGCCGAAATTCTACGTATAGGACCTGTTCTTGACAACAATACGACGTGATCATGGCGGTGGTATCGACGCAGCCCGCAGACGCTTTGGTGGCAGCCGAATCGGCTGGATTGACCTGTCGACGGGTATCAATCCGGTCGCTTATCCCACACTCCCGGTTGCGCAAAACTGCTGGACAGCCCTGCCCGACCAGATGGCCTCCGATCGCCTGCTGGAGGCCGCACGTGCCCTGTGGCGCGTGCCCTCGGACGCCGCGATCATTGCAGCCCCCGGCGCTTCCGCCCTCATTGCGCAGATACCCGGTCTCGCCACTCCCGGCGCGGTCTGCATCCCCATCCCCACCTATAACGAGCACGCAGCCGCCTTTGACGCGCATCGCTGGTCCGTCGGCACGGACGCGGACGCCGCCGCTCAGGTCGTCGTGCATCCCAACAATCCCGATGGGCGCTTTTGGCGCGACGACATGCTGCCCGCCCCCAAGGCCACCCTCACCATCATCGACGAAAGTTTTTGCGACGTGGCACCCGAAAAATCGCTGATCCACCTCGCCACGCGCCCCGGCACAATCGTCCTGAAAAGCTTTGGCAAATTCTGGGGGCTGGCGGGCCTGCGGCTGGGGTTTGCCATCGGTGATCCCGCACTGATAGCCACGCTGCAATCCCGGCAGGGACCCTGGGCCGTGGCAGGTCCGGCCCTCGACATCGGAACCCGCGCGCTTTCCGATACCGCATGGGCCGACGCGACAAGAACACGCCTGACGCAGGACAGCGCCCGGTTGGATGCCCTGATGCAAAACGCCGATGCGCAACTGATCGGGGGCACATCCCTGTTCCGCCTGTACCGCGTTTGCGATGCCGCCCGCTGGCAGGAGCGGCTGGCGGAACATCACATCTGGACCCGTGTTTTTCCCTATAACAAGGAATGGCTACGTCTGGGTTTACCGCATTCCGTCCA
This sequence comes from Roseobacter litoralis Och 149, assembly GCF_000154785.2. Classification (NCBI taxonomy): domain Bacteria; kingdom Pseudomonadati; phylum Pseudomonadota; class Alphaproteobacteria; order Rhodobacterales; family Roseobacteraceae; genus Roseobacter; species Roseobacter litoralis. The sequence continues at coordinate 3,513,406 of NC_015730.1, forward strand.
ATGGGAACGCTTGGAAAACGCATTGGCATGACGCTGGCGATGGTTCTGCTCTGTGCGTTGCTGCTGGACGCGGTCCTTGGGGAACCCAAGTGGCTCTGGTCCCGCCTGCCCCATCCGGCCGTGCTCATGGGCAGGCTGATCGGCTGGCTGGACAGAACCTTCAACACCGGCCCGGCACAGCGCGCAAAAGGAACGGTCTGCCTGATTTTTGCGGTTGGCTGCGCTGTGATCACGGGCTTTGCCCTGTCTGCCCTCGGCACCCTTGCCGAAGGGATCATCGCCGCCATTCTGCTCGCGCAGCGCTCTTTGAGCGATCACGTCGCGGCAGTTGCCAAGGGCCTGCGGCGCTCTCTGCCCGAGGGTCGCGCGGCTGTTGCGATGATCGTCAGCCGCGATACATCCGACATGGACCCGTCGCAAACCGCGCGTGCCGCCATCGAAAGTGCTGCGGAAAACATGTCGGACGGCGTGATCGCCCCCGCCTTCTGGTTTCTCATCGGCGGGCTGCCCGCGATGCTGGCCTATAAGATGATCAATACCGCCGACAGCATGATCGGCTATCGCACGGCGCGCCATCACGCCTTCGGATGGGCCGCCGCACGCACTGACGATCTGGTCAACATCCTGCCCGCGCGGCTCACCGCTCTGCTGATCGCGACCGCTGCATGGCAATGGGACGGGGCTGCGATCCGTGCCGATGCCAGATTGCATAAATCCCCGAACGCCGGCTGGCCGGAGGCCGCGATGGCCCGTGCCCTTGGCATCGCGCTGGCCGGTCCGCGCGCCTATGACGGCGCGCTACAGGACTTCCCATGGGTGAACGGCACAGGGCGCAAAGTGCTGACCGCGGATGATATCGACGCGAGCCTGGCAATTTTGTGGAAAGCATGGGGCATGATGTTTACCCTTTGCGTGGTACTTGCCATCCTGCCGTAGAACAGTCCGGAGTTTCCGATGCGCTTAAAAACACTTGCCTTCGTCTTTTGCTTTGCCCTCTCCCCTTTGCCGCTTCTCGCAGCCTGCGGGGGCAGCTTTGATAACTTCGTGCAAAATATGAAGGCCGAAGCGGTCAGCAAGGGACATGCCCCCGCAAGCGTTGATCGCTTTTTCTCAGGTATCCAACAAAGTCAAAGCGTGCTGCGCGCGGATCGGGATCAGGGCATGTTTCAACGCCCCTTTCTGGATTTCTCCCGCAATCTGATCTCGGATGCGCGGCTGTCCAAAGGTCAGCGTCTGGGCCGCGAATATGACGCTGTTTTTGACAGCGTTGATCGCCGCTACGGTGTCTCACGGGGTGTTTTGCTGGCCTTCTGGGCCTTTGAAACCGCCTACGGAACCTATCAGGGCGATTTCAACACGGCCAACGCGCTCGTCACGCTGGCCCATGACTGCCGCAGGCCGGATCTCTTCCGCCCGCAGGTGTTTGCCGCGCTCGAGCTGTATGAGATGGGCGATTTCGACCCCAGAACCACGACCGGCGCATGGGCCGGTGAAATCGGCATGGTACAAATGCTACCCCGCGACATCCTTGAAAACGGTCAGGACGCGGATGGCGATGGGCATGTGCGCCTCAAAACCTCTGCGCCCGATGCGCTGATGTCCGGGGCGGCGATGCTGGCTGATTTCGGCTGGCGCAAGGGCGAACCGTGGCTGCAAGAGGTGCGCCTGCCCGACAATTTCGACTGGTCCCAAACCGGCGTACATGTGACCAAACCGGTCAGTACATGGGCCGATATGGGCGTGACAGCCCGCAGCGGGAACCTGTTTCGTGGCGCAACCGCGTCGCTGATCCTGCCGCAGGGCCACAAGGGCCCCGCCTTCATCACATATCCGAACTTCAATATTTATTTCGACTGGAATCAAAGCTTTACCTATGTCGTGACCGCCGCCTATTTCGCAACCCTGATCGAAGGCGCGCCGAAAATGGACCGCGGCGCACCGGACAAGGGATTGAACGCAGAGCAGATGAAAGCCCTGCAATCCAAGCTACAGGCGCGCGGTCATGATGTGGGAAAAGTGGATGGCATCCTTGGCGCGCGCACCCGCATTGCGGTGCAACTTGAACAGCAACGGTTGGGCCTGCCCGCAGACGCATGGCCGACCCCTGCCTTGCTCGGCAAGCTCTGAGGGCGAAGCATTTACCGCTTTTTAGGCGTTGAACCCTAATTTGCGTGATGAAACATACATTCAGGTTGTTTTTTCTTTAAACCCCGCAAGGCCCGCTGCCTTGTGGGGTTATTTTTTTGCCGCAGGGCGCACCGGAAAGCGCAAGCCCTTTTCAGTCAGCAGGATGATCCGTGCGCCACTTTGCACGTAGCGATCACATCGCGAAAATCCATTGCGATAGATGATGCAAACCGTACCATCCTCTTCGATTTCATAGCGACCGAAAGCGGATTCGCCTGAGGCATAGGTATAGGAATACGCCCCGCCGACGGAGTATTTCGACTGCCCGTCGTCATAAAAGACAAGGGTTTGCCCTGCCGTCAGCGCATCCACTTCCTGCCGGTCCAGAATGCGGTCCGTCTCGTTCAGCGCCCATTCGGCAGCAAGCGTGGGCAAGGCAACAAGTCCAAAAAACAGGCAAAGCAGAGTTCTCATCCGCCCACCATAGACCACTCGGGGAAAACTGCGTGACACGAATGAGTGATCAGGCAACCAGCGTTTCTGCCTTTTTCAGATCAACCGAAACAAGCTGGCTGACCCCTTGTTCCGCCATCGTCACCCCAAACAGCCGATCCATGCGCGCCATGGTGACCGCATGGTGGGTGATGATCAGAAACCGGGTGTCGGTCTGACGGCACATCTCATCCAGCAAGTCGCAAAACCGCGTCACATTTGCGTCATCCAGCGGCGCATCCACTTCGTCCAACACGCAGATCGGCGCCGGGTTGGCCAGAAACACCGCAAAAATCAACGCCATCGCGGTCAGCGTCTGCTCTCCGCCGGACAGCAGGCTCAGCGTCGACAGTTTCTTACCCGGCGGCTGGCACATGATCTCAAGCCCGGCCTCAAGCGGATCATCGCTTTCCACCATGACAAGGTTGGCTTCACCCCCGCCAAACAGATGCGTGAACAGCAGCGAGAAATTGGAATTGACCTGCTCGAAAGCAGTCAAAAGCCGCTCGCGCCCTTCGCGGTTGAGGCTTGCGATGCCACCGCGCAAGGTCCGGATCGCCTCTTCGAGGTCGTTTTTCTCCTGCACCAGCGTGTCATGCTCGACCTGCACTTCCTTGGCGTCTTCTTCCGCGCGCAGGTTCACAGCCCCCAACGCATCCCGCTGACGCTTGAGCCGGTTGACATCCGCCTCAAGCGCTTCGGCGCGGGGCATGTCATCAGGCGTCACATCCAGCTGCTGCAGCAATTGGTTCGGCGTCAGTTGCGCGTCATCCGCGATGCGCTCCGCTGCGATCGCAACGGTCTCCTTTGCCGCATCGCTGCGCGCCTCGGCTCTGGCACGCTCCTCGCGGGCCTCAGACGCCAGACGCTCGGCCTCACGCTCGGCCATCGTGCTGTCCCGCAGGGCCGCTTCCGCCACGGACAGCTTGTCGCTGGCCTGCGCTTTGCGCGCTTCTGCCACACTGATCGCCTCGCTGAGCTCCGCGCGTTTGGCGGCGATCTCGTCCGGTGCCGCACTGGCCTCTTTCAGCTCCGCCTCGGCAGTGGCCTTGCGCTCGATCAGTTCGGCATTGCGTTTCTCCGCCGTCTCAAGACGGTGCCGCCAGCCGCTGATCTCTTTGGTCACTTCCTGCGCGCGCTTGGTCCGGGCCTCCCCCTCGCGGCGCAACTCATCATGCGCGGACCGGCGCGACATCATCGTGATGCGCGAGGCCTCAACCGCGGTGCGAATGGCCTCGACCCGGTCGCGCGCTTCGGCCAGATCACCCAGTTCCGCCAACGCCGTTTCCGCTTCTTTCAAACGGGTCCGCGCGCCCATCGCCTCTTCTTCGTGCCGCGACACCGCCAGACCCAGCGATTCAAGCCGCCCTTCCGCCAGATTGCGATCCGCTTCGGCCCGGCTCAGGGCGCGCCCTGCATCGGCCACCGCACGGTCCGCCGCGCGCCGCGCCTCGCGCGCTTGCGCATCCGCACGGCTCAACTCTTCCAACTGGAGTTTCAGCGCATCATGCGCAGCCCGCGCCCCACCTGCGCGTTGCGTGGCCTGCTCAAGCGTCTGTTTCAATTCCTCAAGCCGGTTCAACTGCTGCAAGCGCAGCGCTGCTGCGGATGGCGCGTCCTCAGCCCAGGCCCGATAGCCATCCCAGCGCCACAAATCCCCCTCGGTGGACACCAGCCGCTGCCCCGGCTTCAAGGCTGCTTGCAAACGTGGGGCATCTTCGGGCTCAATCAACCCGATCTGGCTCATCCGACGATCCAACACATCCGGCACCGAGACATGCAGCGTCAGTGGCGTCACCCCCTCCGGCAGGGGCTGGGGCGCAGGATAGGCCGGCAACACCGACCAGCCCGAGGGGCCGTCCACCTCAACCTGCGGCGCGCGCAAATCATCGGCAAGGGCTGCGCCCAAAGCCTTTTCAAACCCATGCCCGACCTGCAAGCGGTCCAGAATTTGCCCACCTTCGGCAGTATCGCGCTCCAACAGCTTAGCGAGGGCACCAACCTCGGCCCGCAGCGCGTTCAACTCGCCCTCTGCCTCAGATCTCTGCGCGCGCGCCTCCGCTTCTAGCGCCTGCGTGTCCGCGCGCGCTTCTTCGGCGTCAATCAATGCCTTATCCGCCGCCGCCGCCTGCGTCACCGCCGCCGCTTCGGCCTCCTGCGCAACCGAAAAATCACCGCCCGCCTTTGTTAGCGCCTGCGTTGAGGCGGCAACGGCCTCGCGGGCCTTGGTGGCCTCGCTCTCGGCTTTCTCTTTGGTCTTGCGGCTGTCTTCCAACAACCGCTGGGCCGAACCATGACGCGCCGCAAGGCGGGCCACATCCTCGGTCTGTTCAGACATTTCGCCCTCGCGCGTCTGTAAAACAGCCGCCGCTTCCCGGGCCGCTTCCGCTGCCGCCGCCAAGGCCTCATCGTGGCCTTCAGCGGCCTTTTCCAACTCCTGCGCTTCCCACTCAAGCCGCGCGATGGTTTCCCCCGCATCCCGGTTCAACCCGCCTTCGCGCTCGATGTCCCGGCTCAACTGTGCGATGCGGCCATTCAACGTCTCGATCAACGACTGCGCGCGCGCGTCCTGATCCGCCAGCGTGTCCCGCTGCACGGCCAGGCGTTGCACGACCGCACCCGCAATCGCTTCTTCTTCGCGCAGGGGCGGCAGGGCTTCATCCGCTGCCGTGCGCGCCTTGGCCGCCTGCCTGACCGCACCCTCCGCCTGCGCCGCGGCCATGACCTGCGCACGCAACGCATCCTCAGCCGAAGCGCGGGCATCGTCTGCCTCGCGCCAGCGCCGATAAAGCAACATCCCCTCGGCACGGCGCAGGTCATTGCCGATCTCACGATAGCGCGCCGCCTGACGCGCCTGACGGGCCAGTTGCGCCAATTGCGCCGCCAATTGCTCGATCACATCATCAACGCGGGCGAGATTCGTTTCCGCGCCCTTCAACTTCAGTTCCGCCTCGTGACGGCGTTGATAGAGGCCCGAAATCCCCGCCGCTTCTTCGAGGATGCGCCGGCGGCTTTTGGGTTTGGCATTGATCAACTCGGCAATCTGACCCTGACGGACCAGCGCAGGCGAATGCGCCCCCGTCGATGCATCCGCAAAGAGCATTTGCACATCGCGCGCGCGCACATCCCGCGCCCCGACCTTATAGGCGCTGCCCACATCTCGGGTGATCCTGCGGACAATCTCTAGCACGTCATCATCATTGAAACCCGCCGGGGCAAGCCGGTCCGAGTTATCAATCTGCAAGACAACTTCGGCAAAATTCCGCGCGGGCCGTGTTGCTGCCCCGGCAAAAATCACGTCCTCCATCCCGCCGCCACGCATGGCAGTGGGGCGGTTTTCACCCATGACCCAGCGCAGCGCTTCCAGCAGGTTCGACTTACCGCAACCATTCGGCCCAACCACACCGGTTAACCCGTCAGCGATCACCAGATCGGTCGGATCCACAAAGCTTTTAAAGCCGGTCAGCCTGAGTTTTGAAAAGCGCACCGCTATCTGCCCATTGATTCCCAGAGGCTATAGCCTGCCGCCGTGACACCCCATAAGTCAACTGAAAGACCCTACAGTCTGCGGCAATGCGCAGGTTATCCACAACATATTGCGGTGAAACCGGCGGTGCCAGCCTGAACGGGCGCGGGCAAGCCGTCTGAAAACCGCTGGGAGCGGCCACATCGTGTCGCGGCTAAACCGTTTGCTGCGTCCTCCTTTTGGTCATATCATTTTACCAGTGAGGAGATTCCAATGCCATTTCGCCCCGTTGTGTCCGAAAAGCTCTCGATTGCCGTTGTGCATCAGATTGAAGGGTTGATCCTGCGCGGCATCCTTCTGCCCGGCGAACGACTGCCCGCCGAAAGGGAGCTGGCGGAACGTCTCTGCGTCTCAAGGCCCAGCCTGCGTGAGGCCATCGGGCTCTTGCAGGAAAAGGGCCTGCTGAGTACCAAGGCCGGTGCCGGTGTCTATGTGGCCGATGTTCTGGGCTCGGCGTTTTCGCCCGCCCTGGTGCAGCTGTTCGCCCGACACGATAAGGCGATGTTCGACTATCTGTCTTTCCGCCGCGATATGGAAGGGCTGGCCGCCGAGCGGGCCGCCCGGCTCGCCTCCGATACGGACCTGCGCGTGGTGCAGGAAATACTCGATCAAATGGAAATCGCCCACGGCAAACGCAATCCTGAAAACGACGCCCATCTGGATGCGAAATTCCACATGGCGATTATCGAGGCCAGCCATAATGTCGTGATGCTGCACATGATGCGGTCGATGTATCAGCTATTGCGCGAGGGCGTGTTTTATAATCGGCAGGTCATGTTCAAACAGCGTACGACACGCGGCGTCTTGCTGGACCAGCACCGCGCCATCAATGTGGCCCTTCAGGCGCGGGATGGCGCAGGTGCGCGCGCCGCCGTTGCAGCACATCTTGATTACATCGAAACCTCGCTGAGGGACGATGTCAGGGCCGCCGAAAACGAGGAAACAGCGCAGCAGCGTCTGGATCACGTCAAGGAAACTGGGCGCGGAACCGGGCGCTAACCTGCGGTTAAACAACAAAAAGCCCGGTCTGGAACCGGGCCTTTTCGTCCGTGTAACGATCTGTCGCTAGTGAAGTTTAGCTTCCACTTCGGCGATCGCGCCATCAATCAACTGGTTCGCATCAGCGGCAGTCAACTGCTTGGCGATCACCTCACGCGCGGCCGCGATGGCAACGCTGACTGACTGGTCACGTACATCCTTGATCGCCGCAGCTTGAGCGCTCGCGATCTGATCTTCCGCCGCCGCCACCCGACGCGCCAGTGACACCTCAAGATCGGCGCGCGCTTGCTCAGCGGCAATCGTCGCCTCTTCCTTGGCGGCTTCCACGATGCGGTCGGCTTGTTCCTGCACTTCGCGGTGCTTACGTTCGTAGCTCGCAAGCAGGGTCTGGGCTTCCTCACGCAGCGCACGCGCTTCGTTGAGTTCACCCTCGATGCCTTCGGCACGTCCGTCGAGCATCTTGCCGATCATGCCCGGCACTTTGAAATACACCAGAATGCCGATGAAAACGACAAGGCCAAGGAAAACTACAAAATCGGTGTTCTGGAGGGATATCCCACCCCCCGCCGCAAGGGCCGGGTTGGCCGCCAGCATGGCGACTGCAAGCGCTGAAAGACGTGAAATATTACGCATCTGCTTCATCCTTTCAACTGGCCATCGACCGCTGCATTCACGGCTTTGGCATCTGCCTTGCCGCCGAATGTTGCAACGATTTCCTGCGCGGTGTCTTTGGCAACCTGCTGGATCGCTTCAGCAGCACCTGCGCGTATTTCCGAAATCGCTTTCTCGGATTCCGCAGCTTTTGCCGAAATTTCGGCATCTGCCTTGGATATTGCCACATCCAGATCGCTCTGAATGTCAGCCTTCGCCTCGGCGACAATGCGGTGCGCCTCGGCCCGCGCGTCAGCCAGTGCCTTTTCATAGGCGGCTTCGGCCTCTTTCGCCTTGGCTTTGAAGTCCTCAGCCGTGGCAATGTCGTTTGTGATTGTGCCCTGACGCTCGGACAGGATCGCTGCGATCCGTGGCAGAGCGACCTTTGAAAGCACCATGTAAATCACGACAAGCGTGATCACCAACCAGAATATCTGGTTCCCCCAAGTGGAAAAATCCAGCTGTGGCATGCCCGGGCTGGAAGCCGCGACATCAGCGCCATTTGTTTCAGTTGCCATTGTTATCTCCTGCAAGAAACGGGCTGCGGTGGAACCGGGCCGTTACATCGGGCAGCGCGTCAACCGCGCCGCCCGACCGTAAGGATTTCGTCTGTCTAAGTCTTAGACAGCGAACATCAGCAGCAGAGCGACGAGGAAGGCAAAGATGCCCAGCGCCTCGGCGAACGCGATGCCGATGAAGAGTGTTGCCGTCTGCGATGCCGCAGCGGATGGGTTGCGCAGAGCGCCTGCGAGGTAGTTGCCTGCAACATTACCAACACCGATGGCTGCTGCCCCGGAACCGATTGCCGCCAGACCTGCGCCGATGTGTGCGAGTTCGCCTTCCATGTGAATTCTCCTTACGATTGGAAGTTGAGTATTTGAACGGGTGTAGCCGCCCGAATTAGTGATGCGGGTGAAGCGCGTCTTTCAGATAAACGCACGTCAGAATTGTGAAAACATAGGCCTGAATGAAGGACACGAGGACCTCCAAACCGTACATCGCCGTGATGCCGAGGATCGCCACCGGGCTGACAAGGGTCAGCGCTGCAAAGCCTGCAAAAACCTTGATCACCGCGTGGCCCGCCATGACGTTGCCCGCCAGACGAATGGAGTGGCTGACCGGACGCACGAAATAAGAGATAATCTCGATGATCGCCAGAACGGGGCGCAACGCCAGCGGCGCCGAGGCAACCCAGAACAGGCTCAGGAAAGCGGAGCCATTCTTGACAAATCCCAGAATGGTCACGGTCACGAACACCGCCATCGCGAGCACAACAGTTACCGCAAAATGCGATGTCGGCGTGAAAGAGGATGGTATCAGGCCAAGGAAGTTGGCGCAGACAATGAACATGAAAAGCGTCATGATATAGGGGAAAAACTTCAACCCTTCCTTGCCGCAGATGTCTTCAACCATCTTGTAGATGAAACCATAGGCCAGTTCCGCAACCGACTGCGCACGCGACGGCACAATGGCGCGCTTCGAGCTTCCGACAACCAGCAGCAAAATCACGGCAATGATCGAAAAACCCATCCAAAGCGCCGTGTTCGTCGGCGTGTACCAGGTTACGTCACCCCCAAAGAGCGCAGTAATCTCAAACTGCTCCATTGGTTTGAAAACCAACCCGCCGCCTTCTGCCTTGTCCGCCATGTCAGGCTCCCTCGTCTCGATCTGCGGCCTCTTCGGCCAACTTCTTTTCCTGGATTTCCTGCGCGGAGCGGAGCATCGTCTTCACCCCGGCCGCCAGACCCAGCATCGTAAACAGCACCATGAATATCGGCAGCGTCCCAAACAGAACATCCAGCCCGTATCCAATACCGAACCCGATCCCAAGACCGGCAACGAGTTCGATGACCATCCGCCACGCCAGTTGCGCTTGAGAATAGTGCTCATCCGATCGGGGGCCCGGCTCTTGTGCCTTTTTCGCGGCGGCAATCTTAGCCTCAAGCTGCTCTAGTCGCTGCTGTTGGTCTGGATCAGTCACGCGCAATTTGCCCCTTCAAGGAGTTGCCTTGTGCTACGGTGCAGCGCGACGTGAGTCAACCGGCTTTGACATTCGGGACAATGCCGCCCAACATATTAAAATAAAACGAGAAAATATACCGCGCAACAACGGCAGGTCACCCTGTCGCAGGTGTGCATTCCCCGCATTGCACGAAAAGGGATATTCAACCATTTGGTTGACGTTTTACTGCCAAAGGTGCAGATCGGGCGGCATGACACGAGACCTAGATCAGGTTTTTGCAGCTCTTGCAGACCCGACCCGTCGGGCCATCCTCGCCATGTTGCTGGAGGATGATATGGCCGTCACAGACGTCGCCGACCCTTTTGAGATGTCACTGGCGGCGATCTCAAAACACCTGCGCGTTCTGATGCTGTCGGGTCTGATCTCTCAAGAAAAACGCGGCCGGGTGAAATGGTGCAAGCTTGAGCCGGACGCGCTGCGCGCAGCCTCGGTCTGGATGCAGGGGTTCGGACAATTCGAACCTGTCAACCTCGACGCATTTGAACGGTTTCTGGCGGCAGAAGTGCCCCCTCCCGAGGATCGCGACTAAGGCACGGGGCGCGGCACCGCCCCCTCATCGCGCAGCAGCAAGGCCAGCGCGATCATCGTCAACCCTGCCCCCCCCAGTATGATCGGCGGTGGCAGCCCCTGCCCCAGCATCGCCTCCCAGCCGATAACCCAGCTTGGCACGAGATAGGTATAGGCCATCACCTTGGAAGACGGCAGGCACAGCGTGGCCGTCTGCAACAACACGAAACTCGCCGCAGAGGCAAAAAACGACAGATAAATCAGCGTAAACCAGACCATGCCGGACAAGTCGGTCCACGGGGTCGCCGCGATGTCGCGCCAGCCAAAGACCGTCAACAAGATCGCGCCCGCCACAAGCGTGCCAAAGGTAAACACCACCGCGGGTTCCCCCCGGTTCAGTTTGCGCACCATCGGCGTGTAAAGCGCATGGCAGATGCAGCCGGTGAAATAGATGATCTCGCCCCGCCCGATGGCAAAGGCCTTGAGTGCTGCCAGATCCGCGCGAAAAATTACCCAAAGCGCACCCATGGCACCGATGATCAAGGCGACTGCGATGCGCGGCGTCACAATCTGGCGCAGCAACAGCCACCCGAACCCCGCTGCGATCACGGGTGTCAGGGTGAAAACGGCGGCAGCACTGACCGGCGGTGCAGTCTTCAGCCCTTCGAACATGAGCACAAAGTAGGTCCCGAACAGCCCGCCCAGCACCGCATAGCGCCAGGACGCCACAAAGGCATGGCGGGGCATACCTGTCGTGGCCAGCGCAGCAAGACCGATCACGCCAGCCGCGAGCCAAAACCGCAAGGCATTCAACGCCGCAGGCGCGACCTCATTGGCAATCTGTCCGCCCAGTGAAAAAGACCCCGCCACCAGCGCTGAGAACAGCAGCATCGATGCATGGCCCTTTTGCGCAGGTGTCACTCGTCCCACTCTTGCGCGGCGTCTTTTACAAAGCTCAGGAAAGTCTGCACCTTGGTGGTACGGTGCAAATCCACATGCGTCACAAGCCACAACGGGCCACTCCACCCTTCCTGTTCGGGATGCACCTCGACCAGCTCCGGACGCGACCGGGCCTCAAAGGCCGGCAGGAACCCGATACCCGCACCCTCCAGAATGGCCTCCCGCTGCGCCCGCGTGTCCGAGCTGCGAAACCTGATGCTTGAGGCGGGCACATTCTGACGCAGCCATTGCTCGAAAGGCGCGCGGTTGTTTTCCGCATCATGCGCCACAAAGCGGTGATCGCCAAAACTCTTGACCCCGTTCGGGCGACCGTATTCGGCGATATAATCCTTGGTCGCGAACAAGGCGACCCTGTGATGGCGAAATTCCTGCACGACATTGTCCGGCTGATCCGGCACCGTGCCTGCGCGGATCGCCACATGCGCCTCACCATATTCCAGCCGAAACAGGCGTTCGCCCGTGAGGTAACGCACGACAACATCCGGATAGGCATTCTGAAACGCCACCAACACAGGCACCATGCGCGAGGACAGATCAATCAGCGACGTGACCACAAGATCGCCCGACACCTCATTGCCGCGCCCCTTGATGCGCCCGGCAAGCTGATGGAACTGATCATCGGTGGCCTGCGCAACGCGCAGCAAATCCTGCCCCGCTTCGGTTGCGGTATAGCCGCGCGCATGACGCTGAAACAATTTGACGCCAAGACGCCCTTCCAGCGCGTCCACATGCCGGATCACGGTTGCATGATGCACACCAAGCACTTCAGCCGCGCCGCTGACAGTCCCCATACGTGCCACTTGAAACGCTGTTTTAATCTCGTCCCAGTTATTCATCATTCACCTCACTCGGTTTGATGCGCGCAAAACGTCAGGTTTCACAATTTCACAGGCCAAGACAAGCCGGAAGTAAGCCTTGCCCAGTCACAAAGAAGATAGATGCCGCGATCCCTTTGCGGCCACTTAATCAAAAAACCATTCACAAGCGCTTAACCGCAATTCCCCGCGCTGGAGGTCCCACGTTGGACACCAGATGCAACTGCATCAAACCGCGGGTCACACGCTGAGTATATATATAGTGCCAAAACCTGCTGTGGCCGAACAGGGCCGGGTGCGCTATCTGACGGGGATGAAACTGATCCGCCAAACGCCCGATGAACTCCTGCTGCTTCACCGGCCCATTTTCCTGTGCATCGCGCTGGCTGCTGGTGCCCTGTTGGCGCTGGGTGCAGGCGTGTGGAACATCCTGCAGGGTGAATGGCTCAAGGCTGTCATCGCGCTGCTCGCGACCGCTGGCCTCGTGGCGCCCGCCCTCTGGTTCGGCGCAGAACGGGTTCAGATTGCCTTCAGCCGGATCAGCGGCACCTGCACCATCGACACACACCGTCTGTCCGGGGTGCAGCATGAGGTCTTTCGCCTCGGTCAGATCGACGCCGCGATCGTCGAAACCCACAAGGGTCAAGGCGACACCGCAGGATCCCACCGCGTGGCCCTGACCTTTACCGCGGGGGGCGATGAAAACCGCCGCCCGCTCACGACCGGCTATGCAGGCGGCACCCGTGCCAAGGACATCGCCGCACGCATCAACGGCTGGCTCGACGCGGCCCGCACACCAGAGAGCAAGACTTGACTTGAAGGCTACCGCGCTTTAAAGCAGCGCGCATATCCGGAAGTTTATCCCTTCCGGTCCCGGTGCATCCGGGATCGCCCTCCGTCAGCGCGTTGCGCCCGCGGGGGCAAAACCATTTGGTTTTGTCCCATTGCAATGACACCGGGCGTTTGTGAAATTCATGCCGGGTGCCTACATCAGGGGCATCCTGCAACCGAAAACGAAGGGGGCCATGGCCCATGTTTGAAAATCTGTCCGAACGCCTCTCCGGCGTCTTTGACCGTCTGACAAAGCAAGGTGCGCTCTCCGAGGAGGACGTGAAAACCGCCCTCCGTGAGGTCCGCGTCGCCCTGCTGGAGGCGGATGTCTCCCTGCCCGTCGCGCGCGATTTCGTCAAAGCGGTACAGGAAAAAGCCACCGGACAGGCCGTCACAAAATCCATCACGCCCGGCCAGCAGGTCGTCAAGATCGTACATGACGCGCTGATCGACGTGCTCAAGGGCGAGGGCGAACCCGGCACGCTCAAGGTCGACAACCCACCCGCCCCGGTCCTGATGGTCGGCCTGCAAGGCTCCGGTAAAACCACGACCACCGCCAAACTGGCAAAACGCCTCAAGGAAAAAGACGGCAAACGCGTGCTGATGGCCTCGCTCGACGTCAACCGCCCCGCCGCGATGGAACAACTCGCCATCCTCGGTGCTCAGATCGGTGTCGACACCCTGCCAATCATCGCCGGACAGGACCCCGTCGCCATCGCCAAACGCGCCAAGACGCAAGCCGGGCTTGGTGGCTATGACGTCTATATGCTGGACACCGCCGGGCGTCTGTCCATCGACGAAGAGTTGATGCAACAGGTCGAAGCCGTCCGCGACGTCGCAAACCCGCGCGAAACGCTGCTGGTGGTCGACGGGCTGACCGGTCAGGACGCCGTGCACACCGCCCAGAACTTTGACGAACGCATCGGCATCTCCGGCGTGGTGCTGACCCGGATGGACGGTGACGGGCGCGGTGGTGCCGCACTTTCCATGCGCGCGGTCACCGGCAAACCGATCAAATTCGTCGGCCTCGGCGAAAAGATGGACGCGCTCGAAACCTTCGAGCCGGACCGCGTGGCAGGCCGCATCCTCGGCATGGGCGACATCGTGGCCCTCGTCGAAAAAGCGCAGGAAACGCTCGAACTTGAGCAATCCGAGAAAATGGTCAAACGCATGATGAAGGGTCACTTCACCATGAACGACCTGCGCATGCAGCTTGAACAGATGCAGAAAATGGGCGGCATGCAGGGCATGATGGGCATGATGCCCGGCATGGGTAAAATGGCCAAACAGGTCGAGGATGCAGGCTTTGACGACAATATCCTCAAGCGCCAGATCGCGCTGATCCAGTCGATGACCAAGAAAGAACGCGCCAACCCGCAAATCCTGCAGGCCAGCCGCAAAAAGCGGATCGCCAAGGGCGCGGGGCTGGAAGTCTCCGAATTGAACAAACTGCTCAAGATGCACCGACAGATGGGCGACATGATGAAAAAGATGGGCAAAATGGGCAAGGGCGGCATGATGAAACAGGCCATGAAAGGCATGTTCGGCAAGGGCGGTGCGTCGCCTCAGGACATGGCCGCAGGCATGGACCCCAAAGCGCTCGAAGCCGCTGCCAAACAAATGGGCGGCAGGCTGCCCGGAGGTCTCGGCGGCATGGGCGGTGGCGGTGCCGCGCTGCCACCGGGTCTCAGCGGGTTCGGTAAGAAGAAATGATCACCTGTTTTCTGAAATACGAAATCGACCCGGCCAAGGTTGCGGATTTTGAGATCTATGCAAAAGCATGGATTCACAACATTAATTGCATGGGCGGCACGCATCACGGCTATTGGCTGCCCTCAGAAGGGCCGTCCGATCTGGCGTGGTGCGCCTTCAGTTTCCCGTCGCTGGCCGATTACGAGACCTACCGCGTCGAGATGGAAACCGATCCCGGCTGCATCGCGGCCTATGATCACTCCGAACGCACAAAATGCATCCGCCGCTGGGACCGCCATTTCACGCGCCCTGTGCTCACCGGTGAAAGCCCTGCTGATCTGGGATTGATGTAACGTGGCCGATATTCCCATCCTTGAAACGCGACGCCTGATCCTGCGCGGCCCCGAGCCCGAGGATTATCCGGATTTCAAAGCGACCTTTACCAGCTACCGCGCGCGCTTCATGGGCGGCCCGCTCAATGCCTATGAGGCGTGGATGCTCTATGCCGCCGAAATCGGCCACTGGCAGATCCGCGGCTACGGCATGTGGATGATCCACGACAAGGACACGGATGAAACCTACGGCATGGCAGGCGGCTGGAAGCCGGCGAAATGGCCCGAAGCGGAAATCGCATGGGTGATCTGGCCTGACAAGAACGGTAAGGGCTACGCGCTTGAGGCCACCCATGCGGTGCGCCATTATCTCTACGGGTTTTGCGGCTGGGACACGGCGGTCAGCTACATCGACCCCAAGAACCTCGACAGCATCCGGCTGGCCGAACGTCTGGGCGCGCTCAAGGATCACGACGCGGCCACCATCGACGGCAATGACGCCGTTTACCGCCACCCGGCTCCGGCGGATCTGCGCGGCTCGCAACTGTCCCATGGTATCGAGATGGAGATCAGCCACTACGCCGATCCGCTCTTCAAACCGAAAGGCTGGGCCCTTGACTGATCGTAAAACATGCGCGCGCCGCGCACCGACGCAATACCGACGTATCACCGACATGATACCGACCGCCCAAAAACACCGTTTCGGAGGCCCAGAATGAGCGACGCCGCAACCCGTGCCGCAAGCCTGTTGAAAGAGCACCGCGCTTCCATCGACCGTCTGGATGCCATCCTCGTCTATACACTGGGCGAGCGGTTCAAACATACGCAGGCTGTGGGGAAACTCAAAGCCGAACACGACCTTCCCCCGTCCGATCCCTCGCGTGAAGCGGCACAGATCGAACGGCTCGAAGATTTGGCAAACCGGGCCGATCTCGACCCGGAATTTGCCAAGAAGTTTCTTAACTTCATCATCGCTGAAGTCATTCAGCACCACCACAAACACCAATCATAAGGCGCATAACGCGCCCCACACATCCAAAGGAAACAAGACCATGGCCATGAAAATTCGTCTCGCCCGCGGCGGCTCCAAAAAGCGCCCCTTCTACCGTATCGTTGCAGCGGACAGCCGCATGCCTCGCGACGGGCGCTTCATTGAAAAACTGGGTACTTACAACCCCTTGCTGCCCAAAGACAGCGAAGAGCGCGTGAAAATGGACGCCGAGCGCGTGCAGTACTGGCTGGGTCAGGGCGCACAGCCCACAGACCGCGTTTCCCGTATGCTTGAGGCCGCAGGCCTGAAAGAAAAAGCCGAGCGCAACAACCCAAAGAAGGGCACACCCGGCAAGAAAGCCCAGGAGCGCGCCGAAGAGAAAGCCGCCAAAGCCGCAGCCCCCGCCGAAGAAGAAGCAGCCGCAGAATAATCTGCGCGGCGGGCCTGTCCCGCCTATCCAAAAGCCCTCCGGCCTGTGTTGCGCAGGCCGGGGCGCACCGCCTGAATTTCAAACCGGGACAGAGCCGTGTTCAAACCGATCCGATTGCTTTTCCTGATCCTCGCAGCCTTCCTCGCAGGGCTGATGTTCGAGCGAAACAATACATCTGAAAAATGCCGAACCGCCGGTGGCACGATGGATGCTGGCCTATGCAGGAACGTACCATGAGCGACGAAAAGATCTGTGTCGGTGCCATCGCGGGCGCCTACGGTGTGCGTGGCGAATTGCGCATCAAAAGTTTCTGCGCCACCGCCGAAGATATCGAAACCTACGCCCCTTTGACGAGCGAAGACGGGCAGCGTCATTTTCACCTCGCCCTCGTGCGTCCGATCAAAGGCGGCTTTGTCGCGCGGATCGCAGAAGTGACAACCAAAGAAGAGGCGGATGCGCTGAAGGGTGTGCAACTCTTTGCGCTGCGTGATCAATTGCCGTCCCTGCCCGATGATGAATACTATTATACCGACCTGATTGGCCTCCAAGTCCTTGATACCGGAGGGGAAATTCTGGGCAGCGTCAAGACGGTCGCTGATCATGGGGCCGGTGACATCCTCGAAGTCCAGCGGGTCGGGTCGTCAGAAACCGTTCTGCTCCCCTTCACGCTTGCGGTGATCCCAACCGTTGATCTGCGCGCTGGCAAAATAATCGCCGATCCGCCGGAAGGGGCGCTCTGAGGTGGCGCAGGCACCCAAAAGCCATGGCCGCAAGACCATCCGGGCGACGCGCACCCCAAGCTCCCTGATCGGCACAGACGAAGAGCTGTCAGGCGTTTGGCAGGCCCGCATCGTCACCCTGTTCCCGGACGCCTTTCCCGGTGTCCTTGGCCTGTCGCTGACCGGCAAAGCCCTGCAGGACGGGCGCTGGCAGTTGCACACTCATGATCTGCGCAGCTTTGGTGTCGGCAAGCACCGCAACGTGGATGACACGCCCGCAGGCGGTGGGGCGGGTATGGTCATGCGCGCAGATGTCGTCGGCCCGGCGATCGAGGCGGCACAGCGTTTTGCGCGGGGGCGCTGGCCGATCCTCTACATGTCCCCGCGGGGCCGTCCGTTTACACAGGAAATGGCCAAGGATCTGGCGCGTTGTGATGGTGTCACTGTGTTGTGTGGGCGCTTTGAAGGGGTCGATGAACGCGTTCTGGAGCATTTTGGCGTCACCGAGGTGTCCATCGGCGACTATGTTTTGACAGGCGGTGAGATTGCGGCGCAAACAGTGCTGGATGCCACGGTCCGGCTTTTGCCGGGTGTTTTGGGCAACGTGGAAAGCACCGTGGAAGAAAGCCACTCGAACGGTCTGCTTGAACATCCACAGTTTACCCGCCCGGCGCTATGGGAGGGGCATGCAATCCCCGACGTACTGATGTCCGGCAATCATGCAGAGATCGCGAAATGGCGCGAGGCGGAATCACACCGATTGACCCAAAGGCGTCGGCCCGACCTTTGGGCGGCCAAAACCGGCAAAGACTGACACCGCAGCCAAGCCAGATACACCTATCAAACGTCAAAAAAGGCACTGTGATGTATCGTCGGCACCACAGGCACCGACGTCTGTACCGCTTGAAAAACCGCACGCTTTTGGTATTTGACAGCCATATCAAGCCGCCGTTTTATACGCCAGTCAGACCCGTTTTTTCGGACAGGGGACGCTCAAGTACAGGATGATACGCATCACTGCGCAACCTGTTGATCCGAAAAACAACCTCCGGTCGATCATCGCGACAAAGTGAGCTACCAAAACGCGAAACCATTGAGTGAGCCCGCGCCACCTTGTACGCTCTGCAGTATTATTGTTGAGCCAGGTAAGCGAATTTTGAACGAAAGCGATTTTCAGTCCTTTTTGGACGATGTCTCGGAGTGTTTTATCGAGCGTGATTTTGCGCGCTGGAGAAAACGTGTGCTCTATACATTTTCACTGATCACCAGCGCTGGTCCCATCGTCATCAAGACCGATGATGAACTGCGCGAGAATTTTGCCCTTTATCTGCAAGCATGTGATGCCATGCAGTTGGACCGCATATTCCGCGTCCCTCTTGGACTTGAGGAATGCAGCGATGGCACATGGCTTGGCAGTTATGAAACCAATTTGTTGCGCAATGGCATGCGCGCAACGGCGCCCTACAAATCCACGGCATTGCTGCACCTGCGTGCAGATGGGATCAGAATGAGTTCCATCATGAATGCGCGCGGTCACCACGACTGGACAGGAAAGCAACCAGAAACCGGTAGCTAGGCACAAAGGCCAACGGATTATTTCAAGCAGCCGTGCCAACTGGATCAAATAGGCTTGATCTGTGCTCTGTTTCCTCTTAGACAGCGCGAACTTGGAGTCGCTTTTGCGGGTCCGGGCCGGTTCCGTATGGAATCTCATGAATAAGGAATGATGTTTGTATCCTCCGGGCGGGCGCTGCGGCGCGCCGGTAAATCCCGAAGCTCTGAAACACGCACAAACTTCGTGGACATACCACGAGCATCATAGGAGACGATCAGATGGATCTGATTGCACAGATTGAAGCGGAACAAATCACCGCTCTGGGAAAAGACATCCCCGACTTCCGCGCCGGTGACACCATCCGCGTCGGATTTAAAGTAACCGAGGGTACGCGTACCCGGGTTCAGAACTACGAAGGTGTGTGCATCGCACGCAACAACGGTCACGGCATCGCCGGATCCTTCACGGTGCGCAAAATTTCTTTCGGTGAAGGCGTTGAGCGGGTATTCCCGCTGCACTCCACCAATATCGACAGCATCGCTGTTGTGCGCCGCGGCCGCGTGCGGCGCGCGAAACTGTACTATCTGCGCAGCCGTCGCGGAAAATCCGCGCGTATCGCGGAAAACACGAATTACAAGCCCAAGTCGGGCGCGAGCGTTTAAGGAGCGGACCGATGAAAGCAGATACACATCCAGACTATCACATCATCGATGTCAAAATGACCGATGGCACAATCATTCAGATGAAATCCACATGGGGCAAGGAAGGCGACCAGCTGTCGCTTGACATCGACCCATCGGCACACCCGGCCTGGACAGGCGGGTCGTCACGCCTGCTCGACACCGGCGGTCGCGTGTCCAAATTCAAGAACAAATACGCGGGTCTCGGCTTCTAGTCCGACTCACTATTTTGATTTTCCAGAGGTCGCGCCTTCCGGTGCGGCCTCTTTTTTGTGCACAATCGGAACTTTCGCCAAGCCTGTAAATGGGTTTGGAAACAGCAAGTTACACAACCCACACAAGATCGTATCTTTAAACTTCTTGCCAGAGTGGCGCTATTTTGGCACCATTTGGGTGTCGCACCATATTTAGCGGCATCTATTTTTTGTGTTTAACAAAGTCAATTTTAAAGGAATACCAGCATGTCCCAACATGATGAGGAAGATTGCTGCTGTGGGGGTCTGTTAACCAGCAACGACGTCCGAACCGGCATAATCTCAGGCGATACTTTCAAAAACAAAACGGTGCAATATGCGGCAGTCGATGGGCTTGCCGTGTTTGAAGGGTGCATTGTGCTTGGCACAGTGGAGGAAGTCGAAGAGCGCACCGCGGCGGCCAAGGCTGCCCTGGATGCGGGCGATGATCCGGATGAGATTGCACATGGTGTCGTGATCACGGGGGCCAATCGACGCTGGCCGGGTGCCCTGATGCCCTATGAAATCGATCCAGCCCTGCCCGCCACCAACGTGCAGCGGGTCAATGACGCCATCGCGCATTGGAAACAGAACACCGGCATGCGCTTTGTGCTGCGCACCAATTCAAACAAAGCGCAATATCCCAATTACGTTCGGTTTCGCCCTGCAACCGGCTGTTGGAGCCAGGTCGGCATGCGCGGCGGTAAGCAGGAAATCGGCCTTGCCGGTGGCTGCGGGTTTGGTGCGACTGTTCATGAAATTGGCCATGCGTTCGGGCTTTGGCATGAACAGAGCCGGGAAGACCGCGATACCAAAGTCAAGATCAACTGGCAGAACATCACGAGCGGCAAAGAGCACAATTTCAACCAGCACATTGCAGATGGGGATGATGTGGGGCCTTATGACTACGGTTCCATCATGCACTATGGCCGCTATGCTTTTTCCAAGAACGGGCAGCCGACCATTGAATCGATCCCGCCGGGCAAGACCCTAGGTCAACGCACCGGGCTGAGTGCTGGCGATATTGCCGCCATCCAAAGCATCTATCAGCTCTGGGAAACCGTTGATGTTGCGCGGGTCTATGCGACGTCGGGCACGAAAAACTGCTGGGTCATGCCGCAGGGTCAGGGGTGGATTCGCATTGATCCGGACACCACCGATGGCTGTAGCAATGTTTTCGACATTTGCTGTTCTGCAATGGCGTTCGGCAAAAAGCTGTCCCTTTTCAAAGACGGCGACAAAGTCTACCGCGCTCAACTTTTATAATTTCTTTTCAGTATCATTTTTATCAGGAGAATTTCTCATGTGGCATAATAACAAAACCGTTTCACGCACCTATACCTCAAAAGACTCGCAGAACTGTCATGCGATCATCAGCGGCATTTCCGGCTGGCAAAAGATCAAGACAGGCAGCAGCGATGGTGTCTCGAATGTCTTTCATGCCCTGAACGCTGCCCGTGCTGGCGCCAAGAAGGTGGATGTCTATATCATCAACAACCAGATTGAACGCGTGGTAATGCGCTGAGCGCGATTGGAGAAAGATGATGTCAAATTCAATTACCGTGACCGTCCAGATGGATGGCGGCACAAGCGCATCGCAAAGTTTCGCGATGGATGATGGGACCGGCGCGCCGCCTCCGCCCATGGACATGGGCGAAGACGCCAATGTCGCAGCAAGGGGGGACGCGCCGCCGCCCGTGGCGGATGAACATGCGGCGTCCGCAAGTGCCTCAGGCGATGATGCCCCTCCCCCCGGTTTTGAGGACGCGCCGGACGAGAACGCAGCGCAAGAACCCGGCGATGAGGGTGACAGCCCCCCTCCTCCCGACGTATAAGATACGAGAGCCCGGCACATTCAGGCGCCGGGTTCTTTTTTGCCTGCAACACAATCGGAGCGAAATGACATGATACGCGGCGTTGTGAAGTTTGAAAATCCGGGTGCCCTGCCCAGCGGTCAGAACATCAGGTTGACCGTTCAGGACACATCTCGCGTTGGTGCGGATGCCATTCGCATTACCGAAACCCAAGTCAGCATCCCTGAAGGTTTTGATGCCACCACGGACGCCTTGCCGTTCGAGATCGATGTAGCGGGCAACATCGAAAATTACACCGTCAGCGCGCATCTGGCGCGCCATTCCGGCGATGACATCCGTCTTGGTGACATGATCACGACAGGTGCCATTCCGCTATCGGGCGCAGGCGATATTGAGGTGATGCTAAAGCAGGTCAACTAGCGCTCGCGACACGCACCCAAATCCCTTTGAAATTTGAACGCTAGGGCCTGTTTCAAGCCCGTTCGCGCCTTTCCAAAGCGCGTTTCCGCTCATATAGTGCCGCCAATAAGGCCATTTGTAAGCGGCCGGGGTAAAGGATCAGGCAAATGGCGCATATTATCGTTGTGGGGAACGAAAAAGGCGGTGCCGGAAAGTCGACCGTCTCCATGCATGTGGCCACCGCTCTGGCGCGCATGGGCCACAAGGTCAGCGCACTGGATCTGGACCTGCGTCAACGCACCTTTGGACGTTATACCGAAAATCGCGCATCATTTCTGGCGAAAGCAGGCCTCTCGCTTGCCAGCCCGAACACGCATGATCTGCCCGAAATCGCCCCTGAAACGTTGAAAGAGGGCGAGAATATCTATGATCACAGGCTATCCGCGGCGGTTGCTGAGCTTGAGCCGGAAAATGACTTTATCCTGATAGATTGCCCCGGCTCCCACACGCGGCTCAGTCAGGTGGCACATAGTCTGGCCGACACGCTCATCACACCTCTCAATGACAGCTTTGTGGATTTCGATCTTCTGGCGCGCACGGATTCGACGGGTGATAAAATACTGGGCCCGTCGGTGTATTCTGAAATGGTCTGGAACGCGCGGCAGTTGCGCGCTCAGGCGGGGTTGTCCCCGATAGACTGGATCGTGGTGCGCAACCGCATGGGCGCGCAGCGCATGGTCAACAAGGAAAAGATGGAACGCGCCATCGCCAACCTGTCCAAACGCATCGGGTTTCGGATCGCGCCCGGCTTTTCCGAACGCGTCGTTTTTCGCGAACTCTTCCCGCGCGGCCTTACCCTGCTGGACCTGAAGGACATTGGCGTCAAACAGCTGAACATTTCGAATGTCGCCGCCCGTCAGGAATTACGCGACCTTATGAAGGCGCTGAATCTGCCCGGTGTTTCTGTTGATTTCTAAGCATTGCGATGTTTGACACCAAAAGGGCGCCAATGACGATGGCGCCCCCTGCGATGGCATAGCGGCCGGGGTTCTCTCCGACCACCGCCCAGGCCAGCAAGGGGGCCAAAGCGCTTTCCAACAGAACGAGCAGACCCACCTCGGCTGAGGTGATATAGCGTGGACCAATTGCCAGCAGAACCGAACTGCCCAAAATAAAACCGCCATGACACAAGACCAGCGAAACCTGATCGGGGGGTACGGAAAAGGGGGCGGCAAACGGCAGCAAAACAAGTGCTGCCGCGACATAGCCCATCGCCACACTCGGCACCATCGAGACATGTTTGACCCGTCGTGCGGCGGTAAGGGCCGCTGCAAAAAGCGCTGAAACCGCGAGCGCCAAGGCATCCCCGGCGAGGCTTGCATTCTCCGTTTCGCCAGACCCGAAAGCAATCACCGCAAGCCCCACCAAAACCGACGCCATCGTCAGGAGCATCCGCAAACTGATGGGTTCCGCCAGAAACACCCGGCTGTAAATCGCCGCGAAAATAGGGAGAGAGGCAATGATAAACACAACATTCGCCACAGAGGTCAGCGCAACGGCCTGTATGAAAAGCACACCACTCGCCCCCACGCCCGCCATATGGATCAACCCATAGCGCCCGGTTTTCAAAACCGCCCTGAACGGGGCTGTCCCGTGCAGCGCCAATATGCCCAGCCCCAGAAAAAAACCTGCCAAAAACAGGCGCCAGAACGCAATAGTGAGGGCACCGGCATCAATCAAGCGCACAAAAAGCGCATCCGGCACGACCAGCAAGACACCCGCTGTCGTTACGATCAGGCCTTTGGCACTGTCTTTCATGTGACGCCAATTCTCGCTTGTTCCCCGCCGCACCATCAAAGGCCAACAGGGACACAGGTCAACCGTCCGCGCCTGTAGCTTATCGCATTTTAGGCAAGTACTTGTGCGAGTTGCTCTACCTTACTACCTATGCGTTTGTCGCGGCATGTGGGCTCACAGCGCAATACGGCGCAGATCTGTAGTTCGGGCGAAACGGAAGGCGCAGAAACTGAATGCACCCCTCTCGATAATACTGAAAATGCGCGTTCTACCGCATATTATCGGGTTACAGCAGTGGAAGCGGCGGGTCACGATGCCTATGTCCAACACAACTGTCTAGAAAACCAACAGAACAAGCAGCCGAAAGCAGGGGTCATTTATGAGCACAATTCTTATGGACCTGCTGTTCTGGATCGTCGTTTTTGTTGTTTTCGTCTACGGCTTCAAATGGCTGCAGCGTCGCAAAAAAGGCAAGCAGACAGACCAAAGCAACACAGATCACTGAACAAGACTACGGCGTGCATTTAAAACACACGGGCGTCGATTTTAACGCGCACGGCGGTCAGGCTTTGGCATATCGCCCGCTCGGCTCTTTTCATGACAAAGCGTCTGGCGCATAAATGCTGCAGATAGCGGCACCGAACCGGCCACCTTTCCGCGCGCACAAAAGACATAGGAACCACAATGTCCAAAGCATTCGCCTCTCAGGCAGACCTCAGCGAAAAGAAGATCAGCTTTACCGAAGTCGGCCGCGACCTTTGGGCGTTTACCGCGGAAGGTGATCCGAATTCCGGCGTGATCATCGGCGATGACAGCGTAATGATTATCGAGGCACAAGCCACCCCGCGCCTTGCCCATAAGGTGATCGAAAAGGTGCGCGAGGTCACGGACAAGCCGATCACGCATCTGGTGCTGACCCATTACCATGCGGTCCGGGTTCTCGGCGCCTCTGCGTTTGAGGCCCCGCAAATCATCATGTCGGAAAAAGCCCGCGCCATGGTCGCAGAGCGCGGGAAAGAAGACTGGGACAGCGAATTCCAGCGCTTTCCACGCCTTTTTGAAGGGCACGAGAGCATTCCGGGCCTTACATGGCCGACCACCACATTCAATGACCGCATGTCCGTCTATCTTGGCAATCGCCGGGTGGATATCATGCAGCTTGGGCGCGCGCATACGGCGGGTGACGCGGTTATTTATGTGCCGGATGAAAACGTCATGTTTACGGGCGATATCGTGGAATACCAATCGGCCTGCTATTGCGGTGACGGGCATTTTCATGATTGGCCCGGAACGCTGGAGGCCATCCGAAATTTCGACCTGGAGGCCATTGCCCCCGGTCGTGGCGCAGCACTTGCAGGGCGCGATATGGTCAATGCGGCACTGGACAGCACCAAGGATTTTGTCCGCTCGACCTACAGGCCGGCGGCCCGCGTTGCCCTGCGCGGAGGCAGCCTCAAGGAAGCATGGGACGCGGTGCGCGCGGAATGCGACCCCAAGTTCGCAGACTATGCGATCTATGAACACTGCCTGCCGTTCAATGTCGCGCGCGCCTATGACGAAGCGCTCGACATCGACACGCCGCGCATCTGGACCGACAAACGCGATCTGGAAATGTGGGAGCAACTACACGGCTGATAGAAATAAGGAACCACGATGCGTGACGTGACCGCAGAAATCCAAGACTTGTTTGACCGATATCTTTCAGCCTGGAATGCAAGGGACTTTCATGCCGTGGCCGATTGCTATGCCGAACCCAGCCTGTTTATTCTGCCACATGCCACTGTGCCGATTGCTGACAAGGATGCTTTGGTCGCCCTGTTGGGAACGATTTTTGACGGGCTGGATGCCGAGGGTTTCAGCCATACCGAAATCGGAGCGCTCACCGCACGGGCTTGTGGCGAAAACCTCGCTGTTGTGGATGCCACAGATGTAAGGCGCCTGCGCAAAGACGGCTCGGTGCTGGAAATCATCGACGGGCACTATATTGCGCGACAGGTTGTCGGCATATGGTGTTTCACCGTCGCCACCGCCTGCGCGCCGGGCTGGAAAGGACAGCGAGATGAGCAAGTTTGATCCGCCCAGATCAGAGCTGATATTCCGCCTATGGGTGTCCATTGCCGGGTTGGCCATGCTGGTCGGTGCCGTGGTATATCGCGGATGGCCAAGCGGCATCGCCATGTTCGAAGTCATCGCGATTGCGGGTGCCTTTTTCGGCGGCACGTTGATCTGGACGATCCGCAAACTGCGAAAACAGGAAGACACGGATGGCGTATGACTATGCGCCCTTTCCCTATGTCGCCCCGCCGGGCCTGAACGCCGCCGAAGCGCGCCACCCCGTGGTGATCATCGGCGCGGGGCCGGTCGGGCTGGCACTGGCCATTGATCTGGCATTGCGCGGCGTGAAATCGGTGGTGCTGGATGATAACAATGTCGTCTCACTCGGCTCGCGCGCGATTTGCTGGTCCAAGCGCACACTTGAGATTTTCGACCGCCTCGGCGTCGGGGATCGCATGTTGGAAAAAGGCGTGACCTGGAAAGTGGGGCGCCAGTTTCACCGTGACACGGAAATCTACGCCTTTGATTTGCTGCCGGAGCAGGGGCACAAGTATCCCGCCTTCATCAATTTGCAGCAATACTACGTTGAGGAATATCTGGTTGAGCGCGCTCAGGATTTTCCCGATCTGATTGATCTGCGATTTCTCAACAAGGTTGTCGATCACACGGACCATGAAGATTATATGACCCTGACCATTCAGACGCCCAATGGCCCCTACAGGCTCGAAGCCGAATGGCTGGTGGCCTGTGACGGTGCAGGCTCCGCAACGCGCCAGCGCATGAACCTCGCCTTTGAGGGTGAGACATTCGAGGAAAATTTTCTGATCGTGGATGTGGAAATGGCCACCAGCCCCTTTGGCACCCACGACACACCGGAGCGGTGGTTCTGGTTTTCCCCGCCTTTTCACAACGGCCAATCCGCCTTGCTGCATAAACAACCCGACAATATCTACCGGATTGATCTGCAACTGGGCCCGGACACGGACCCTCACACCGAAGCGACCAAAGAACGGGTTATTCCGCGCATCAAAGCCATCATCGGCGACGCGCCCTTTCGTCTGGACTGGCAAAGCGTGTATCGGTTTCGCTGCGCTAGGCTTGAGCGTTTCGTTCATAATCGGACGGTTTTTGCCGGGGACAGCGCGCATGTGGTCAGCCCCTTCGGCGCACGGGGCGGCAATGGGGGCATTCAGGATGTGGACAATCTGGGTTGGAAACTTGCCGCTGTCTGCGCGGGCAAAGCACCGGCAAACCTGATCGACAGCTACGATGCGGAGCGTGGGATGGCCTGCGACGAGAATATCCTCAACTCGGCCCGTGCGACAAATTTCATGACACCCAAAAGCCCTATGGAAACGCTGTTTCGTGATGAGGTGCTTTCGCTTGCCGCACAGCATCCCTTTGCGCGCGCATTGATCAATTCCGGACGCCTTTCCTTGCCCTTTGTCCTGTCGCAAAGCGCATTGCACAGCAGTGGCGACAGCCATTTGCCCATCGGCAGCCCCGTGCTCGATGCACCCGTTTCAAGCCCAGATGGCACCGGCTGGCTGATCGACAAAATCCCGTCTGACTTCTGCCTTTTGCATGTCGGGCCAGTACCAATCCCCGCAGTCTGCGACCTGCCACGTATCGGTGTGGGGCACCAAAGCGACTATACCTGTTTCGAGGATCCAACAGGTCTGCTGAAACAGCGATACGGCACGGACGACACTTATCTGCTGCGCCCAGACGGTCACATCTGTGCGGCTTTCAGAACCGTTTCAGAGCAGGCTGTAGCAAAGGCGATGAATAAAGCGCTGGGGAATTCTGCATGACGATCAAACCCAACCCGAACTTCCCTGCAGATGATTTTTACGCCGCTTTGCTTGAGGCCCACAAAGGGTTAAGCGATACGCAGAGCCATGCGTTGAATGCGCGACTGGTGCTTATTTTCGCCAATGAGATCGGCGATCTGGAACGGCTGAACGAAATTCTGAACAAAGCCTCTCCAGAGGCATAATTGTCAGCTACACAGTGCCCGAACCTCAAACCCAGGCCGGGCACGGACCGACACAATGATCAGCGTTGAGGTCGGCAAGACAGGGGTTTGCAACGATAACCGATCCCTCTGGCCTTGCATTCATCCTTGCGCGGAATGTGGATTTTTGACAGCCTCCCGTCACATCTTCAGGCACAGATTTGCAATCTTTCAGGGCCGCCCGATGTTTTCCTTTGATCAGGACAGTAGGTAATGCCAAGCAAAATCTTGAGGCCCGGGCGACAGGCACTTCTGGGCGACACAACATGACTGTGTTGCGTGATATCCTCGTGCCGCTGTCCATGGTGCACGCGCCCGGCAGATTTGGCGGTCGCACAGAAGGCGATTGCCTGCGGGGCGATCTGATTGTCAAAAATGGCAGAGCTGTTGGTTTGACCACAGTTGCGCACTCACAAACCCCGCGCATCCTGATCCCCGCTTTGGTGGAGGCCCATTGCCATCTGGATAAGTGTCACAGCATCAACCGTATGCAAGGTATCGGCGGCGACCTTGCCGCTGCCATCGCAGCACAGGCAGTTGATAAACAGCATTGGACTGCGCCCGACTTACGGCACCGTATGGGACGTGGACTGCACGAATTGGATGCCGCCGGGTGCACGCTGGTACGCAGCCATATTGATTGGGGTACGGATGCAGCACCGCCGCTGGCGTGGTCCGTGCTGCAAGAAGTCTCGCGTGATTTTCCGGCAATGACAATCCAGATGGCAGCACTCACCAGTATCTCGCAACTGGCGGATCGCGACTTTTGTTTTGCTGTGGCACATCACATTGCAAAGCACAGCGCCGGCGTCCTTGGAGCCTTTATTTTGGATCACGACCAGAGTGATGTGAGCGAGGGCCTTACGAACGTATTTGCAGCCGCAAATCACTTTGGCCTCGCTTTGGATTTCCATGTTGATGAAGGTCTAGGGCCCTACAATGGGCTTGAAGCGATATGTGACGCTGCATGGGCAAGCGGCTTTGAAGGGCCAATTCTATGCGGGCATGCGGTCAGCCTGATCGACCATGATGCCCCGACGCGGGATCGGATATTCGACAAGCTGTTGCGTGCAAAGATCGCAATCTGCGCGTTGCCGACGACCAACCTGTACCTGCAGGGCCGCCGCGATGGCACGCCAAACCAGCGCGGTCTGACCTGCCTGCGTGAGTTGCACGACGCAGGCGTGCCAATCGTCATCGCCTCGGATAATGTGGCTGATGCCTTTTGCCCGGTTGGCCAGCACGACCCGCGCGCGGCCTTGCATCTGGCATGTCTGGCCGCACATCTTGACCCGCCCATGGGCGACTGGCTTGCCTCAATCACATTGAACCCGGCGCGTGCATTGGGTCACGACCCGGCCTATGTAGACGTGACACCCATCGACCAACTGCGCCTTTGCAACGCTTCAAGTACCGCCGAAATGGTGGCCACGCGCAACGCATTGTTACCACTGCGCGCGACGCAGAAGGCACCAAACCTGTGACCTCGACGTCTGGAACACCGAACATCGCGTGGAGAGCTATGACCGCCCACAGGTGACCGAAGAGGTGATGGCCACTTATCTCGCCGTTATCCTCGACCTGCATTTTCACCGCGTCGTCGCTGGTCAGTGCGCAATCGCGTAACGCGCACCACCCGACTGGAAAAACCCCATCATCTTCGAACGGAAAATGGCCTAAACGAGCGCTCGGAGCGGCCTTAAAATGCGACCGAACCACGTAGCTTCTTAAGATTGGCCGCAACGCACGTACCAGCATGTCGCAAGAAGATTGCAGTGCGACGCGGATAGCAGAAAGAACGTCGTTGTTGCTGCGGCTTAGCGACAGTTTCAATTCATGGTACTGAATTGCCGGTTCATTGTACGC